>JBDTAX010000001.1:0-17671 GCA_039924425.1 Pseudonocardiaceae bacterium
CAACCCAGATGATCGACGATCACACACCCAACAGCGAGCCCGACACGCCGACACCGACCACCACGCACCCCATAAAGATCAACTTACCTGTGACGGCCCAGCTCAACACGACCCCTGAATGGACACATGCCAACTGGTCAAGAACAGCGCTTCGACCACCCTATCGTCTTTCCCGCAGGTCACCCGCGCCTCGAATACCGACTCGGAGTCTCCGCTCAGCTGACGCAGCGATGTGCGCTCACGTGGCTCGGCGAAGCGGTTCACCACGCTGAGCGCATTGATTCCGGAGTCGATCCAGCTGTTGCAGAATCGCGACCGCGCGGATTCCGGTTCGTCCTGATACGGGTCAGCGAATGCAGCCTCGATCGCCACGGGTGGGCCAAGAATTCCCGCACTGGCTCGCGCGACCTCTACAGCCCAGTTCACTTCAGGGGAGAAAGACATGTGATACGCCACCTCGACAGCCTGGTGTCGGCCGATCTCGCCAAGCACGCGTCGCGCATCGGCCAGGGTGGCGGCCGCCGGTTTCTCGACCAAAAGGCGTGCGGCTGGGAAGGTCTCCGCGACTTGACCGCAGACCGCGGCATGAGTCGGCGTTGGTGTGGCGACGACAACCACATCAGGGTGATGATGGGCGGCCACCTCGCCAAGCCCGATGACGACGATCTCACGCGAAGCCGCTGGCATGACGAGTGAAAACCCCGCCCAGCCTCAGGCTTCGTGGCGCGCAGATGTGGGGCACACAGCCAGCCAGCGGGCCCTGGCGGCGGCCGGTCCTTCGATCCATCGCGTGTCGCCGGCATGATCGCTGCCCTCGAGACCAGCCCACCAGCCGGCAATCTCGCTCCAGAAGCGGTTTCCGCCCAGCTCGCCAACGATCGCCGACACCCGCTCGGCCGCTTCGCGGCCGCCGTCCGGGCCACATCGTGCGATCTCGGCGACTGTGCGCGCCACCCAGCACCACACCAACCCGCCGGTGTACCCGAATTCGCCGGTGGTGGCCAAGCCGCGCTCGATCTCGGCGTGGGCTTCGTCGAGATCACCCAAACTTGTCAACGCCACCGCCGTCGCCGCGCGGAGTTTCACGATCTCCACCAGGTTGCGCACAGCTTCGTTGATTTCCAGGGCACGCTCCTTGATGTCGAGCGCGGCCGCGGGCCGGCACCAGGCCAGCGTCTGCACGAGGTCGGTGAGCGCCTTCCCCTCAGCGCCGATGTTCGCGATGGCCCGCGCCAGGTCAAGGGCCTCCCGATAGCTCGCCTCAGCGCGATCGAACATGCCATTGACCCGATACACATGGCCACGCAGGCGCAGTATTTCTCCCTGAAGTTCCGTCGCTTCTCGCGGTAGCTGATCCAATGCGGACAACGCCTCCCCGAACCGGCCCTGGAGGAAGGCGTAGTCGGCGAGCCAATACCCAGCATCCGAGTGGAAGTCACCAGGAGTGTCCCACAGCTCTCGGTAGTCCAACCCGGCGTCGGCGTATCGCCCAGCGACGCGAAGCGCGTGCGCCCGATGCAAGAGCAGGAAGCGATGCAACTTCCCGGGCAGGTTTGGCCGATCAAGCGCGGAGCTCATCAGCGCAACAGCGTCATCCAGACGACCGGATCGTCGTTGCCTGGCGCCCTGAACACCGATGAGGAGCGCGGAGACCACGCCGTCACCCGCACTCGGCAGATCAGCGAGCAAGCCCCATCCTCCCGAGACGAGAAGCGTTGCACCCCATCGACCAGCCAGTCGACGAACTGACCGGTGAGATGACACAGCGCAATCGCCTGCCGCACCGCGGCCACCTGAGTGCTGCGGTCTCCCGATGCCGCCGCCGAGGTCGCCGTCAGCTGGAGGTACACCATGACTCGGGACGCGGCGTCAGCGCGCTCCCGCGCGGACCAAGAATCACGCAGGCCCGACCCGTCCTCATCGGTGTCGGCATGGCGAATCGCATCACGGAGAACCGCATGCAGCGAATAGCGCCATGTTCGGTTCGGGTCGAATTCAAGGAACGGTCGGTCCTTGAATCTCCGGACTGCGGCATCAGGGACTCCCGGGCAGGCGGCCCTGAGCGCTTCGAGGTCGAAATCCTCGAGCAGGGCCGCCGCGCGCAACAAGTCGCGCTCACCCAGCTCGAGGTCACGAAGTATCTGCGCGGCCACCGCCGGCAGCGGCTGCCCGAAGTTTTTCTCGGCCGGCACCTCGCCCCGCGCGAGAATATCCAAATATATGGTGACCGCCAGGTCAAGGTACAGCGGCAGGCCGGCGCTTGCCGTCACAATCCGCTGGCGGATCCCCTCGGGAATCGCCGGCTGGCCTTGTCGGGTCAGCGCGGCCGCGAGATAACCGTCCGCGTCACTCGGGGAGAGGTAACCCACGAGATGCTGCCGCGGTTCATCGCCGAGATGACCCGCCGCCAAGTTGGGCCAACGCTGCGCGCCGACAAAGTCCAGCTCATCGGCCCGAACGAGGTCGGCCCAGTCCACCCGGTTTCGCCCGGTAATCACGAACAAGACGTTCGGCATCAAGAAAGCCAAGCGCTGGAGCCAGCGCTCCAGATCTCGGGTGTTCCGGGACGTCACTTCCTCAAAAGTGTCCAAAAGTACCATCGCTCTGACCCGCGACGGTCGTAGGCGGTCCAGTTCCCAGGCCAGAAGGTAGGGAAGGTATAAGAGCGCCTCGAAATCAGCGTCGGCATCGAGAAGATCACCGAGAATGTCGCATTGACTCAGGATGCGGTGCCTCGCTACAGCTTTCTTGGCCTGACCGTACAGTAGGCCGCCCACCGCTTGAGTCGCTTTGGCGACACCGGGAAGCGCCGCGCCAACCAGGTCAACGAGCGTCGAGGAGATCTGTTCCGAGAGCCCGACGGAGCGAGCGACTCGCCGCAAGACAGAATCGCGATTGAGGAACTCGTTCAACGGCTCCCCTGGATGAGCACGCTCCCAATAGACACCAAACGCTATGTCGAACGCCGGCCAGCCGCTCGCCAAATGCCCCAGACCGGCGCGCAGCCGTAGTACGTAAGACTCAATATCGAATGCCGCGGTGTCGGCGAAGTCACATCGAATGACCGCGCGCATCTCCGCCGAGTCTCGACCATGATCGACAAACCGGTTTTCGATTTCCTGGGAGAGTGTAGTCTTACCTATTCCTCCCACGCCGTAATACACCAGAACGTTGGTGCGCGGTACGCTTCTGTCTATCACCGGCGACAGCTCAGCGGCTGAGAGGGATCGCTGCAGCGAGTCCAAGGAAGCGTCAAACGCCGCGATCTCGGTCACCCCGATCGGTGAAAACCTGCTGAGCCGCGAGCGTCGATTGCAGCCCGAGCGTGAAGGCCGCGCGCAGGGAGAGCTTGGACATGGACACCAGGCTAACCGTGGGTGGTTTCGTTCTCACTCGCGGCTCGTGCCAGCCCCGGCCGAGGACGGGTTCAAGCCACCACAGCAGGGCGCGATCACCACGTCAGGGAGCCGCTCGCCGGCCACGGTGAGCAGCTCCGAACCCCAAAAGACTACCCATCGCGATGAATTAACAAGGATGTCACCCATAAGACTATAAAAGTCTACCTAATCGGGTTACTATAGCTACAAACAGTGCGAGTCATCTCCACTATGGCGACCGGAGGTGCGTGCTTGATGAGCTGTCGGGGTCCAGTCCGCTACAGCACCCGCGGAGAGCCGAGCCGTGTTGCACGGCGTTCCCGTTGCCACCCCACGCTCACGAGAGGCCAACCACATGGACAGCATCATTCAGACGATGACGTTCGCGGTCATCCTGCTCATCATCGGATTGGTCTGCCTGCTGATAGGGGCCAGTGCGCTCATGTGGAGCGCACGACAGGACCGGCGACGGGCCGACAGAAGCGACGCGGCAGCGCGATCCAGCGAGCCCGTCGATGACGCCCTGCACGAACCAGTTACCTGGTAACGGTCACTCAGGGTTCGCGGGATTCCTTCAGCCTGGCCAGCGCCTCCGCCAGGATGGCCTCGCCGTCGGCGTCCGAACGGCGCTCCTTGACGTAGGCGAGGTGCGTCTTGTACGGCTCATTGCGCGGAGCGTTGGGTGGCACCCGCTCGTCACGGCCAGCTGGAAAGCCACACCTGGGGCAGTCCCACGCCTCAGGTACCTCGGCCTCAGCCGCGAACGAAGGCCGCGACTCGTGCCCGTTCGAGCACCAGTACGACACCCGAGTCCGGGCGGCGGTCTCACCCCGCTCGGACTCGCCCATGGGACCGGCGCCGACCCGCGTGCCGCGGATCGCATTGCCACTAGCCATTGATCGCCCTCACCTCGTGGAACCGCCCGGGATGCCACCCGGATCGGGTCAGCCGATCTTGATCAAAAGTCCGATCCCCACTATGGAGATCACCCACACCGAGCTGACGAACAACGTCAACCGGTCCAGATTCTTCTCCACGACGCTGGAGCCGGACAGGCTCGATTGAACGCCACCGCCGAATAAACTGGACAGCCCTCCACCGCGGCTTCGGTGCAGCAGGATCAGCAGGATCAGCGCGATGCTGGTGACCAAGAGCAGGATCTGCAGGAAGAGCTTCATCACATCCTCATCGGACGACGATTGCCTCGCAAGATTACTCCGTCCCCAAGGCGATTCACGGTAGGGGGCCGCCCGCAGCCAGCGCACAGAGCTTCGCGAACTCATCGGCGTCTAGGCTAGCACCGCCCACCAAGGCACCGTCGATGTCGGGCTTGACGATCAGATCGGCCACATTACTCGATTTGACCGACCCACCATAGAGCACCCGGACGTCATCGGCGACCTCGGCACCGTACTTGGTCGCCAGCGACTCCCGCAGTGCGCCGCAGACCTCCTGCGCATCGGCCGGGGTGGCGACCCGCCCGGTACCGATCGCCCAGATCGGTTCATAGGCCACCACGATGGTCCGGACCTGCTCGGCGGACAGGCCTTTCAGGGCACCGCGCAGTTGCCCTGTGCTGTGCGCAAGTTGCCCACCGGCCTCGCGGATCCCCAATCCCTCACCCACGCACAGGATCGGGGTCAGCCCGTTGCGCAGCGCGGCCCGCACCTTGGCGCCCACCACCGCGTCATCCTCACCGTGGTATTCGCGCCGCTCAGAATGCCCGACGATGACGTACTCACAGTCCAGCTTGGCCAGCATCGCTCCGGACACGTCGCCGGTGTAGGCCCCGGAGTCCTTCGGGGACAGATCCTGCGCGCCGTAGCGCATCAGCAGCTTGTCCCCCTCCACGAGGGCTTGCACGCTGCGCAGCGCCGTGAACGGCACCAGCACCGCCACCTCAACCTTGGCGAAGTATTTCTCCGGCAGCGCGAAGGCAAGCTTCTGAACCAGAGCGATGGCCTCGAGGTGGTGGAGGTTCATCTTCCAGTTTCCGGCGATCAACGGTTGGCGGGCCATCGGCTAATTCTCCAACACCGCGACACCGGGCAGCGCCTTGCCCTCAAGAAACTCCAGAGCCGCGCCACCACCGGTGCAGATGTGCGAGAACCCGTCCTCGGGCAGGCCCAGCAACCGCACCGCGGCCGCCGAGTCGCCACCGCCGACGACGCTGAACGCCGAAGACCCGGCGATGGCGTCGGCGACACCGTGGGTGCCCGCCGCGAACGGGGCGAGCTCGAACACACCCATCGGGCCGTTCCAGAACACGGTGGCCGCTCCGGCCAGCGCCGCGGCGAAGTCACGCACCGTGTCCGGGCCGATGTCCAGGCCCATCCACCCCTCCGGGATGTCCCGCGCCGCCACCGTTGCGGTGTTCGCGTGCGCGGCGAACTCGTCGGCGATCACCACGTCACTCGGCAGCCGGAGGGTGTCACCAGCGGCTTTCAGCAGCCGAGCGCACACGTCCACCATGTCCGGCTCCAGCAGCGAGGCACCGACCGGGTGGCCCTGAGCGGCCAGGAAGGTGAAGCACATCCCGCCGCCGACGAGCAGAGTGTCCACCTTCGGCAGCAGCGCCTCGATCACGGCGAGCTTGTCGGACACTTTCGAACCGCCCAGCACCACCGCGTAGGGACGGCCCGGCGCCTCGATGAGCCGCCGCAGGGTGGTCAGCTCGGCGAGCACCAGGGTGCCGGCGTAGCCGGGCAGCCGCTGGGCGACGTCGACGACCGAGGCCTGCACGCGGTGCACCACGCCGAACCCGTCGGAGACGAACGCGCCGTCGGGACCCACCAGGGCGGCGAGCTCGTCAGCCAGCGCGCCCCGCTGCGCGGCGTCCTTGGCCGTCTCCCTCGGGTCGAAGCGCACGTTCTCCAGCAGCGCGAGCCCACCATCGGCCAGGCCGGCCACCGTGGCGCGCGCAGAGTCGCCGATGACGTCGCTCGCCGCCGCCACCGGAGCACCCAGCAGCTCACCGAGCCGGGCGGCGACCGGGGCGAGCGAGTACGCCGGATCCGGTGCGCCTTTCGGGCGGCCCAGATGACTGGTCAGCACCACCCGGGCACCCGCGCCGGTCAGCGCGCGCAGGGTGGGCAGTGCGGCCCGAATCCGCCCGTCGTCGGTGATGCGCGTGCCGTCCAGCGGCACGTTGAGGTCGGCCCGAACCAGCACGATCCGACTCGACACGCCAGCGGCGAGCAAGTCGTCGAGCGTCCTCACAGCCGTGAGCCGACCATGACGATCAGGTCAGCCAGCCGGTTGGAGTAACCCCATTCGTTGTCGTACCAACCGACGATCTTGACCTGGTTGCCGATCACTTTGGTCAGCGGCGAATCGAAGATGCACGAGGCGGGATCGGTGATGATGTCCGAGGACACGATCGGCTCCTCGCTGTAGCGCACGATGCCCTTCAACGGGCCGTCGGCGGCGGCTCGGAACGCCTCGTTGACTTCCGCGACGCTGGTGTCCCGGGAGACCACGGCGGACAGATCGGTGATCGACCCAGTGGGGACCGGCACCCGCAGCGCATAGCCGTCCAGCTTTCCGTTGAGCTCCGGCAGCACCAGCCCGATGGCTTTGGCGGCTCCGGTGGAGGTCGGCACGATGTTGATCGCGGCCGCCCGAGCCCGGCGCAGGTCCTTGTGCGGTGCATCCTGCAGGTTCTGGTCCTGGGTGTAGGCGTGGATCGTGGTCATCAGGCCGCGCTCGATGCCCAGGGCGTCGTGCAGCACCTTGGCCATCGGGCCCAGACAGTTCGTGGTGCACGAGGCGTTGGAGATCACCGTCTGAGAACCGTCCAGCTTGGCGTCGTTGACCCCGAGCACCACCGTGAGATCCTCGCCCTTGGCCGGCGCGGAAATGATCACTTTCTTCGCGCCGCCGGGGTCGACATGCTTTCGGGCGTCCGCCGCCGTGGTGAAGAAGCCCGTCGACTCCACCACCACATCGACGCCCAGGGCGCCCCAGGGCAGTGCGCCCGGGTCCCGCTCCGCGAGCGCCTTGATGGTCTTACCACCCACCGCGATGCCGTCGTCGGTGACGTGCACGTCCTCTTTCAGCCGGCCCAGCACACTGTCGTACTTGAGCAGGTGCGCCATGGTCGCCACGTCACCGAGGTCGTTGAACGCCACCACCTCGATGTCGTGGCCACCCGACTGCACAGCGCGCCAGAAGTTGCGCCCGATGCGGCCAAATCCGTTGATCCCTACCCGAACGGTCACGATGCCCTCTCCCTCACTACCCAGACTTCTGCCTCTGGGGCGTCACCCTAGCGGCGGTACTCACCACGCAGGACCCCCGGGAGGGGGAGCCCGCGGGTGTTCGCGGCCTCACGCGTCCAGCATGTCCGGAGTCACCACGGATTCGGTGTCCGGCAGCCCCAGCTCCTCGGCCTTGCGGTCGGCCATCGCCAGCAGCCGGCGGATCCGGCCCGCCACCGCGTCCTTGGTCAGCGGTGGGTCGGCGAGCTGGCCGAGCTCCTCCAGCGAAGCCTGCCGATGCTCCAGCCGCAGCCGGCCCGCGGTGAGCAGATGTCCCGGGATGTCCCCGCCGAGCAAATCCAGGGCCCGGCTGACCCGCGCCGCCGAGGCCACCGCCGCGCGCGCGGACCGGCGCAGATTCGCGTCATCGAAGTTGGCCAGCCGATTGGCGGTGGCGCGCACCTCGCGGCGCACCCGGCGTTCTTCCCAGGCCAACACCGACTCGTGCGCGCCGAGCCGGGTGAGCAACGCCCCGATGGCGTCCCCGTCTCTGATCACTACCCGATCGGCGCCCCGGACCTCGCGGGCCTTGGCCCCGATGCCCAGCCGGCGGGCCGCTCCGACCAGGGCCAGTGCCGCTTCCGGCCCCGGGCAGGTCACCTCCAGGGCGGCCGAGCGGCCGGGCTCGGTGAGCGACCCGTGCGCGAGGAACGCCCCGCGCCAGGAGGCCTCGGCATCGCAGAGACCACCCGAGACGACCTGCGGGGGCAACCCGCGCACCGGGCGGCCGCGCAGATCCAGCAGCCCGGTCTGACGGGCCAGCCCCTCCCCGTCACGGACTACCCGCACCACATAACAGGTGCCTTTGCGCAGGCCGCCGGCGGTGATCAGGTGCACATCGCAGTTGTGCCCGTACAGCTCGTGCACCTCCCGGCGCAGCCGCCGCGCGGTGGAGCCGGTGTCCAGCTCGGCCTCCACCACGACGCGCCCCGCGATGATGTGCAGCCCCCCAGCGAAACGCAGCAGCGAGGAGACCTCCGCCCGTCGGCAGCACATCTTGGTCACCCGCAGCCGGCTCAGCTCGTCCTTGACGGCGGAGGTCATGGCCACTGGCGCTTCTCCTCCCCTTGCAGGCCTCGGTCACTAGGCTCGGCCACCAGTATCCGACGCAGCGCCGCGGCCAGTGCCACCGGATCGTGGCGATCGGTGGATCCCTCGTCGGCGACCCGGTCAAGGTACGCGTGCCCGCCCAGCGCCCTCGCGCCCCGGCGCAACCGGGCGGGCACCGGGACGGTGTCCACATCGGCGAGGACCGCGTGCACGGTGAAGCCAGCTGGCGCATGGTCGCACAGCACGCTCAGGTACTGCTCGGGGCAGAACCCAGCGGTCTCGCCGGGCTGCGGGACCAGGTTGAGCACCAGCACCACGCGCGCCGCGGTGGTGGCCAGTGCGGTGGCCAGGTCGGGGACCAGCAAGTGCGGTAGCACACTGGTGAACCACGAGCCCGGCCCGAGCACCACGAGATCGGCGTCACCGACCGCGCGGACCGCCTCGACGCAGGCCTTCGGCCGCTCGGGTCGCAGCCACACCCGGTGCACCCGACCCGGCGTGGTCGCCACCGCCACCTGGCCCCGGATCCGGCGCAGCCGCCCTGGGTGATCGGAGTCCCCGTCCAGGCCAGCCACGTCGGCCTCGATGTCGAGGGGCTCGGTGCTCATCGGCAGCACCCGTCCAGTCACCCCGAGCAGCCCGCACACCTCATCGAGCATCGCCACCGGATCACCGAGCACCTCCAGCAGCCCCGCCATCACCACGTTGCCCACTGCGTGCCCCGCCAGCGCGCCGGTGCCACTGAAGCGATGCTGGAATACCCGCCGCCAGCGCGCCCCGCCACCGTCGGGTGCGGCGAGGGCACTCAACGCCATCCGGAGGTCGCCCGGCGGGAGCACTCCCAACTCACGGCGCAACCGCCCGGAAGAGCCGCCGTCATCGGCTACCGTGACCACCGCGGTGACGTCCTCGGTGATGGCCCGCAACGCCAACAGCGTGGCGTGCAGCCCGTGGCCGCCGCCCAGCGCGACAGCCTTGAGAACGCGGGTCACTCTCGACCCACGTCCCGGTGCACAACCTTGACAGTGATTGTTTCCCCGATTCCCTCTCCGCTACCTTCCTCGCTACCGGCCGCCCCACCGAGCCGGGCGGCCAGTGCCTCGGAAACGACCACGCTGCGGTGTTTACCACCGGTGCACCCCACCGCGATGGTCAGGTAGCGCTTGCCCTCCCGCCGGTAGCCACCGCTGATCAAGCGCAACAGCGCGAGGTAGCGGTCCAGGAACTCCTCGGCGCCCTCCTGGGATAGCACGTAGTTGCGGACCTCGGCGTCCCTGCCGGTGGCCTCACGCAGCTCCGGGATCCAAAATGGGTTGGGCAGGAACCGCACGTCGATCACGAGGTCGGAGTCCATCGGCAGCCCGTACTTGTAGCCGAAGGACACCACGGTAATCCGGGTGCGAGTGCCGGATTCACCACCGAACGCGTGTTCGATCTTGGTCCGGAGCTGGTGCACCGAGAGCCCAGTGGTGTCCAGCACCAGGTCGGCCTCCTCCCGCAGCGGGGCGAGCAGCGCCCGCTCCCCCGCGATCCCGTCGGCCAGCCGGCCATCGGCCTGCAGCGGGTGGCCACGCCGAACCTGCTCGAAGCGACGGATCAGCACCGCGTCGGTGGCCTCCAGGTACAGCACCTTCGGCCGGTAGCCGCGGGCGTCCAGATCCTTGATCACCGCGGCGAGGTCGTCGGTGAACGCCCGGCTGCGCACGTCCATAACCACCGCGACCCTGGTCACCGCGCCCCGCGAGCGGGCACCGAGCTCGACCATGGTGGCGATCAGCTCGGGCGGCAGGTTGTCGACCACGAACCAGCCCAGATCCTCCAGCACTTTGGCGGCCGTGCTGCGGCCCGCTCCGGAGAGGCCGGAGACCACAGCAACCTCGATACCGCCCTGAATCTCGGTCACGGCGCCACCTCGTTGTCTCCTTCTGTAGCCAGCTCACCGGCACCGGTACTACGCAGATCACCGGTACTACGCAGCGCGGTGAGCACCGCGCGCGCGGTGCTCGGGCCGACGCCGGGTACCTCGGTGAGCTCGGACACGCTGGCTTGGCGGATGCGGCGCACCGAGCCGAAGTGCGTGAGCAGCGCGGTGCGCCGAGTCTGCCCGAGCCCTGTGACGTCATCCAACACGGAGCTGGTCATTCGCACAGAACGCTTCTGCCGGTGGTAGCTGATCGCGAACCGGTGCGCCTCGTCCCGCACCCGCTGCAGCAGGTAGAGGCCCTCGCCGCTGCGCGGCAGGATCACCGGGTCGGCCTCGCCGGGCAGCCAGACCTCCTCCAGCCGCTTGGCCAGCCCGGCGATCGCCACGTCGGTCACGCCGAGCTCACCCAGCACCGCGGCCGCCGCGGCCACCTGCGCGGGGCCGCCGTCGACCACGAGCAGGTTCGGCGGGTAGGCGAACTTGCGGGGACGCCCCGTGTCGGGATCCAACCCCGGCCCGCCGACTGTCGCATCCAGCTCGGTCTCTCGCAGGTAACGGGCGAAACGCCGGCGGACCACCTCGGCGATGCTCGCCACGTCGTCGGAGCGCCCCTCACCAGCGGCGTCCCGGATCGCGAAACGCCGGTAGTCCGACTTGCGGGGCAACCCGTCCTCGAAGACCACCAGCGACGCCACCACGTCGCTGCCCTGCACGTGGCTCACGTCGATGCACTCGATGCGCAGCGGAGCGCTGCCCAGCCCCAGCTGCTCCTGGATCTGTTGCAGCGCCGCGGCCCGAGCGGTCAGGTCGCCCGCGCGGCGCAGCTTGTGCTGCGCGAAGGCCTCCGCGGCGTTGCGCGCCACGGTCTCGGCCAGCGCGCGTTTGTCCCCCCGTTGCGGCACCCGCAGCCGCACCCGCGCGCCGCGCAACTCGGAGAGCCACTCGGTCAGTGTGTCGGCGTCCTCGGGCAGCTCGGGAACCAACACCTCCCGGGGCACCGGCTGGGCGGCGTCGTCGGCGGCCTCGGCCAACGCGGCCTGCTCACCGTAGAACTGGGTCAGGAACTGGCCGACCAGATCGACCTGTCGATTCTCCGGGGCAACTTTCTCGATCACCCAGCCGCGCTGACCGCGAACTCGTCCGCCGCGGACGTGGAACACCTGCACCGCCGCCTCGAGCTCATCGCAGGCGAAGGCGACCACGTCCGCGTCGGTGCCGTCACCGAGCACCACCGCCTGCTTCTCCAGCACCCGGCGAAGCGCCCCCAGGTGGTCGCGCAGCCGGGCGGCGCGCTCGAACTCCAGCTCAGCGGCGGCCGCCTCCATCTCCCGCTCCAGCCGGCGGATCATCTTGTCGGTCCGGCCGGACAGGAAATCGCAGAAATCCTCCACGATGGCGCGATGTTCCTGCGCGGTGACGGTGCCCACGCACGGCGCTGAGCATTTGTCGATGTAGCCCAGCAGGCATGGCCGGCCGATCTGGCCGTGCCGCGTGAACACCCCGCCCGAGCACACCCGGGCCGGAAACACCCGGGTGAGCAGGTCCAGCGTCTCCCGGATGGCCCAGGCGTGCACGTACGGGCCGAAATACCGAACTCCCCGTCGGCGGGGACCGCGATAGACGTGCAGCCGGGGATACTCGTCGTTCAGCGTCACCGCCAGTACCGGGTAGGACTTGTCGTCGCGATACCGGACGTTGAACCTGGGGTCGAACTCCTTGATCCAGTTGTATTCCAGCTGCAGCGCCTCGACCTCGGTGCTGGCCACCGTCCACTCCACCGAGGCCGCAGTGGTGACCATCTGCCGGGTGCGCGGGTGTAGGCCGGACAGGTCGGCGAAGTAGGAGTTCAACCGACTTCGCAGGCTCTTCGCCTTGCCGACGTAGATCACTCTGCGGTGCTCGTCGCGGAAGCGGTACACCCCTGGCGCGTCAGGGATCGTGCCTGGCGCCGGGCGGTAGGTGGACGGATCGGCCATTGGAGGGCAGCCTACGGCTGCCCAGCGCGCGCAGCGCCAGCCCGTAGACCCCGAGCGCCACGAGACCACCCAGCGCGATCAGCGCAAGATCGTCAAGCCGATCACCACCGGTGACTTGATGGATCCGCCACATCGCACCGGCGACCGGCACTATCGCCACCGTGGCCGCCAACGCCCCACTCAAGGTCTGGAGATCCAGGAACCGCTCTGGCGCCATCGACCGACGCAGTCGGGTCAACACCGTCGCGGCGGCGGCGAGCTCACCGGCCAGCATGGCCACCACCAGCCAGACCAACCGAGACCCATCAGCGGGCAGCAACAAAGCCAGCGCCGAAGTCACCACAATCACTCCGAAAGCGATCTCACTGGCCCGCCGCGGCACCCGATCCTCCAACCGCGCGAACAACGCCTGACGACCGAGGTCGGCCACTCCACCGACCAACTGGGCCACCGCCACCACCACTAAGCACGTGGCCAGCGGTCCCATTAACGCCGCATGCCGCAACTTACCGTTGGCCAGGATGTTCGCCGCGGCCAGCGAGTTCATTCCCAGCAACACTAACAGCGGCAAGCTCGCCGTCACGGCATAAGACAATCCCCGCCGCCACTGCGCACCGAACCGCACACCATCGCCGCGATGCGCGGCACGCGCCAATCCGGGTAACGCGGCCATCGACACCGCGCGAGCACTGACATACGACAACGAAGCGAGCATGGTGTGGGACAGCTGCACCACGAAGACGCCACCGGGCACCGAACCGGCCACCGCGAGCAGCACGTACATCGCCGCCGCCGGCCACGCCGCCACTCCCAGCGAACGCACCAACCGACGAATGACCGCGCGAGCCTCCGGATCGCTCCGCCACGACATCGACGGGCGGGCCAGCAAACCTACCCGCGCGGTACCCACCAGCTGCAATCCCGCCTGCAGCGCGACAGCCGCGGTGCTGCCCGCCCCAAGCATGATCACCAGACCCACCGGAACGTGCTCCACGTCCAAGCCTGTCCCGTAATACCAGCCGGCCAGCGCCACCGCTATGATCAACAAAACGTTCTCCACCGCCAGCGCGCCCGCCGCCAGGGCGAAACGCCCCCGGGCTTGCTGGGCCGCCATCCCCAGATGCGCCATGGCATACAACAACATCTGCGGCGCGATGAGCAGGATCAGCAGGGTGGACAACCACAGGGCCCGCTCTCGGGTGGCGGGATCCGGAATTCCCAGGGTCAGCGTCCAGGCCACCACCGGGGACAGCAGCATCAACAGCACGACCACCCCGGCGGACACCCACAGCAGCCACCCGGCCACCCGGCCGAGCACCTCCCGAGCCCGCGCCGTGTCGCCGGTACCCACCGCGCGGACCACACCCGGCACCAGCACCATCACCAACACCGGCCCAGCGATCAAGACGAACACCAGGTGTGGGACGAAGTAGGCGGCCTGAAAGGCGTTGGCGAAATAGGTGGGGCCCAGCACCGCCCCGATCACCACCACCCGCAGCAGCCCGGTAGCCCGGCTGACGAGTCCCCAACCGGCAACGGTGGCCGAATTCCGCACCGTGGTGGCGGAGGTCGGGTCCTCGAGCCTCCCCACCGTGGCGGCGATCACAAGCGGCCTCGCGCAGCCACGTCCGACGCCACGCACTCACTGCCAACGCTCTCAGCTGTGGTCACCAGATTCGAACCCCCTCGCCAGTTGCTTGGACACATGCAGCGGGCGGTGACGCTAGCGGATCCGGTCGGCGTGTCCCCAGCTCAACAAAACGGGACCACCGCATTGCCACAACACCACGAACCACTCGGCCCAGTCCGCAGTGATCGTTGTTACGCTCCGTAAGTCCAATCAGGATCGCGGCGCCATTCGGAGCTGAATGGCGCTATTAAGCGATGCGTGCGAGTTGGGCTGAGAGGTGGGGTTGGAGGGGGAGGCCGCGTAGGGCGCGCTCTTCGGCGTAGGCTAAGTCACCATTGTCGAGGATTCCGTAGAGGCGGGCTGCCGCGGTCGTTTCCCGGGCGGTGTCGGTTCGGGAGATGGTATCGGATTCGAGCTCCCACGCCGTCTCGCCGGTGCGCCCACCGTAATAGATCTCGCAGATGCCGAACATGTGCGCGAGCACCACCTCGATGGTCTCGTCCTCGTCCATCCGCCACCACCCGACCTCGCGAGCCGCGGGCCGCAGCACCGCACCGGTTTGGCTCAGCAGCCACGCCCGGGCCTCGTAGACCAAAAACGGCCTGCCGTCGTGGGTGAAACTGACCTGCTGACCGTAACGAAACTCCCCGAGCAGCGAGGGGTACTGCGCCAGGCCTTCGCCGCGCCACACCCCCAGCAGAGGGGCCAGCGGTTGACACAGCGGGTGCAACTCAACACCCTGCCCCAGTTTCACGGCGTCCATGTCGATCGGCAGGTCATCAAACCAGGGCAGGGTGGCCTCGACGGCGATCTTCGGCGCGTCGACGCCTGGACTGGGCTGGGAAACGTCGCTGTTCACCCGTGAATCGGATCACGAAGTGGGCCTCTTGCGCTAGACAACCGATCGGGCTGCACGCAGCGCGGGCAGTAACGCTCGCAGTGCCCGGCCTCGGTGCGACACGGCATCCTTCTCGGCCGGGTCCAGCTCCGCGGAAGTACGCCGATCACCGTCCGGGATGAAGATCGGGTCGTAACCGAAGCCGTTGCCGCCGTGGGCCACCCGGGTCAGGGTGCCGCGCCAGTACCCGCGCACCACGGTCTCGGTTCCCCCAACCTGTGCACCTAAAGACTGGGCACCCACAATCTGATCACTCAGTGGCACGACCAGCGCCGCGGCGCAGACGAAGGCCGCGCCGCGGCGCTGGTCCGGGACATCCACCAACTGATCGAGCACCAGCCTCAGGTTCGCGCCGTCGTCGCCGTGGCGGCCGGCCCACCGTGCCGAGAGCACCCCGGGCATACCACCCAGCGCATCCACCTCCAGGCCCGAGTCGTCGGCGACCGTGGTCAGACCGGTGGCCGCCGCCGCATCACGGGCCTTGGCCAACGCGTTGCCCTCAAAGGTGGCGGCGGTCTCCGGGGCCTGCGGGAACGGCGGCACATCGGCGAGCCCCAGCACGTGGAAACCGATGTCAGACGAGGCCAGGATGCGCCGCAGCTCGAGGAGCTTCTGGTCGTTGCGCGTCGCCAGCAGCAACCGAGCGGGGCTCATGACCGGAGTGATTGGCCTGACCGGGGTAACTCACCAGGGTAGGGATGGGCCAGCGCTGCGGTTTGCACCGCGGTCAGCTCCTGGCAGCCCTTGAGAGCCAGGTCCAGCATCTGGTCCAGGGTGGACCGCGCGAAGGTGGCGCCCTCCCCGGTGCCCTGCAGCTCCACCAGCGTGCCGGTGTCCGTGGCCACCACGTTCATGTCGACCTCGGCCCGGGAGTCCTCCTCATAGGGCAGGTCCAGCCGCACTCGGCCGTCCACCACGCCGACGCTCACCGCGGCGATGGAGCAGGACAGCGGATGCGGATGGCGCAGCCGACCGGCCGCTCTCAACCAGGTGACCGCGTCCACCAGCGCCACGTAACTGCCGGTGATCGCCGCGGTGCGAGTGCCGCCGTCGGCCTGGATGACATCGCAGTCCAGCGAGATCGTGTTCTCCCCCAGCGCTGCGAGGTCGATGCACGATCGCAGCGAGCGCCCGATCATCCGGCTGATCTCGTGCGTCCGGCCACCCAAGCGGCCCTTGACCGACTCCCGGTCGCCGCGGGTGTGGGTCGCCGACGGCAGCATCGCGTACTCCGCGGTCAGCCAACCCTGCCCGGAACCCTTGCGCCAGCGCGGCACGCCCTCGACCACACTCGCCGCGCAGAGCACCCGGGTAAGACCGCTCTCGATGAGCACCGACCCCGCCGGCCACTGCTGGTAACCGCGAGTGATGCGCACCTCTCGGAGCGCCTCGTCAGTCCTGCCGTCCGTTCGTGTCACCGCGCCAGCCTACCCACCCAGCTTTGCCCGCTCAGATCTCGTAGCTGACACCGGGGCGGACCAGCTCGGTGGGCCCGCCGAAGGCGGCCTTGGCTTCAGCGAGCACCTGCGCGGCATCGGTCCACGGGGGCACGTGAGTGATCAGCAGCCGGCCGACGCTCGCCGCCGCGGCGGCCTCGCCAGCTTGCCTTCCAGACAGGTGGATCCCAGTCGGGTTGCCCGGCCGGTCCGGCCAGGACGCCTCGGCGAGTAGGATGTCCGCACCGGTGGCCAGCTCGGCGAGCTGCGGGCATGGGCCAGTGTCGCCGGAGTAGACCAGCACCTGCCCCGCGTGGCTGATCCGCAGCGCATAAGCCTCGCAGGTGTGCTCGACGCGGGTGGCGCGCACCTCGAACGGGCCGATCCGTGCCGTCTCGCGGTAGGACCGGAAGTCGTAGACGTCGGACAGGTCAGTGCCGCTGCGCTCTTCGGCGTTGGGCGCGTAAGCGGCCAACAGGCGCTCGGCGGTGTCCGGCGGCCCGAACAGTGGCAGCGCGACACACGGTGGCGGGTGCGGGTGGTAGCGGCGGTAGACGGTCAACGCCGAGACGTCGGCGCAGTGGTCCGGGTGCAGGTGGGACAGGACCAGCCCGTCGAGGGTGAACGGGTCGAGGTGGCGCTGCAGCGCTCCGAAGGTCCCGTTGCCCAGATCGAGCACCACGCTGGCCCCTTCGGCCCGGAGGAGATAACCAGACGCGGGAGACTCCGGCGCGGGGACGCTGCCGGAGCAACCGAGCACTGTCAGCCGCATCTCACCCTCCGGCCACTATGGGTGCCGCCAGCGACGGTCCCAAGAAACGGCGGGCCAACCGAGCGAACGACACCGGATCTCCGGTGGCGGTGAACAGGTGCTCCGGTTCCTCGGGTTCGGCGCGCAGCAACTCAGCCTCGGTGAGCACCCGCAGCACATCCTTGGCGGTCTCCTCCGCGCTGGACACCAGGGTCACGTCGTCACCGAGCACATAGGAGATCACGCCCGTCAGCAGCGGGTAGTGGGTGCAGCCCAGGATCAGGGTGTCGATGCCGTCAGCCCGCATCGGGTCGAGGTACTCGTGGGCGACTGCGAGCAGCTCCGGCCCGGCGGTGACCCCGGCCTCGAC
>JBDTAX010000002.1:0-17717 GCA_039924425.1 Pseudonocardiaceae bacterium
CGGCTGTGCCTATGCCGACATGCGGGACGCCAGGTGGGCTGCACCGGACGTCGCGCGGCTGGAAGAGCTTCGGCTGTCGGTGCTCGAGGGGCGGTGCGATGCGCAGTTGTGGCTGGGTGAGCATCACGTAGTGGTGGCCGAACTGGGCGCCCACGTGCGAGCCCATCCGCTGCGCGAACACGGCTGTGAGCTGCTCGCTTTGGCGCTCTATCGGGCCGGACGGCAGGTCGAGGCGCTAGCGGTGCTGCGGGATACTCGGGGGCGGTTGACCGAAGAGCTGGGCTTAGACCCCAGTGCCGCGCTGCGACGGTTGGAGCGCGCCATCCTCACCCACGCGCCGAGCCTGGACTGGCACCCGCCCGAGGAGGCCGCACCCATCGCGGTGTTGGCCCCGCCCGCGCCCCCTACAGCAGTGTGGAACGTCGGCCCACGCAACCCGGGGTTCGTCCGGGCGGGACGCCACGCTCGCGCATCTGCGGGAGCGGCTGCGATCGCCGGCACGGTCAGCGCGGTGGGAGCGCTGTGTGGCTACCTGCGTGCCCACAGCCGGTGGCTGCTCTTGCTGGCGCGTTTGAGCAGGCCCGGCAGCTCAACGTCGACACCCTCGACCGCAGGCGGCGAATCGGCGATGACCACGTCGAGGTCTGGCGCATGATTCATCACCTGGGCCGCGACCTGCGTGAGCTGGGCGAGGCCCAGGCCGCCCGCCAGCTGCACGAGGACAGCCTCGCCGCCGCACGACAGACTCTCGGTGCTGAACATCCGTTCACTATTTACCTGGCCAACGACCTTGGTCGCGACCTGCACGCGCTAGGCCAGTTCGACTCGGCGCGGCAGCTGCAGGAGGACACGCTCACTCGGGCGCGGCTGGTCCTGGGTGAGGAGAACTATTACACCATTGATGTCGCGAACACGGTCGCCGCCGCCCTGTATGCGGTGGGCGAGGCCCAGGCGGCCCGGCAGCTCAGCGCGGACACTTTCACCCGGGCCAGGCGGGTGTTCGGCGAGGAGCACCCGCACACCCTGAAGGCGGCCGGCAACCTCGCTGCGGCGCGACCGCGGTGAGGAGGCCGATCCGCTCCGATCTGGCTCCAATCTGGCATGTATTCCTAACCAAGCTCGGTGACCGAGGGTGGGCTCATGACAGCCCCCACAAGGAGCTTCCCCCCCACTGGCGCCCCCAGTGATGACGTCGCCGACCTGCTGCGACGGTCGCGCGACGGCGACCCGTTGGCCTGGAACGACATCCTGCGCCGGTACGGCAAGCTCGTGTCCGGGACAGTGCGCTCGTTTCAGATGCAGGACGCCGACGCGCGCGACGCGGTGCAGATGACCTGGCTTCGGCTGGCCGAGAACGTCCACCACGTGCGGTTCCCTGAGCGGTTGGGCGGGTGGCTGGCGACCACCGCCCGGCGCGAATGCCTGCGCATCCTGAGCCGGGCCACCCGCGCGCCGAATTTTTGCCACCAGGTGCTGGATACTGTCGCTGATTCCTCGGTGGGTCCCGAGCAGCGCGTCGTTGATGCCGACACCACCCGGGCGTTGTGGAACATCGTCGCGGAGTTGCCGCCTCGCCCTCGAGCCCTGCTGCGGGAGCTGTTCACCGAGCACCCGCGCCCCTACGCGGAGGTCGCCCGCACGGCCGGCATCCCCGTCGGCGGGATCGGGCCCACTCGGGCGCGAGCCCTGCGGCAGCTTCGAGGCAGGATCACCGACGGCGGGCTGGGGCTCCGGTAGCCTGGCACACAGTAGCCTTGCACCCCATGGAAAGCAGTGAGTACGACTCGAGTGCGGTGGAGGCGAGCGTTCGCGCGCTCTGGGAAGAACGTGACGTCTACCGGTACGACCCAGGCACCTACGACGCGGACGCTGCCGGGCAGGTCTTCAGCATCGACACGCCGCCGCCGTACGTGTCGGCCTCGCACCTGCACGTGGGCCATGCGATGAGTTATTCCCAGGCCGATTTCGTCGTGCGATACCACCGCATGCGCGGCGAGCGCATTTTCTACCCGATGGGCTTCGACGACAACGGCCTGCCCACCGAGCGTTTCGTCGAGCAGAAGTACGGCATCAAGGCGGCGGAGGTCCCCCGGGCTGAATTCATCGAGCTCTGCATGAAGGAGACCAAAACCACCGCGGCGCGCTATGAGGATCTGTGGCGCCGGGTGGGGCTGTCCGTGGATTGGTCCCAGACGTACTCCACCATCGACCCGCGCTGCCAGGCCACCGCCCAGGCGAGTTTCCTCACGCTGCTCGACGCCGGTTACATCCGGCGCAGCCGGGACCCGATTCTCTGGTGTGTCGAGTGTCGCACGGCGCTGGCGCAGGCCGACGTCGAGGATCTGGAGCGCAAGGGCCGCATCCACCAGATCGCGTTCTCGGCGGTGGCGACGGGAAAGCCGCTGGTCATCGCCACCACCCGACCGGAGCTGCTTGCGGCCTGCGTGGCGATGTACTTCCACCCCGGCGACGAGCGGTACGCCGAGCTGGCGGGCACGTTCGCGCGGGTGCCCATTTTCGGCCACGAGGTGCCGATCAAAGCTGACCCGTCGGTCGATCCCGAGTTCGGCACCGGACTGATGATGGTCTGCACTTTCGGTGACGTCGAGGACGTGAACAAGTGGCGCCAGGACGCACTTGACCTGCGTCTGGTGCTCGGTCCGGACGGGAGGTTCGACCAGTCGAGCGGGCCACTGGCGGGTCGGAACGTCGATGATGCTCGCCGCGTCGCGCTTGAGCTCCTGAAAAGTAGTGGCGAGCTGCTGGATTCCGCCTCGGTGCGGCAGGTGGTCGGGGTGCACGAGCGCTGCTCCACGCCGGTGGAGTTTCAGATCCGGCCGCAATGGTTCGTCCGGGTCATGGAACACCGGGACCGCTTCCGGGCCCGCGCGGCGGAATTGGTGTGGGTGCCGGAGTCGATGAAGCGCCGCCTCGACGACTGGATCGACGGACTCAAGTGGGACTGGAACATCACCCGCCAGCGTCACTACGGCGTGCCGTTTCCGGTCTGGTACCGGCTTGATGAGAACGCCGCGCCGATCCAGGGCGACGTGCTGACACCGGAATTGTCGGCGTTGCCAGTGGATCCCAGCACTGACCTCCCGCCGGGTTTCACCGAAAGCCAGCGCGGCACACCTGGCGGTTTCACCGGGGACGCCGACGTGATGGACACCTGGATGACCTCGTCGCTGTCGCCGCAGATCCATGACGGATGGGCGGTGTCGCCGGCCGGCTCGGATCCCGCGCTGGCTCCGATGAGCCTGCGGGTCCAGGCATTTGAGATCATCCGGACTTGGCTTTTCTACACAGTGGTCCAGTCGGAGTTCCACTTCGGCCGGGTGCCGTGGCACACGGTGATGATTTCCGGGTGGGGTCTCAACGAGCAGGGCAAGAAGATCTCGAAGCGCGACCTGGAGAAGTCGGTGGGTGCGGATGGGTTCAACCGCTACGTGCCCGACCAGGTCATCGCCCGTTACGGCGCGGATGCGCTGCGGCTGTGGGCGACGTCGGCCCGGCTCGGTCATGACCTCCGGTACAACGAGAAGGACGTGAAGGTCGGTCGGAAGCTCACCGTCAAACTCTGGAACGTCGGTCGCTTCTTGGACCTCCATCTGGATGGGCTCGACCCGTCCGTCGCGACGCCGATCCCAGTGGCTGACCGCAGCGCTGTGGACCGCTGGGTGCTCGCGCATCTGGCCGAGACGGTCGTGGAGGCCACCGAGGCGTTCGATCGCTATGACTTCACGCAGGCGCACAAAGCGGCGTCGAGGTTTTTCTGGTCGCTGTTCTGCGACCGGTACCTGGAGATGATCAAAGATCGTTTCCTGGATCCGGACAAGCACGCTGACAGTGAACGGCTCAGCGCGCGGTGGACTATGCGGGAGGCGTACCGGAGCGTGCTCGCGCTGTTCGCGCCGTTCGCGCCATTCGTGACCGAGTCTCTGTACCAGCGTTTCTACGCTGGTCAGGAGAAGGTCGTGAGCATTCACGTCTCGTCGTGGCCAGTGGTGGATGAGAGCTGGAAGACCGATCCGAGCGACATCGACCAGATGGTCGTGATCCTCGACGCTGTTCGAGCGCTTCGCTCCGAGCGGCGGCTGCACTCTGGTACCCGAATCGCCGCGCTGATTGTGGACCCGGTGAGCGGCGCGCCCGCCGAGCTGGCCCACGCGGTGGCCGAACCGCTGCGCACCGCCTCCCGGGCCGACACGGTCGTCTTCGGCTCCGCCGAGCATCCCAGCGGGCTTGAGGGCATCGCGGTGGGCATCGAGCCGTAAGTACTCGTTTGCGGTTGCAACGTTCTGTGACCAGGTGGTTACGGTGAGGAACTGGATCTGGCAGTGTGACGTCTCTCAGTAGTCGGATGCTCACCCAACACCAGAACCAAGGAGACTCACGGCAGATGGCACAGCAGTTCGGCGCGCAGTTCGAGCAGATGCAGACGGCGGCGCAGCAGGTCGCCGAGGTCAACCAGAGCGTGCAGAGTCAACTCTCGTGCCTGCGCAACCAGCTGGCACCGTTGACGGCGGCCTGGCAGGGCCAGGCGGCGACCGCCTTCCACATGCTGATGGAGCGGTGGGATTTCGACGCGCGCACCATCAACGAGGCACTCAACAACATCGGTCAGCAGATCCAGGATTCCGGGACCTCCTATGCCCAGACCGACGAGGCTGAGAACCAGACCTACTCGCGGATCATTCAGGCGCTGGACCACTGAGCGCGCCCACCTACATCGCAAAGGAGATAGACCGTGAGTGATGGCACGATCCTGGTCACGTTCGGCGAGCTGGAGAGCGCGCGGAACTCGATTCAGGCCACCTGGACGAACATCAGCCGGGAGATGGAGGATCTCAAGCGGTCCCTGCGGCCACTGGTGGAGACCTGGACCGGCGACGCGTCGAGCGCCTACCAGGCCTACCAGACGGAGTGGGACCGATCGGCCAACGACCTGAACCAGGTGCTGAACCAGATCGCGGTGGCCCTGGGCACCTCGAACGACAACTACCAGGCCGGCGAGGCGGCGAACACGCGGCGGTGGTTCTCCGGCTGAGGCCATCGGGTCGCCGCCGGGTGATGCTCGGCTTGGCGGCGACCCCGCCCCGACCCTGTTGCGACCCCGTTGTGACCCGCTCGCGCGGCGGCCGGTATCGTTCCGGGGACCCTGCGAACCGCGATGACAAGGTAGGTCCGTGCGCACTTACACCCCCAAGCCTGGCGAGATCGAGCGCGCCTGGCATGTGATCGATGCCACGGACGTGGTTCTGGGTCGTCTGGCCAGTCAGGTCGCCACGCTGCTGCGAGGTAAGCACAAGCCGACCTATGCCCGGCATGTCGACACCGGCGACTTCGTCGTGATCGTCAATGCCGGCAAGGTGGCGTTGACGGGCAACAAGGGCGATCGCAGCTTCGTCTACCGGCACAGCGGTCATCCGGGCGGGCTCAAGCGGCGTTCGTTCACCGAGATGCTCGCCACCCAGCCGGAGCGCCTGGTGGAGCGGTCCATCAAGGGTATGCTCCCGAAGAACACGCTCGGTCGGGCGATGGCCCGCAAGCTCAAGGTGTATGCCGCCCCCGAGCACCCCCACGTGGCCCAGCGGCCGCAGCCATTCCAGATCACCCAGGTCGCCCAGTGACCATCTCAGAAACGACTAGTGAGGACCCGAGAGACGCCGTGACCACTCCGCAGACTCCGGAACCCGAGACTGGTCCGGCTGCCGTCGTTGCATCGGCCACCGTTGCATCGGCCCCGCCCGCATCGGCCCCGCTCGTGCTGGCGATGCCGGTTCCCAGTGGTGTGGCCGTGCAGGCCGTCGGCCGCCGCAAAGAGGCGGTCGTGCGGGTGCGTTTGGTCCCCGGCACCGGTGTTTTCAAGCTCAACGGCCTCAGCCTGGAGCGGTACTTCCCGAACAAGGTGCATCAGCAGCTGATCCGGGAACCGCTGGTGATCGTCAACAAGCCGGAGTCTTACGACGTCCTGGGCAACCTCTCCGGTGGCGGCATCTCCGGCCAGGCTGGCGCGCTGCGGTTGGCCATTTCCCGGGCCCTGATCGAGATCAACGTGGATGACCGCCCAGCGCTGAAGAAGGCTGGCTTCCTCACCCGCGACGCCCGCTCCACGGAGCGCAAGAAGTACGGACTGAAGAAGGCACGCAAGGCGCCTCAGTACTCGAAGCGTTAATGCCGCACGCGGTGCCGCGGCGCCTGTTCGGCACCGACGGAGTGCGTGGGCTGGCCAACTCCGAGCTCATGCCGGAGCTGGCTCTCGCTGTCTCGGCTGCCGCGGCCCGGGTGCTTGCCGAGCACGGTCTAGGACATCGCCCGGTCGCAGTGGTCGGTCGGGACCCTCGAGCCAGCGGCGAGATGCTGGAGGCGGCCGTCACCGCCGGTCTGACCTCCGCTGGTGCTGATGTGCTGCGGGTCGGGGTGCTGCCCACCCCAGCGGTTGCCCACCTGGTGAGCGAGTTCGCCGCCGACCTCGGCGTGATGATCTCCGCCTCGCACAACCCGATGCCGGACAACGGCATCAAGCTCTTCGCCGCTGGCGGTCACAAGCTGCCCGACTCGGTGGAGGACGAGATCGCCGCCCGGGTGGAGAGCCGCGAGTTCGAGCGGCCCACCGGAGCCCGGATCGGCCGGGTGCGGGACGCGCCGGGCGCCGCCGGGCGCTATGTGGATCACCTCCTGCTGGCCACCCCGCAGTCACTGGAGGGGCTGTGCGTCGTGGTCGACTGCGCGCATGGCGCGGCGTCCACTCTCGCCCCGCGCGCCTACCGGCTGGTCGGCGCCGAGGTGGTGGCGCTGCACGCGCAGCCCGACGGGCTCAACATCAACGACGGCTGCGGGTCCGAGCATCTGGAGCGACTGCGGGAGACGGTGCTGGCGCGGCGCGCGGCGCTCGGTGTCGCGCACGACGGCGACGCCGACCGCTGCCTCGCCGTGGACGCCACCGGCGCAGTGGTGGACGGTGACCAGATCATGGCCATTCTCGCGCTCGCGATGCGGGAGGCCGGCGAGCTGACGCGGGACACGCTGGTGGCCACCGTGATGAGCAACCTGGGGCTGCACCTGGCGATGCGCGCGCACGGCGTGACGGTAAGGACCGCTCCGGTGGGGGACCGGTACGTGCTGGAGGCGCTGCATGCGGGGGGGTTCTCGCTGGGCGGCGAACAGTCCGGGCATGTGGTGCTCCCGGCGCACGCCACCACCGGTGACGGGCTACTTACCGCGTTGCGGCTGATGGCCCGGATGGTCAGCTCCGGGCGCAGCCTGGCTGAGCTGGCCAGCGTGCTGACCCGGCTGCCGCAGGTGCTGGTCAACGTCGCGGTGTCGGACAATACAGCGGTCTCCTCCGCACCCGCGGTAACTGAGGCGATCGCCAGCGCCGAGGCCGAACTGGGCGAGACCGGCCGCGTCCTGCTGCGCCCCTCGGGAACCGAGCCGCTGGTGCGGGTGATGGTCGAGGCCCCCACCGAAGCGGCCGCCACCACCATCGCTCAGCGCATCGCCAAGGTCGTCGCCGGCCACCCGTCGGCGTGAGCGCACTACGCTGTGCCGCCGTGCTTGACGATGTGATCCGCTACCTGGTGTGTCCGTATTGCGGTGCGCAGGTGTCCCGTGACGGTGGATCGCTTCGCTGCGCGGCTGAGCACGTGTTCGACATCGCGCGTCAGGGCTACGTCAGCTTGCTGCCCGCTGGGGCTCGCGGGGGTGGCGGCGACACGGCGGCGATGGTTCAGGCGCGAGCCGACTTTCTCGCGGCAGGCCATTACGCGGGCATAGTTTCCGATCTCGCGGATGCCGCCGCGGAGGTGGCGACCACGCTTGAAGTCGACGGATGTGTCATTGATGTCGGCGCGGGCACGGGGTATTATCTCGCGGCTGTGGTTGATTGTCTTCCCGGCAGGGTGGGGCTGGCCTTGGACGTGTCGAAGTTCGCCCTTCGCAGGGCTGCGCGCGCCCATGAGCGAATCGGCGCGGTCGCGTGCGACGCCTGGCGTCCGCTGCCGGTCGCCGATGCCGCGGCGGTGGTTGTGGTGAACATCTTCGCCCCGCGAAACGGTGCCGAGTTGCGCCGGGTCCTCAACTCCGCCGGTCGCCTGCTGGTCGTCACTCCGATCCGCGACCATCTCAGCGAGCTGGTTCAACCGCTTGATCTGCTGACGATCGACGAGCGCAAGGACGAGCGGCTTGCCGAGAAACTGACACCCCATTTCACTCTCGTCGAGCGCCACGAGCACCGCTCGACGGTGCACCTCACTCACCAGGATGTCGCGGCGGCTGTCGCGATGGGGCCGAGCGCGTGGCACGCCGACCCCACCATCCTCGCCGAGCGCATCGGGCAGCTTCCCGACCCGATACCGACCACCGTGGCGGTGCGGCTGTCAATCTTCCGTCCCTCGGACTCGTGAGTCGGGATCTTATTGATGGGAGAGCTCGGTACCAGGCCATAAGCCGCCAACTGATCGTCCAGCGTTGTGACAGCCTGGGTTCCCCGCCACGGCTGCATCCGAGCGCGTGTCGTGCGCAGCTCTGTCACCAGCCGCGCCAAGCGGGTCTGGGCGGCAAGACCAGCGGCACCACCGATGACCCGCGCCGCCTCATCAATCTCGCCAGATTGGAGATGAGCATTGCCTAGGCGAAGCGTGCAGACGGCGCGACCGTCCACGAAAGACTTGTCGTAGAGCGTCAGTCCCGCGTTGGCGCTCGCCACCGCTTCCTGCGGCTTTCTCAACCGCAACAGGCACTCACTCTTCGTGCTGGCGATATATCCTTCATTAAGGAAATACCCTAGCGATCCGGCTGGCGGCTGTCCAGCTGACGAGAGGGCATCCTGAGCCGCCTCGAAATCGACCATACACGCCTGGTAGTCGCCGTCGACCGCATGCGCCGTGCCTGTCCGTTGTGCCGCGCAGATTCGCATCAGCGGATCCTCGCTTTTGCTGACCAGGCTCTGGGCCGCCGCAGCGAACTCGATGGCGGGCTGGACTTTGCCCTCCCAGGATGCGTGATCACTCATTTCGCACAGTGCGTAAATGGTGAGCTCGATATTGTCCGCGTCCTGCGCCGCCGCCCGGGCCTGCTCGCAGTAGCGCCGGGCGCTGTCGTAGTCATTGTGATCGAAGAAATAATATCCGATGGACGTGGACATGTCACTGCACACCGAAAGAAGCTGGGGTCGTAGCGCAGCCGGGAATTCCACCAGCAGGTTATGAACCAGATTTTGTTGCGCGAGTGCCGTAGGCAGCACCGCACGCGAGCCCAGTGCGTCGTCTTGCCGTTTACAATCCTGGAGCATGGCGTCCAGGTGGTTGATGACTCGCTGATCCACCCGGCTTGGTGTAACGAGGGCGCGAGTCAGGCGTTCCTGTTCCTCGGAATCCAGAGTGTTCACGATCGGTGAGGCGGCAACAACGGCGGCTGCCCATCCCAGTTTCTCGAGTAGTTTTCGACGGTTCATCGTGTTCGCCCATCCGCGGAGGAATCTCGTGAGCTGGTCGTGGATCTGGTCCAGCCATTCGGTGGGCATCGTGTTGTCCGCCGCTCGGCACCGGTCGTCAGCGATCTTCCAGAAACGCTGGTCCCCTCGGGAGCGCCCGCGCTCGATGTGCGCCACGGTCGTGCGGTCCACCGACGCGGGGATGGCCAACTGGGCCCTGGGTCAGCTCCGCCGCCTGGCGGAAGGCGGCAAGCTGGGCACCAAGCGCACGGCGCAGATCGGCGATCTCGTCCGGTTCCCGTGCCATGTCGGTCTCAGTTCCCCCGTTTTCCTGGTGTGCTCGGACTGCTCAGCGTAGCCGCCGAAGGTCATTCCGCCCGTGACAACCGAGTGTATTCGCTTACCCACAACCCGTCACATCGAGTTCAGTACCACCAAGGCACCAGGGCCGGGTCGAGTCCCAGGCTTGCATACCCCCCGTCGGGGCTCCTGCCCCCGCCAGCCCGGAGAGAGGCTCCCCGGCCCTGGGTGCCGCCCAGTGACGACAAGCGCACGAACGAGGTCACAGACGGTGGCAAGCGGGAAAGGCCTGGATGTGCGGTGGCGGTTGCTGCGCGAGCAGCTGGTGAAAATATATCGAGAGGCGCAGTGGCACCAAGAATCGGTGACTTCTCCCGATGGCGGCCTGACCTCCATCAGTGGGGCGCCAGCGCGGAAATCCGTTTGGTTGGCCCCGGACAATTGAAAGGGTTCAGCAATTTTAGTGGGGTTCGGTGAGCAGGGCGTCGTAGTCGGTGTCGGTGGCGCCGGTGAGGTGGCGCAGCAGGAATGCGGTGATCAGGGCGCGGCTCATTCGCCGGGTGCCGGTTTCTGGGCCGCTGCCGAGGAGCAGGTCGCTCCAGTGCGGGCCCGCAGTGAAACCGAGATGGCTGGCTTTGGGCAGCGTGCGCAGCAGCACGGGGCCGGCCCACGCCCTGGCCACCGGCTCGGCGTGTCCGAGCTTGGGCGCCAGGAGATCTTTGCCGCCGGTCACGTGCAGGCCTGGCATGGTGCAGCGGCGCGCGGCGGGCAGCGTTGAGGGCAGGGTCTCGGCCACCGCCAGGGTGGCCACCGCCGCGCAACGGTCGTCGTCGGCCGCCGCGAGCACCGCGCAGCCGCCGCCCATCCCGTGCCCGACCAGGCCCAGCTTGCCGGGATCGACGCTGACTTCGCCGCCGCCCAGCCGCGCCCCGGCGCACACGTCCAGCGTGGTGCGCAGATCGGTGGCGAACTGCTGGTGTGCGGCCAGCGCGCCATGCTGGGTGGCCGGCGCCGCCGCGACGAAACCCCAGGTGGCCAGGTGGCGCAGCAACTCCTCGTAGCGTGCCGTCGGCTGCAGCCAGCCGTGTCCGAACGCGACCGCGGGCAGCCCGTGCCCGGACCGCGGTGTGAACAGCACACCGGGAATGCCGGCCGCCGCGAGATCACCTCGGGACACCGCGTGGGGGCCTGGCCGGGACAGCAGGTCAGTCTTGCTGCGGACGGCGGGGTCGGTGCGCATGCCGGGACGGTATCGGATTACTAAGCTAGCGTGACGCACCATGTGCGGAATCGTGGGCTACATCGGGCATCGAGACGCCCTCGACGTCGTGCTGCGCGGGCTGGGCCGGCTGGAATACCGCGGCTACGACTCCGCTGGTGTCGCGGTGCTCACCAGCGCCGGCACACTCACAGTGGCGCGCAAGGCCGGTGCGCTGGCCAACCTGATCGCTGAGCTTGACGTCACTGAGTTTGATGGCATCGGGCGGGCCGGGTTGCGCGGCACCGCCGGGATGGGGCACACCCGCTGGGCCACCCACGGCGCGCCGACCGATCGTAACGCCCATCCGCACCGCGACGTCGCCGGCGTTCTCGCCGTGGTGCACAACGGGATCATCGAGAACCACGCCCAGCTGCGCGCCGAGCTGGAGCGCGACGGGGTGGAGCTGTCCAGCGACACCGACACCGAGACCGCCGCGCATCTGATCGCCGCGGCCTACGCGCGTGGTGGTGACTTGACCGCCGCGGTGACCGAGGTGTGCCGCCGGCTGTGCGGCGCGTTCACCCTCGTCGTCACGCACGCCGCCGAACCCGACCTGATCGTCGCGGCGCGTCGCTCCTCGCCCCTGGTGCTGGGCGTGGGCGACGGGGAGCACTTCGTGGCCTCCGACGTCGCGGCGTTCATCGAGCACACCCGCCACGCCGTCGAGCTCGGCCAGGACCAGGTGGTGACGCTCACCCGGGACGGCTACCAGATCACCGATTTCCATGGCGCTCCCGCGCGCGGGCGGCCCTTCACGATCGACTGGGACCTGTCGGCGGCGGAGAAGGACGGCCACGACTACTTCATGCTCAAGGAGATCCAGGAGCAACCCAGCGCCATCGCGAACACCCTGCGAGGGCACTTCATCGACGGTCGGATCGTGCTGGACGAGCAGCGGATGGACACCCAGGAGCTGCGTGACGTCGACAAGGTCTTCGTGGTCGCCTGCGGCAGTGCCTACCACTCCGGGATGGTCGCCAAGTACGCCATCGAGCACTGGTGCCGGCTGCCGGTGGAAGTCGAGCTGGCCAGCGAGTTCCGCTACCGCGACCCGGTGCTGGACCGCTGCACCTTGGTCGTGGCGATCTCCCAGTCCGGGGAGACGATGGACACCCTGGAGGCGGTGCGCCACGCGCGCGAGCAGAAGGCCCGGGTACTGGCGATCTGCAACACCAACGGGGCACAGATCCCGCGGGAGTCCGACGCGGTGCTCTACACCCACGCCGGCCCGGAGATCGGGGTCGCCGCCACCAAGACGTTCCTGGCCCAGCTCGTGGCCAACTACCTGGTCGGGCTGGCGTTGGCGCAGGCCCGCGGCACCAAGTACCCCGACGAGGTCGCCCGCGAGTTCGCCGAGCTGGAGGCGATGCCCGCGGCGGTGGCGCAGGTGCTGAGCACCGTGGAGGCGGTGCGCGAACTGGGCCGTGAGCTCGCGCACGCCAAGGTGGTGCTGTTTCTCGGCCGCCATGTCGGTTTCCCGGTGGCCTTGGAAGGTGCGCTCAAGCTCAAGGAGCTGGCGTACATGCACGCCGAGGGCTTCGCCGCCGGCGAGCTCAAGCACGGCCCGATCGCGCTGCTCGAGGAGGGCCTGCCGGTGGTCGTGGTGATGCCCTCGCCCAAGGGGCGGGCCGTGCTGCACGCCAAGCTGCTGTCCAACATCCAGGAGATCCGGGCCCGCGGCGCGCGCACCATCGTCCTCGCCGAGGAGGGCGACGAGACGGTGCGCCCCTACGCTTCGCACCTGCTGGAGGTGCCCGCGGTGCCCACCCTGCTGCAACCACTGGTGTCCACCGTGCCGCTCCAGGTGCTTGCCGCGGAGATCGCCCGCCACCGAGGCTACGACGTGGACAAACCCCGCAACCTCGCCAAGTCCGTGACGGTGGAGTGACCCATGCCTGTGGATAACCCGTGAGTGGCAATCAGGGTGATAGCTCGCATCGCCACCGACCACGCGCCCTCATGCGTCGCGCGGCCTTCGGTCTGGCCACCAGGGCCGCGACGGTGCTGGCCGAGCGAACCGGTGGGGTGTCCGGCCGGAACGTCGCACTGCTGGTCGGGGCGGGGAACAACGGTGGTGACACGCTGTGGGCCGGGGCGTACCTGCGCCGCCGCGGGGTGGTGGTCACCGCTGTCCTGTTGTCGCCCGATCGGGCGCACCCGGAGGGCCTGGCCGCGCTGCGCCGGGCTGGTGGGCGGATCGCGGAGCGACTGCCGGAGCGGCTGCACCTGGTGCTCGACGGGATCGTCGGCCTGTCCGGCCGGGGTGCGCTGCGCCCGGCGGCCGCCCAGCTGGTGGCGGCCGTCCGGGTGCCGATCATCGCGGTGGATTCGCCGTCCGGGGTGGACCCGGACACCGGCGCCGCGGACGGGCCCGCCGTGACCGCCACCGAGACCGTCACCTTCGGCGCTCGCAAACCGGTGCACCTGCTCGCCCCGTGGCGCTGCGGCCCGGTGCACCTGGTGGACATCGGGCTGCTCGAGGAGCTGGGGGAGCCCGATCTGCGGGTGCTCACCGCGCCGCAGATCGGCGCGCGGTGGCCGGTGCCCGGCCCGACCAGCGACAAGTACACCCAGGGCGTGGTGGGGGTCGCCGCCGGTTCGGCGGACTATCCCGGCGCGGCCGTGCTCTGTGCGGGGGCCGCGGTGCTGGCCACCTCGGGCATGGTTCGCTTCGCCGGCGCGGCCGCAGACGTAGTGCGCGGGCGCTGGCCGGAGGTGGTGGCCACCGGGTCGGTGTCCGACGCCGGGCAGGTGCAGGCCTGGGCCGTCGGGCCAGGACTGGGCACTGGTGCCGCCGCCCGCCAGGTGCTGGCCCACGTGCTGGCCGCAGGGGTGCCGGTGGTGGCCGACGCCGACGCGATCACCCTGCTGGCCCGGTGCCCCGAGCTGGCGGACAGCCGGGACCCGGGCACCCCGCTGGTCCTCACCCCGCACGATCGGGAGTTCGAGCGGCTCACCGGCAAGCCACCCGGCCCCGATCGGGTCAAAGTCGCCTTAGACGCCGCGCGCCGGTTCGACGCGGTGCTGGTGCTCAAGGGGCACACCACCATCGTCGCGGCCCCGGACGGGCCGGTGCTGGTGAACCCGGCCCGCTCGTCCTGGCCGGCCACCGCCGGCTCCGGCGATGTCCTCACCGGCGTGCTCGGCGCGTTGCTGGCGGCCGGGCTGGAGCCGGTCATGGCGGCGGCCGCCGCGGTGCACGCGCAGGAGCTCGCCGCCGCTCTCGCCGCCCGGGGCGCCGCGGGCGGCATAGGGGGCGACGCAACCAGCGGCGCGCCGGCGCCAGCCTCAGCGATCCAGGCGGCCCTGAGCGACGCGATCCGCGCTCTTCGCTCGGCGGCCCACAGTCTGGCTGACAATGGCGAAACGACAAGAGGAGGTCACGATTCTTACGTCCGCCCGTGGTGACGATCGCACATCCCGTTCCACCGGGGGAATTCCCAGCTTGGAGGAAATATGGGAGTGGCAGAACCAGCTTGTGGATTTCGGGACAAAGTACACCGGCAGTACCGGGCACACCGACTATGTTGACTGGCTTGCTGAGCGTTTCGCCGCCATCCCGGGCTTCACACTGAAGAGAGATCGTCTCACCTTCAACCGCTGGTTGGCCAGCGAGTACTCGCTAGCGATAACCACGCCCACTCTGGACCATCCCCGCCCTGTTCCGGTGACCTATTACTACCCGTATTCGGGCCAGACCCCAGAGGGCGGCGTCACCGGCCCGCTCGTCGACCTTGGCGGCTATCCACCGGCCGCCCCAGATTTCTCCCGCGCCGGCTACACCCCCGAGTTCTGGGCACCGGCCAGGGGCGCCATCGCGCTCGTGCGGGCGCCGCTGTCGACGTACCCACTCGACATCGGCCAGATCGTGACCGGCGGCTACGTCCCGGGCAAGTCCTCCGCCCAGGCCGTCGCCGACTATCAGGGGTACGCCGCCGCGGTGACCAATCCGGCCTGGCAGGGAATCTTCAACCCGATCCCCCTGCTCGACGCCAAAAACGCCGGAGTGCTCGGAGTGGTCTGCGTCTGGACGGGGATGCCCGATGACGAGGTCATCAACCAGTACAACCCGTTCACCACCCCGTACCCCTCGACGTCCGGCTTGGCGACCCCCGACGACGCGGGATGCCCGGCGCTGTGGGTGGGGGAGCGCACTGGAGCGGAGTTGGCGGCAGCCGCCAGCACCGGGCAGGCCAGCGCCACCCTCGTGCTCACGGCGGACATCACGGTGGGCGCGGCGACCGAGACCCTCTGGGGATGGCTGAAGGGCTCGGGATCAACCGGCGAAAATCTGATCGTCAACACGCACACCGACGGCCCCAACGCCACCGAGGAAAATGGCGGACTGGGCCTGCTCGCATTGGCCAAACATTGCGCGGGACTCCCCTCGCGAAACCGCGATCTGTACTTCTCGCTCGTCACGGGCCACTTCCAACTGCCCCAGTTCACCCGCACCATCCCCGACGCGAGGCCCGAGTGGGGTGTTGACGCGATCAGCGTCTGGATGCTCGACCACCCTGAGATCTACCAACGAGCGGTCGTGGGCGTGACGGTCGAACACCTGGGCTGCACAATGTGGACGAACGACCCGGCGACGGGAAATTACGCGGCGACCGGCGGCTACGAGTGGGGTATCACCTACACAGCACAGACAACAAACGCCGCCACTACCGTCAACGCCGAACAGGCCGCCTACCTGTCCGCTCTCGCCAGCGTCAACCACAGCGGATGGCCCAACTTCCCGGCCGTCACCGTGCTGCCCGGCGCGCCTCCCCTCTACCCCGGCGAAGGAGCGCCCCTCTACGCCGGAGGACTCGGGACAGTGTCCCTCATCCCGCTGCCCACCTACCTGCTCCAAGCCGGTGACGCGCAACACCCCCAGCGGCTGGACCTGGACAAAATGGACAAGAACCTGATGTACGGCCAGATCCTGACATTCGCCCACGTCCTCGAGACCCTCGACCACGCACCGGCCAACGCGTTGTAGGCTCTTCGCCAAGATGACCATGACAACCGGGATGACCGCGCCGCCGCGTCCCCGGGCCGAAGTGGTGATCGACCTTGACGCGATCCGGCACAACGTCGGGATCCTCGCCGGGTGCGCTGGAGCGTCCGGCGCCGCCACCATGGCGGTGGTCAAGGCCGACGGCTACGGCCACGGCGCGCTCGACGTCGCCGTGGCGGCGCTGCAGGCGGGAGCTGGCGCGCTGGGCGTGTGCAGTGTCGACGAGGCGCTCGCGCTGCGCCGCGGCGGGATCGAGGCCCCTGTGCTGGCCTGGCTGCACGCTCCCGGCGAGGATCTCTGCGCGGGTGTGGCCGCTGGGGTTGAGCTCGGGGTCTACTCCACCGGTCAACTGGGCACCGTCGCTGCCGCCGCCGCGGCGCTCGGCATGACGGCCAGGGTGCATCTCAAGGTCGACACCGGGCTGACCCGCGGCGGCGCCAACCGCGAGCAGTGGCCCGGCCTGGTCCGCGCCGCGGTGGCCGCCCGGGGCGTCGAGGTCGTCGCGATCTGGTCGCACCTCGCGCATGCCGACGATCCCGGCCACCCGATCATCGAGCGGCAGGTGCGGTACTTCGATGCGGCCTACCAGGTCGCCCGGGATGCCGGCTTGCGACCGCTGCGGCACCTGGCGAACTCCGCGGCCACGCTGACCCGGCCCGACCTGCACTACGACCTGGTCCGCCCCGGCATCGCCGTCTACGGGCTCTCCCCGGTACCCGGCACCGGTTATGATCTCCGGCCAGCGATGACGCTGCGCTCGCGGGTCGCGCTGCTCAAACGTGTCCCGGCCGGCGAAGGGGTGTCCTACGGGCACGTCTGGCACACCGAGCGGGAGACCACCCTGGCGCTGGTCCCCGCCGGTTACGCCGACGGCGTGCCCCGCGCGTTGACCGGCCGGCTGGACGTGTGGCTGGCTGGCCGGCGCCGCCCGGTGGTGGGCAGGGTGTGCATGGATCAGGTGATGGTCGACTGCGGGGACGACCCGGTCACCGAGGGCGCCGAGGTGATCTTTTTCGGTCCTGGCGACACGGGCGCTCCGACCGCGGCCGAGTGGGCGGACAAACTGGGCACCATCCACTACGAGGTGGTCGCCGGGATGGTGCGGCCCCGGTTGACCCGGACGGTGCGCGGTCGCCGCCCGGCTGTTGTAGATCTCACCGAGGAGTGGGTCGCGCGATGACGTCAGTGGTGAAATCCGCCGGGCGGGTGGCTGGCGGGGTGCTGGGCGCGACGGTGACCGCCGCGGCAGTCGCCGCCGTCGTGCACCACCACCACATCGGCGAGCTGCGCCGCAATCACATCAGCGAGCGGCGCCGCGGCGCCGCGGACCTCCCGCATGAGTTGCCCCCGGCACTCCCGCCGGACCGGGAGTACACCGTGACAGCCGACGACGGGGTGGAGCTGTCGGTGGAGGAGCTCGACCCGGCCGACGCGGGCGCACCGGAGCTCACCGCGATCCTCCTCCACGGCTGGACGCTGGACCGGCGGAGCTGGGTGTTCCAGCGGCATGACCTGGCTCAATCCACCGCACCCCGGGTCCGTCAGGTGCTCTATGACCACCGCGGCCACGGTCGCTCCGGGCGCTCACCCCGCAGTGGTCACACCATCGAGCAGCTGAGCCGTGACCTGCACGCGGTGATCCGCGCGGCCGCCCCCGAGGGGCCGGTCGTGCTGATCGGGCATTCCCTCGGCGGCATGACGATCATGGCGTTGGC
>JBDTAX010000003.1:0-20041 GCA_039924425.1 Pseudonocardiaceae bacterium
GCGTTCTCCTCGATCGCCTGGGCCAGCGGTGCCCAGGCGGACAGGAACGCCTCGTGGGTCACCCCGAGGACCACGGTGCCCTGATCGGTGTCCGTGGTCAGCAACCGCCGCCGGACGAAAGCGTCCAGTTCCCCGATCACCGACGCGGGCAGCTCATCGCGGGGAACCCGCCACCGGGTGGGGCGACCTTGCTCATCCACGGTGACCAATCGCAACAACCCGGCAATGACCCCCACGTGATCCCGACCGCCCACCGCGCATGCCTCCGCCAGCGCCGCATCGGCCTGAGAGGTCAGGGCACCCCGCACCCCGCCGAGCTGGTCATAACGTGCGCCAGACAGCTGGCCACCCCGGCCGATGCCCTCAGCCAACTGCGCCAGGGTGAACGCCAGCAGCGGCAGCGCCTCCCCGCTGTCGGTGTCGCCCACCAGGCGCGCCACCAGATCCTCGTCCACGCCGAGACCGGCCAGCCGAGCCGGGCCTTGGATCACCGCTGGCAGCGCGTCGCGGCGCAGCGGGCGCAGTGGGTAGGGGCGGGTCGGCAGCACCGCCAGGTCGGCGTCGATCAGCAGCGGGTCGAAGAACTCCGGCCGCAGGGTGGCCACTACCTGCACCGGGCCACCCAGCGCCGGAAGCAATAACCGCGCGAACCGGGCTCGCGCCGTCGGGGCGGCCTGGGTGAGCAGCTCCTCGAACTGATCCACCACCACGAGCAGCCTTCGCGCCCGCGCGGCCAGCAGCAGCTCATCAGCTAGCGCCGTCAGGCCACCGTCATCAAGCCGGTGTCCCACCTCCGCCACTGTCCAGCCCAGCCCCAGCTTCCGCGCCGCGACGGCCAGTTCCCGAACCAGTGCCGCCACCGGGTCAGCCCCGGGCAGCACCGGATCCAGCGTCCACCAGCCCGGCTCCCCCGCCATCACATGCAGCAGCCCAGCCCGCACCAGCGAGGACTTGCCGCACCCCGAGGGGCCCACCACCAGCAGCACCGCACCCTCGACCCGTTCAGCCGGAGACCGCAACAGCCCGGCCAGCTGCTCCACTTCACCGCCGCGGCCGAAGAACACCTGATGGTCCGCGACGTCCAACGGGCGCAACCCCGGGAACGGCGACCGGTCATCGGGCCACCCCCAGCCCCCGCCGGCATCCACCCGGCGCAGCTCCGCCACCAGCGCCGCACGCCCCGCAGCGGAATCAGCCGTGAGATCAGCATGCTGAAGCGACGCCAGCAGCGGGTGCACCACCCCTGGCTCGGCCCGCACCGGCAGCACCCGGCTGCCCCGCGACAGCGCGATCCCCACCTCGGCCGAACACCACAATGACCCCAGGTAGGCTCGGGTGAGCACGCAGACCACCGCATCGGCCCACCTCAGCCGCTCATGCAGCCGCTGCTCCCACTCCTCACCTACCGGGATCCCATCACGAAGATCCCGATCCAGGAACACCTCGTGACCCTCGCCCACCAGCCACCGATGCAGGTCAGCGGCACACTCGCCATCCTCGCTGGCATGACTGACGAAGACCCTGGCCACGGCACCTCCCCCCGGGGCTAGCGTAAACAGGGGGCGTCGAGTTCACGACCGATTATCGGGGCGTGAGCGGCGGTGGAGGGCGGCCAGCATGCGGTTGTAGGCCTGGCGGGCGGCTTCGTCGTCGTCGACGTCGGCGGTGGCTCCGACGGTGGTGGGGTCAGTGCCAAGAGGGGAGCCGATGTTCGCCAGGGCCTGGCGGCGGGCCGATTCCAGCCAGTCGCCGAGCCGGGCGCGGGAGCCGGTCGCGCTCCACTGGGCGACGACCGCGAGCATCAGCAGCATCATCAGGACGTCACCGCCGACCCACATGATCGCTCCGGAGGAGTTCTGGTCACCGAGCAGGGACGGTCCCCAGCCCGGCCGCATCAGCGCGGTGCTGGGGGCCAGCGGTTGCCCGGTCAACATCAGCGCCACACCCACCAGGGTGTCCGCTCCCATCGCCACCCCGAGCAGCGCGAACCTGACCACATGCGGGACGGGCCACGGGGTGGCTTCGGAGCCGACCAGCGGCCAGAACAGCAGGTAGCCGCTGAGCAGGTACAGCACCTGCTCGAGGTGGTGCGCCCAGGGCTGGGTCGCCATCAGCTCCGGGAAACCGGTGAGGTGCGTGATCACCAGCACTCCGGTGTACAAGCCGAGCGCCAGGACCGGGAAGGTCAACCATCGCGCCAGGCGGCCGCCGGGAGCCTGGCCCCATCCGAGGCGGATCGGTTGACCCCAGATCAGCAACACCGGCACGACCATGATCAATAAAAGGTGCTGGATCATGTGCATCCAGAGCAGGGCATGCCCGTACACCTCGACGGCGCTGTGCACCGAGACCAGCAGCACCACCACCCCCGCCAGCCAGGAAGCCGTGGCGCGCGGCGGCCAGCCCGGCCCAGTCAGCTGGGAACGACGGCGCACGACCATCAGGTAACCGGCCACCGCGAGCACGGCCAGGACGTCGGCGATCGGGGCCGACGTCCAGGTCGTCACAGCGGTGTGCCAGCTCAACGGTGGGATGCCTGGAGCGTAACGCGCGGCACCGACAGAACGGAGCTCGCGCGGCACGGCGAGAACCTCTGCCTTACCATCGCTATTGCGACGAGGAGGCAACTATGGGGGTTCACGTGCACGAGGTTCAGGTCGAAGTGATGCTGCTGTCGATCTCGACAGACGATCAGCTGAGTTGGCGGGTGATCTATGGGGATCTGCCGGCGGGATGCCGGCCCGACGCGCGGGCCTGCGAGCTCGCGGGACTGGGCACCCGGGTACCCACCGCGACGGTCGTGCACTCGACGTCGTGGCGGCCCACCCCCGGTGGGCTGATCCTCACCTACGCCGTCGCGCCGGACCCGGGCCCCGAGGGCGCCACCGTGTCCGCCGTCCCCGCTGACGCCCGCATCCTCTGCGCCGAGGACGCCGCGGCCCCCACGCCCGCCGCGCTCACCCTCGAGCACGTCCTGGCCCATGCGCTGCGGCACCTGTCGCTGGTGGCGCGCACCACCCCGGCCGTGATGGCGGCAGCTGACGCCCACCCGCGACTGTGGCACGCTGTGGTAGCCCACACCCCCGATGTGGCAGGTCAGCTCGTCGGCGCCTGAGCCTGAACAACCAAGGGGTGATCTACTGTCGTGACACCCCTTCCACGTCTGCTTGCCATCATGGGATCCGGCGAGACCGCCCCGACGATGGCGAAGGTGCACCGCCTGCTCATCGAGCGCCTCGGTGCCGCAAACGCGGATGCGGTACTCCTCGACAGCCCCTACGGGTTTCAGGAGAACGCGCGGGAGATCTCGCAACGCGCGGTCGGCTACTTCCGCAACTTCCAGGTTGCGCTCGACGTCGCGTCGTGGCCCACCGCCGATGATGTCCTGGCCCGCGAGCGCGCCCTGGCGCGGATCAACGCCGCCGATTACGTCTTTGCCGGCCCGGGCAGCCCGACCTACGCGCTCGGCGTCTGGGAGGGCAGTCGACTGCGTGACGTGCTGACTGACAAGTTCACCGGCGGCGGCTGTGTGACGTTCGCCAGCGCGGCGGCGGCCACCCTCGGCGTCGCCACCGTGCCGGTGTATGAGATCTACAAGGTGGGCGCGGCCCCGTATTGGGCGCCGGGCCTGGACCTGCTGGCGCAGATTGGCCTGTCCGCGGCGGTGATCCCGCATTACGACAACGCCGAGGGCGGAACCCACGACACCCGGTTCTGCTACCTCGGCGAGCGGCGGCTACGAATGCTGGAATCACTGATGCTGGAGTCACCGCTGTTAGAGTCACCGATGGGCGCTGACACGGTGGTGCTCGGGGTGGATGAGCACACCGCAGCGGTGTTCGACACCGACACCGACACCGTGACGGTGCTGGGCCGGGGCGCGCTCACGATCCGCAGGCAGGCGGTGAGCACGCTGTTCACCTCCGGCGCCACGGTGCCGATCGATGAGCTCCGGGCGATCGCGGCGGGTGGCGGGACGGCCCCCGCACCGTCGGCCGCCTGTCTCGACGCCGTCGAGGTGCCCAGGGAGCAACCCTCGTTGCGCGCGGAGGCGCAGCGGCTGGCGAAGGACTTCGACGCCGGGCTGCGGTCGCGGGACGTGAACGCGGCCGCCACGGCCGTCCTCGAGCTGGAGCAGGCGATCGTCGACTGGGGGGCCGACACCGAGGAGGAGGACGGCACCGAGGGGCCCCGCGCCACACTGCGCGAGATGATCACGCGCTTGGCCGAGCTCGCCGTGGTCGGCGCGCGGGATCCGCGGCGGATCCTCGCGCCCTTCGTCGACATGCTCCTGGAGCTGCGGGAGCACGCGCGCGAACAGGGCTCCTGGGCGCTCGCCGACACGCTGCGCGATCGACTCACCGCCGCCGGGATCGAGGTCCGTGACACCCCGGAGGGTGCCGCTTGGCTGTTCGCTGGGGATCAGCGCGGCCCCGGGTCGAGATAACGCAGGTGCACGGCGTGCAGCACGTCACCGCGGGATCGGCCGGTGGCCTCGGCGAGCTCGTCGAGCAGGATGCCGGACAGCGAGGACATGCCGAACATCATGTCGGCAAACCCGCGCCACGGATCCTGGGCGCCGGCGGCATCGCCGAAGGCGCGGTTCATGGCTTGGTGAAAGATGCCGGGGTCCGCTTCGGTCTCGGCGATGCTCCACGCGGTGAGCACCTCCAACGCCGACGGCAACACCGTGTGCAGCAGCTCATCTGGACTCTCGATGCTCACAGCAACACCACCGACCGGGCGTGGGTGAACCGGCGGGCGACGTCGGCCCAGTTCACCACGTTCCACCACGCCTCGACGTAGTCCGGCTTGACGTTGCGATATTGCAGGTAGAAGGCGTGCTCCCACATGTCGAGCAGGAGCAGCGGCACCATGCCGGGGGTCATGTTGGCTTGGTGGTCGTAGACCTGCTCGAGGACCAGGCGCTGCCCAAGCGACTCCCACGCCAGGATCGACCAGCCGGATCCCTGTACGCCGAGCGAGTTGGCGGTGAAGTGCTTGCGGAAGGCGTCGAAGGACCCGAAGTGCTCGTCGATCGCCGCGGCGAGCTCGCCGTCGGGCTTGTCGCCGCCGTCGGGAGACATGTTGGGCCAGAACACCGAGTGGTTGACGTGCCCGCCAAGGTTGAACGCCAGGTTCTTCTCCAGCATGTTCACCGTCGCCAGCGCCTCGTGCTCGCGCGCCTGCGCCAGCTGCTCCAGGGCGGTGTTGGCGCCCTTGACGTAGGTGGCGTGGTGCTTGGAGTGATGCAGCTCCATGATCACCCCAGAGATGTGCGGCTCCAGGGCGCCGTAGTCGTAGGGCAGGTCGGGCAGGGTGTAGTCGGCCATGCGTGACCTCCTTCAGTGATCGTTCTGTGCTTTGGCGAACGGCTGTACCGCGACACCGGCCGCGTCGAGCTCGCGGCGCAGCCTTGCCCACCCCAGCCCGGCCGCCTTGGCGATGCCACGCAGGCTCGCCCCGGCGGAGTGGGCGTGGCGCAGGTAGCTGGCCAAGTCCTCGAAGCCGAGCTCGCGCAGGCGCCCGGCCAGTGCTTGATCGCGCTGGGCGGCCCGGGTCAGCCGGCCCGCGTCGAGCGCGGCGCGGCGCAACCGGGCCAGCTCGGGGGGTGGGCTGGCGGTGTGCGCGGTGGCGGCCAATCGGGCCAGCCGGCCAGTCCGGGAGAGCTCCTGCCCGACCGCCAGCCGGGCCCGCAACGCCGGTGAGCGCCGGTAAGCCTCGCTCTGGCGAGTGGCGATCGACCGCGAGAGCGCCGGGGCGACCAGTGGGCGACTCCGGCACAGCCCCATCGTTTCCCGGTAGGAATCGGCGGTGTGCCCGTGCGTCCGAAGGTGGCCGCCTAGCGAGACAAACCACCGCCCGCACAGGTGACAGCAGACCCTGCCTGTGTCGGATTCGACCACCAGCTGGCCGTACGGAGCGTGCAGGCCGGTGCCGTCGGGCAGCGCCCACAGGTGAGCATGGGTGCGCGCGCCCCGAGAGCGGCCCACCGGCGCCGTGGTCGTCATCGTCACACCTCTATTGCCATCGAATTGCAACTGCCGCCTCATCTTGACGTGCCGCGGCCCTGGAACGCAACCCCCGATCGGTCCCCGGCGGTAGCTGATCGAACCTCTTGATCGCCGAAAGTGAGCCGTAGCGGTTCCGCACGGCCACACCTCACTTTTGGCGATCTTCGCGTACTGCGAGCGGACCGGCGGCCCGCCCGACGAGTCGCTTGCGGGGTGCGAAGCGGACCGCTACCGTCCGACGAGAGCAACGGTACGAGGAAGCCGGTGAGAATCCGGCGCGGTCGCGCCACTGTGATCGGGCGATGAAGCCCGGGAGCCAGACCTTCTGCCGTTGCCAAGCTCAGCCATGTCAGGGACGCGTCATCCCGAGGGAGTGCACACATGAAAATGTCCGCCGCGCAAGCGTCGTGTGCCAGCGAGGTGGGCTGTGCACATCCCTGACGGTTTCGTCTCACCGGCGGTCGCTGTCGCTGGCGCTGCGGTGGCCGTTGCGGGGCTGGGGGTGTGCGTGCGCCGCGCGGGGCGCGACGTCACCGAGCGGCAGCTGCCGCTGGCCGGGCTCGCAGCGGCGTTCTTCCTGGTCCTGGGGGCGCCGATCATTCCCCTTGCGGTGGGCACCGAGGGGCACCTGCTCGGCGGCACCCTGGCCGTGGCGCTGCTCGGGCCGTGGCTCGGGCCGCTGGTGATCACCGTGGTCACCGTGGTGCAAGCGTTGTTCCTGGGCGATGGCGGGCTGTCCACGCTCGGAGTCAACGTGGTGAACCTGGCGCTGGTGCCAGCCGTGATCGGTTACCCGGTGCTGCTCGGGCTGCGCCGGCTGTTGCGCCGCGGGCCGACCGGCACAGCGGTGGCCGCCGGAGTCGCCGCCGCGGTGGCGGTGCTCGCGGCGGCGGTGCTGTTCACCGCGGAGTACGCGGTGGGCGGCGTCGCCGGGATCCCATTGCACACCGTCGCGGTCACCACCATCGGGGTGTACGCCCTGGTCGCGGTCATCGAGGGACTCGTCACCGCGCTGGTGGTGCGGGGGCTGCTGACGGTGCGCGCCGATCTCGTGCGGGTGGCTGCATGAGCAGGTCGCGGAGCCGAATCTTCACACTACCTGAAGCCGCTTGGGTTGAACGCGAAACGGATTAGCCTTCACGCCTGGAGTGAATCCAGCGAGGTTCGCTATCTCGTCGTCGCTCAGTCCTCGCTCACGCATTTTCGCGCCGATTTCTTGCACCAGTTCCGCGCGTTCAACGGGAAGCTCGTCACTCGCCGGCTCATGAACCTTCCATCCCCGCGCATTGAGCGACTTGTAGAAGTCCGCACGATCACTCGGCTTGACGAGGCCGAGACGGTAGGCGCGCTCGAAAATAGCCTGCATGGACACCCCCCACTCGCGCTTCACATCAATGAGCTTCCCGAGACTGAGGTTGCGTAGCTCTGGCCGAATGACATGCTCTGGCATGAGAAACTCGGCGGCAAAAGCGTTCGCCTCTTCCTCCATGTCGGCAGTGGCGGTAGAACTATGCAGACAAAGGTGACCCAGCTCGTGCGCCAGAGTCAAGCGCTTCCTATCGGTGGGGAGTCGATTATTGATCAAGACAACCGGATGGTCTCCGATCCACTGCGACAGTCCATCAACTCGTATCGTTCCGAAGTCTTCCTCAATGATAAAACATCCCGCAGCCTCAAGCCAGCGCACGAGATGCAAGACGGGTCCGATGGGCATCTTCCACTGCGCGCGCGTCATCAGCGCCGCCGCAACAGGCGACGTCTCTTCTGGATCGAAAGTCGGAATGATGTTGGTCGACCGAAGCGACACCTCCTCGAACAGCACCGAAGCATGCAGGCGATACATGTTCAGGCGGGCTTCGAGCCGCCGCCAGAGTGTGGCTTTCGTAGTTTTCTGTCTCCGCATATGCGAATCAATCGCCAAGGCACCCTGCATGCGCTGCCCATGCCGCAGGAAGCCAACAGTAACCTCATATATTCGGGCGAATTTAGCGAGCGTTTCGTCATCTGGCACACGCTGATCGTTCTCGTATCGTGAGAGCGTCGCCTGCGTCATGCCAAGCTGGCCGCACACGTCGTCCTGGGTGAGGCCTTGAGCTTTTCGAACCACGAGCAGAACTTCGCCTGATCCGCTCATGATGATGCGTCACCCCCGTCCCGCTCGTCGGCTCGGGTCGCATCGAAGAGATCGACAGTAGGAAGGTCCGGTCGGGTGATCGGCCGCCAGCCTATGGCATCTGTGCCCTCGCCTGGCTCATCAAGCTCAACAGCCCAGATGGGGTTGTCTTTACCGTCCCGGTAGGAGATCACGGCTGGACCGACCCGACGCTCCTGCGCAATCCACCGATAGCCCGCGCCCAACGTGATCGCCTCAAGGCTCAGCAGCTGCGATCCCTGTTCCCAGAACTCCAGCGCCGCAGCTGTTGGGTAATTACTGATCTTGTCGTCAGGGTGGTGCCGCTTGACACGAACCTGATAGTTCTGCGAAATCCAGATCTCCCGGACCGGTTCGCGATCGATCGTCTCGATGTCTGGGTTGCCATCGACAGCCGCAACCAGCCGAGCCCAGATCCGATCGTGGATGAGGTTAGCGAGGCACCGCTGGCTCATGGGAGGGAACCAGGCCGGCCGCCATGGTCACGGTGTGAAAACATACCAGAAAATATACCAGAGACGATCTTGGCCGGCACCAAGTGGACACGGTGATCATGAGGGACAAGCGTACCCCGACCACTGGTCAGGTGACGAGCAGGTCGCGCACCACGGCGTCAGCGAGCAGGCGGCCGCGGCGGGTGAGCACCAGGTGCTCGCCCGGGGTGCGGGTGGCCGGGACGCGGGTGGCCAGGCCGTCGGTGACGGCGCGATCGGCGGCGGCGCGTCCGGATGCGTCCAACACCTCCAGCGGCAGCCCGTCGGCCAGCCGCAGCCCGAGCATCACCCGCTCGGTGTGCCGCTGCGCGGGGCTGAGCACTTCCCGGCCGGCCGCCGGGGAGCCACCGGCCGCCAGCGCGGCGGCGTAGCGCGCTGGGTGTTTGACGTTCCACCATCGCACGCCACCGACGTGGGAATGCGCTCCCGGCCCGAGTCCCCACCAGTTCCCGCCGGCCCAGTAGCCGAGATTGTGCCGGCATCGGGAGCGCGCCGACGTGGCCCAGTTGGACACCTCGTACCACTGCATGCCCGCTGCGGCGAGTGCGGTGTCGATCTGCTCATAGCGCTCGGCGAGCACGTCGTCGTCCGGGCTGAGCAGCTCACCGCGGGCCACCCGGCGGGCTAGAGCGGTGCCCGCCTCGACGACCAGGGCGTAGGCCGACACGTGATCGACCCCGGCGGCGAGCACCGCGTCCAGGGAGGCGGCCAGGTCGCTGGAAGTCTCCCCGGGCGTGCCGTAGATCAGGTCCAGGCTGACCCGCTCGATCCCGGCGGCGCGGGCCTGCGCCACCGCAGCCACCGGCCGGCCCGGCGTGTGCACCCGGTCCAGCACGGCCAGCACGTGCGGCGCGGCGCTCTGCATCCCCAGCGAGACCCGGGTGTAGCCAGCCGCGGCGATCCCGGCGAAGAATTCCGGTGAGGTGGACTCGGGGTTGGCCTCGGTGCTCACCTCGGCGTTCGGGGCCAGGCCCAGCGAGGCCCGGATGGCGTCCAGGACCGCGGCCAGGCCACCCGCGCCGAGCAGCGACGGGGTGCCCCCACCCACGAACACCGTGTCCACCGACACCGGCTGGGCGAGCACCTGGGCGGCGAGGTCAAGTTCCCGGCGCACCGCGTCCAGCCAGCTGGCCGGAGACGCCGAGGTGCCCAGTTCCCCCGGGGTGTAGGTGTTGAAGTCGCAGTAGCCGCAGCGGGTGGCGCAGAACGGCACGTGCACGTACACCCCGAACGGTGCCTGATCCACGCTCGCCAGGGCGGCGGCGGGCAACGCCCCGTCAGGCGGGGCGGGATCACCGACGGGCAGCCCACAAGGCAACACAGCCACGTGAGCATTGTCCCAACATCCGAACGTTGGTGGTCGCCGACCGCCTGTGATGGCACTCTGGTGAGGTGGGCGCACTCGGACTCGTACTGGTGGTTCGCCGCCATGTCGATTATGTCCGGGTTTCCAGCGCACTGTGTCGCCCGATGAGCTGATCCCCGCCCGACTGCTGTCCCAGCCGGCGCCGGGTGCGCCGGAAACCGGGCTGCGCGATAACCCTGGTGATCGGTCTGCCCCGCACGCCGGTGCTCTCTTGAGAGAGGCACTGTGATGCCAACACCCCGGATGCCTGAACCCAGGATGCCCGCACCAGGGATGCTTGCACCAGGGACGCCCGCACTGACCCGCCGGGCGCCGATGGCGAAGGCTCCCCGCGGCGAAGGCCAGTGGGCCTTGGGTCATCGGGAGCCGCTCAACTCCAACGAGCGGACCAAGAAAGACGACGACGGGCTCAACGTCCGGCACCGGATCGAAACGATCTACTCCCAGCGGGGCTTCGACTCGATCGACCCCACCGACCTGCGCGGCCGGTTCCGCTGGTGGGGGCTGTACACCCAGCGCCGGCCCGGCATCGACGGCGGCCGCACCGGCACTCTGGAACCCGAGGAGCTCGAGGACTCCCACTTCATGCTGCGGGTGCGCATCGATGGCGGCGCGCTGAGCACCGAGCAGCTGCGCGTGGTGGGCGAGATCTCCCGGCTCTACGCCCGCGACACCGCCGACATCACCGACCGGCAGAACGTCCAGTACCACTGGATCCGGATCGAGGACATGCCCGCGATCTGGGAAGCGCTGGAAGCCGTGGGGCTGTCGACCACCGAGGCCTGCGGCGACTGCCCGCGGGTCGTGCTGGGCTCTCCGGTCGCGGGCATCGCCGCCGACGAGATCATCGACGGCACCCCGGCGATCGAGGAGATCGTGCGGCGCTACATCGGCAGCCCCGAGTTCTCCAACCTGCCCCGCAAGTACAAGACCACGATCTCCGGACTGCAGGACGTCGCGCATGAGATCAACGACATCTCTTTCATCGGGGTGGTGCACCCCGAGCGCGGGCCGGGCTTCGATGTGTGGGTCGGCGGTGGGCTGTCCACCAACCCGAAGATCGCCCAGCGGCTGGGCGCCTGGGTGCCGCGCGAGGAGGTGCCCGAGGTCTGGGTCGCGGTGACGAGGCTGTTCCGCGACTACGGCTACCGGCGGTTGCGCCACCGCGCCCGGCTCAAGTTCCTCCTCGCCGACTGGGGCGCGGAGCGCTTCCGCACGGTGCTGGAGACCAAGTACCTGCACCGCGCGCTGCTCGACGGTCCCGCGCCGCAGCCGCCGCCCACGCCGATCGATCACATCGGCGTGCACCGCCAGCACGACGGCAAGTTTTACGTCGGGCTCGCCCCGATGGTCGGGCGCGTCTCGGGCAGCACTCTGGTGGACGTGGCCAAGGCCGTGGAGCGGGCCGGGTCCACCCGGGTCCGGCTGACCCCGTACCAGAAAATCGTGGTGCTCGACGTCGCCGAGGCCGAGGTGAACGGCCTGGTCACCGAGCTGGATCGGCTCGGGTTGCGCGCCGGCCCCTCCCCGTGGCGGCGCTCGGTGATGGCCTGCACCGGTATCGAGTTCTGCAAGCTGGCCATCGTGGAGACCAAGAACCGGGGCGCCACGCTGGTCGGCGAGCTGGAGGCCCAGCTCGCCGACATCCAGTCCACTCTGGAAACCCCGGTCTCGGTGCACCTCAACGGTTGCCCGAACTCGTGTGCCCGGATCCAGGTCGCTGACATCGGGCTCAAGGGCCAGCTGGTCACCGACGCGGCGGGCAACCAGGTCGAGGGCTTCCAGGTACATCTGGGCGGCGGGCTCGGGTTGGACAGCGGCTTCGGCCGCAAGCTGCGTGGGCACAAGGTGACCTCCGCCGAGCTGGCCGACTACGTGGAGCGGTTGGTTCGCGGTTATGCGCACCAGCGCGCGCCGGGTGAGCGGTTCGCGCAGTGGGTGGCCCGCGCCGACGAGGAGGCTTTGCGATGACCGACGTGGGAACCGTCGACCTGGAGCAACTGGCGCTCCGAGCCGGGCGTGAGCTGGACGCGGCACCTGCACAGGAGATCGTGCGCTGGGCGGCGCGGACCTTCGGTGCCCGGTTCGCGGTGGCGTCGTCCATGCAGGACGCCGTGCTGGTGCACCTGGTGTCCCGGGTCGCTCCGGGCGTTGACGTGCTGTTCCTGGACACCGGCTACCACTTCGCCGAGACACTGGGCACCCGGGACGCGGTCGCGGCGACCCACGACATCAACCTGATCACCGTGACACCCCGGCAGACCGTCGCGGAGCAGGACGCCGTCTACGGGCCCCGGTTGCATGACCGCGATCCCGACCGGTGCTGCGGGCTGCGCAAGGTGGCGCCGCTGGAGCGCGCGCTGGAGCGCTATGACGCCTGGGCCACCGGGCTGCGCCGGGTCGAGGCACCGACCAGAGCCGGTACGCCGGTGGTGTCCTACGACGCCCAGCGGGGCAAGGTCACAATCGCCCCGATGGCGGCCTGGAGCGACGCCGACCTCGAGGACTACATCGCCGAACACGGAATCCTGGTCAACCCGCTGGTGGCCGTGGGTTACCCGTCGATCGGCTGCGCCCCGTGCACCCGGGCGGTGGCCGCCGGGGAAGACCCCCGAGCCGGACGTTGGGCCGGCTCAGCCAAGACCGAATGCGGGATCCACAAATGAGCCGGGGTGTGGAATGACTGTGACCATAGCAGCACCGTCTACAGTAGAGAATGATCACCTGGCGGCGCTGGAGTCCGAGGCGGTGCACATCATCCGCGAGGTGCTCGCCGAGTTCGACCGGCCGATACTGCTGTTCTCCGGTGGCAAGGACTCCGCGGTGCTGCTGCACCTGGCACTGCGCGCGGTGCACCCGGCGCCGCTGCCGTTCGGGCTGCTGCACGTGGACACCGGGCACAACTTCCCCGAGGTGATCGCCTACCGGGACCGCCTGGTCGCGGAGCTGGGGCTGCGGCTGCACGTGGCGGCGGTGCGGGACTGGATCGACGACGGGCGGCTGACCGAGCGCCCCGACGGCACCCGCAACCCGCTGCAGACCGTCCCGCTGCTGGACACCATCAACGCCCATCGCTTCGACGCGGTGTTCGGCGGTGCTCGCCGCGACGAGGACCGCGCGCGGGCCAAGGAGCGCATCGTCAGCCTGCGCGACGCCTTCGGCGGCTGGGATCCCCGCCGGCAGCGCCCGGAGTTGTGGAGTCTCTACAACGGCCGGCACACCGCTGGTGAGCACGTCCGGGTCTTCCCGCTGTCCAACTGGACCGAGCTGGACGTCTGGCGCTACATCGCGCGGCGCGACGTCCCCATCCCGGACCTCTACTACGCGCACCAGCGGGAGGTGTTCGCCCGGGACGGAATGTGGCTGACCGCCGGCGAGTGGGGCGGTCCGCGCAACGGCGAGCGGTTGGCCACCAAGTCGGTGCGCTACCGCACCGTCGGCGACGCCTCCTGCACCGGCGCGGTGGAGTCCACCGCCGCGACCATCGACCAGGTGCTCGCCGAGGTGGCCGCCAGCCGGGTCACCGAGCGCGGCGCCACCCGGGCCGATGACCGGCTGTCGGAGGCCGCGATGGAAGACCGCAAACGCGAGGGCTACTTCTGATGCCCAGTTTGCTGCGGCTGACCACCGCCGGTTCCGTCGACGACGGAAAGTCCACTCTGGTCGGGCGCTTGCTGTACGACACTCAGTCGATCATGACTGATCAGCTCGCCGCGGTGGGCCGGGCCACCGCGGCCCGCGGCGGTGGTGAGCCGGATCTCGCGCTGCTCACCGACGGGCTGCGCGCCGAGCGGGAGCAGGGCATCACCATCGACGTGGCCTACCGCTACTTCGCCACCCCGACCCGCACGTTCGTGCTGGCCGACTGCCCCGGGCATGTGCAGTACACCCGCAACACCGTCACCGGGGCTTCCACCGCCGAGCTCGCCGTGGTGCTGGTCGACGCGCGTAACGGCGTGGTCGAGCAGACCCGCCGCCACCTCGCGGTCATGGCGTTCCTGCGGGTGCCGCACGTAGTGCTCGCGGTGAACAAGATGGACTTGGTGGGCTTCGACGAGCCGATATTCCGCCAGATCGAGTCGGAGTTCGCTTCAGCGGCTCACTCACTGGGTATCCGGGATGTGGTGTCCGTACCGGTGTCGGCGCTGCGCGGCGACAATGTCGCGGCCCGCAGCGTGCACACCTGGTGGTATTCGGGCCCGACACTGCTGGAGCATCTGGAGGTAGTGCCCACCGGGCGCGAGGCGGTGGCCGAGCCGATGCGCTTTCCGGTGCAGCTGGTGCTGCGCCCCCGCACCGCCGCGCACCCCGACTATCGCGGGCTGGCCGGCCGGGTCGCCTCCGGGGTGCTCGAGGTCGGCGACGACGTCATCGCCCTGCCCTCCGGAGGCCGCTCCACTGTGGTGGGCATCGACACCCCCGAGGGCCCGCTGCCGCGCGCCGCCGCCGGGCAGTCGGTCACCGTGCTGCTCGCCGACGACCTCGACGTCGGGCGCGGTGAGGTGCTGGCCAGTCCGCAGCAGGCGCCGCGGGTGGTCACCGAGCTCGACGCCGACCTGTGCTGGCTCGCCGACCAGCCACTGCGGGCCGGCGCGCGAGTGCTGGTCAAGCACGGCACCCGCACCGTCCGCGCGATCGTCACCGAGCTGACCGGGCGGCTGGACCTGCACACCCTGCGCCACACCGACCCACCCGCCGCACTGGCGCTCAACGAGATCGGCGGCGCCCACCTGCGCCTCGCCCAGCCACTGGCGGTGGACTCCTACGCCACCCACCGCCACACCGGCGGCTTCCTGGTGATCGACACGGCAGACGGCAACACCCTCGCCGCCGGCCTGGTCGGCTCACCGGACGCCGCGGCTTGACCTGCCTACTCGGTAAGCTTGGGATGAGCGGTACTGGCTGCGACGACCCAGGTGATTCGCCGGTCGGGATCAGGGCAATACCAGATCCAGCCACCGGATGTGACCTCGTACTGCCACTGCTCCAGCCTCCGACCGCACACTTCGCGGCTTCCGAGCTGCCCACGGAGCTTCTGCTGACGCGAGGAGTTCTCCGGTGTGGTTGGGCGTTCGGTGAGGACCACCCACGCATCCCAGGTGTTCGATCGTGCCGTCCGGCAGAGTTCCTCCCAGCCCTTGGCGGCTTCTGACGTTGCGAAGCGCGCTTCCCATCCACCAGGAGGGCCAGGTGGGGCCACCCGGTCACCACGTTTGGGAGCCATGATCAATCTTCGGTTGGGTCGGGAACCGCGCCGAAGTCATCGTCCAGCGAACCGGAAAGCTGCCTCACCAGACCCGGATCAGCGTGGACGGCGGCAGTTGCCTTCCACTCCCGGACCGTCTGGGATACCTGCGCCCAGTGACCCACCTCGGCCGAAGCCTGAAACGCCCGGACGAAGTCCGTGACGAACTGAGCTCGGTCCGGCTCTGGCAGGAAGTCCGACCAGGGGAACTCATCAATGAGCGCCGCAGCCGTGGCCTGCGGTCCCACATGGACGAGCAGGTTCCGCAGGGCGCGGGCGACCGTCACGGCACCCTCCGCTGTCGAGCTGGCCCGATCTTCGCGGGTGAGCAGCAGCGCGGCACCGTCACGACGCCGCACGCGAACGTCGCCGCGATCGGCCAACGCGGCAACGGCCTTCGGGTCCCGCTGGAGCTCGCTCCACTGCACCTCAACCACCATGCCACTATTCTGAACTTTTTCAGGATTGCGCGCAAGCCGTGGTGAGCGTGGTTCCGGCTGGAGGAACTCCAGGCGGTTGCCGAAGGGGCCGGTGGAGTAGAAGCGGTCGTGGCCAGGGAACTCGCCGTCCCACGTGACGGGGTAACCAGCCTGTCGCAGCCGCTGCGCAAGATGGCTGAGGCCCGCCACGAGCAGGCCAGGGTGGGCCTTGCGAGCGGGGTGAAGGGGTCCTCGACGCCGAGGTGGATCTCCACGTCGCCGCCGCGGAACCAGCAGCCGCCGCGGGCAGCCAGGACCGGAGGCTTGTCGGACCCGGGGAGGTCTCCTTGCTGGTGTAGATGGTCACCCTGTCCGCAGCGCATGCTTGATGGTCAGTTCGACCGGTGAGCAGTCCTCGTCTGGGCGGTCCCACCGGTAGGGCTGCCCGGCCGGCACACCGGGTTGGCCCAGGAACCGTGGCCGTGACCCGTGGTTTGGCTGCGCGGCGTGGACCAGGAACGGATGGCAGACGAACACATCCCCCGCATCACCGGTGGCGAGCGTGGCGTGGCGATGCGCCGAGGCGGCCGCGGCCTGCGGGCCGAAGCGCATACCCGAGACGCCGCGCTCGCCATAAGGCTCCAGCAGAGCCGGGATGTCCCGGTGTGACCCGACCCGGATGCGGGTGGGACCGTCCTCGTCGTCGACATCGGTGAACAGGAACAGTGCCAGCAAGGCCCGGTCCTTGGACTGGAGGTTCAGATGCCAGGTCGTGGCTCCCTCGGGGAGGAAGCTGGTCTCGACATGCCAGCCGGCGTCGTCCGGCTCGGTCTCGTGCGGAAAACGCAACGGGAAACTGCCCATCGACGCCCGCGGCCGCCACCGGCCCGGACCGGCCAGACGATCACAGGCATCGATCAGGGCTGGGGCGTTCATGGCATCCACGAAGGCCTGGTGCGTCATCCCGCCCACCCATCGGACCGGTTCGGTCCAGCCCGATCGGTCGTGCGGGTCGAGACCGATCTGTTCCCACAGCAGCTGCGTGCACCGCTCGATGGTCGCGCGGGGCACTGCCACAGCCAGCGTGACGAAACCGTCGTTGATGAAACGTTCAACCATGCCGACCTCGGTGCCGTCCTCCACACCGCGATCGTGCCCGCGCCTCGGCGCGATCGCTACCCTTATAGGGTGCATCTGGTTATGGCGGGCGTGACGGCGCCAAGTCACGTCTATCCGAGCCTTGCGCTCATCTCGGAGCTGGTGTCTCGAGGGCATCGGGTCAGCTACGTGGTGGGTGAGCGGCTCGGCGAGCTCGTGGCCGCGACCGGCGCCGAGGTCGTGGCCCACCCGTCGCTGCTGCCCGACGGTGAGCACAGCTGGCCCGAGGACCCCGGGGAGGCGATACGGCTGTTCCTCGACGAGGCGATCGCCGTACTCGGGCCGTTGCTTGACCGTAACGAGCGCCCCGACGCGGTGCTCTACGACATCGGTGGATTCGCGGGACGGGTCGCCGCAGCGCGGTGGGGCGTACCCGCCGTGCAACTCTCGCCGACATACGTGGCCTGGGAGGGCTTCGAGCAGGACACCGCCGAGCAGACCACCGCGCTGAAGGCCTCGCCGAGCGGCCAGCGCTACTACGCGACCCTGCGCTCCTGGCTGGCCGACAACGACGTGCACCTCGACGCCGACACGTTCCTGGGCCGACCCGACTCCTGCGTCGTGCTCATCCCCCGGGTGCTGCAGCCAAACGCCGATCGCGTCGGCCCGCGCTACGTGTTCGCGGGGCCGTGCATCGACCCCACGCGCACCGAGTCGTGGGCACCCGAGCCCGGCGACGATCGCCCACTGATCTACGTCTCCTTCGGGACCGCATACACCAATCAGCCCGAGGTCTACCGACTCTGCGTCGAGCAGCTCGCCCGCACGCACCGCCTGGTGCTCGCCACCGGCAAAGTCGACCCGGCGGCCTTGGGCGCAGTGCCCGCCGGGGTGCACGCCGCCCGCATTCAACCGCAGCTTGACATCCTCCAGCACGCTGCGGTGTTCATCACGCACGCGGGCATGGGTGGGGCAGCCGAGTCGCTGTGGTTCGGCGTGCCGACAATCGCAATCCCGCAGGCCGTCGACCAGTTCGTCAACGCGGCGAGGCTTGAGCAGATCCGCGCGGGCGTGCACCTACCCGCCGACCAGCTCAACGCCGAGAACCTCCGCACGGCGGTTCAGGCCGCGGCTGCCAAAGCCGAGCGAGTCCGGGAACTGCGCAGTGACGTGCGCAGCTCTGGTGGCACCGCGATCGCCGCCGACACCGTCGAAAGGCTCTGTGACCCGCACATTCCCCCAGGACCGGCCCGCGAAAACGCCCGGTGAAGGGGCAGCTCACCCTACGGTGAGGGTAATTCCTCGATCTCCACGTCCGGGTCGATCGCGCGCAGCGGGTCGGGTTCCGCAGTCAGGATCGCCAACCCGCGCGTGATCGCCACGTCCACGGCGTGGGCGGCGGCCACATCGAAGTGTCCGGCCTGGTACGCCGGGTGAGCGCGCACGCCAGCCCGGCTGGCCACCGACGCGTCGAGTTCCTCAACGACCACCGCGGGGGCGTCGAGGAACAGCTCCATCAGCGCCCGAGTCTCCGGGGGGATGGCGGCCCATGCCTGCACCAGCGCGGTGGAGGGTGTCGGGAACACCATCCCCAGTTCGACGGCGGCCACCAGAAACGCCCGACCGTAGACCGAGCGATCGGTCGCGATGTCCAGGATGGCCGAGGCGGTCAGGACCCTGCCGCTCACGACGCCCGCGGCTGCCGCTCGACCCGCTCCCCAGCCAGGGAACGACGAGCGTAATCCAGGGCCTCGGGATCGACGTCTCCCGCCGTGGCGCGCCAGCGAGCCAGCCACCGCTCACGGACCATCCGGGCGTTCAGCGCGCCTTCGACGTACTCCGACACGCTCGCCGCGCCGACGCGCTCGGCGGCGGCTTTGAGCTCCGCGGCGACACCGGGATCCAGACTCACGGTGATCCGCTCCTTATGCGCACTCATACGCTAAGGCTACAACGCTCATACGCCTCCTGGTCGCTGGCCCGCGCGGTGGTGAGAATGGTGTTGCTGGACCTCGCCACCAGGGCGGCTACTGTCTGCCTGATCACACGCGGCGAGACACTGGGGTGAGGGATGAGCAAGGAACCCGCTGGGCGGCCTGATCCGGTTGACCCGGAGCTGATCGACCGGCCCGACGTGCGCGGCATGCTGGCCGCCCACGACATCGGGGCCTTCTACCGGGTGCTGGGCGACAACGGGTGGGGCCAGCGCCGGATCGCCAGGGCGACCGGGGCCCAGCAGTCCGAGATCTCGGAGATCGTCCAGGGTCGACGGGTGCTCGGCTACGACGTGCTGGTGCGCATCGCCGGTGGCCTCGGCATCCCCCGGGAGCGCATGGGCCTGTCCTTCGGCGCTTACGCTGGGGAGGTCACGACCGCCACGTCCCCGGAAGGGGTTGATGAGGACGTGTTACGCCGACACTTCGAGCACTTGCTGGCTGTGGGCGCGGCCGCCGCGTGGGGCGGTCGGGCCACGGGCTGCGGCACGTTGGCACCCGACCTCACCGTGCCTGCCGCGCCGGTGGCCCTGCCGTCCCGGATCAGCCCCGCCGACGTCGCGGCGATCCGCGGCCAGACCGGGCAGCTGCGCGTCCTGGCGCGCAGCTACGGCGGGCAGGCCAGGGCCGCCGTCGCGCTCGCGGAGTCGGCGGATCCGTGGCTCACCGTGGACGCCTCCGACACCGCGCGGCGCGCCCTGCTGGCCGAGCTGTCCGACCTGCACACCATCACCGGATGGTGCTGTCACGACGTGGGTGCCGTTGCCCGGTCGCATTATCACTTCAGCCGGGCCGTGGAATTCGCCACCGACGCGGGCGACCCTTACCGGGGGGCGTACGCGCTGCGGCACGCCGGAAGGATGCTCATCGACCGGTCCCAGCCGAACAAGGCGCTCAAGCTGCTCCAGCTGGCCGACCTGGGGTTGAGCGACGCGCCGCGCGGGGACCCCCGAGTGCCCGTGCTGCGATCGGAGTTGTCCGCCGTGTCCGGGTACGCGCTGGCCAGGCTGAACCCGGAGGTGTTCCAGAACCAGGCCCGCTCCGCTCTCGCCAAGTCGCGGGACGGGTGGGAGCCGCCCAGCGGGCACGCGCAAGCGGACATGGACCTGACCACGGCGCAGACGCTGCTGGCGCTCGGCCAGCTCGACGCCGCCGAGGCGGCCGTCGCCACCTCGATCGAGACCTGGAAGCGGGGCACCGACCGGCGCGAGGGCGTGGTCGCGGACATCGAATTCGCCCGGCTGCACGTGCAGGCCGGC
>JBDTAX010000004.1:0-9407 GCA_039924425.1 Pseudonocardiaceae bacterium
CGAACCACGAAGTGCTCGCCGACCCGCAGGTGCGCGACCGGGATGCGGTGCTCGCTCCCGTCCTCGCGCCGCACGGCCACGTCCCGCGCACCGATTGTGGCCAATCCGCTCAGCGCGCCACCGGACCGCCGCTTGGCCCGCGCCTCGAACAACCGCCCACCGAGCAGGAAGATCGTCACACCGACGGCCACGTCGAGGTAGAGGGAGCCAGCGGGCCGGAAGATCAGCCCCCAGCCGCCGTCGAGGCGTTGTCCCGCGCCAGTGTGGGCAAACCTGTTGTTGAAAAACATCGTGTAGACCGACCAGCACGTGGCCGCGGTGATCCCCAACGACACCAGGGTGTCCATCGAGGTCGAACCGTGCCGCGCGGCGAGGACGGCTTTGCGGTGAAACGGCCAGGCGCACCACGTCACCACCGGCAAGGTCATCGCCAGCAGTACCCATTGCCACCCGGGGAACCGCCACGAGGGCAGGAACACCACCGTCATGGACAGATCCCCCAGCGGTACCCCGAGCAGCAGCGCCACCACCAGCCGCCGCAACAGGTACTGGACCGGGGCGTTGGCGGTCTCCTCGGTCGCCGGCTGGTCGGGGTCGATCGGCGCGGCGCGGTAGCCGGCCCGCTCCACCTGCGCGATCAGCTCCGCGACCCCCACTGCGGCGTCGGTCGCCACGCTGGCCTTCTCCGTCGCGTAGTTCACGCTGGCGTGCACGCCAGCGAGCTTGTTGAGCGTGCGCTCCACCCGCGCCGCGCATGCCGCGCACGTCATGCCACCGATGGACAGCTCGATCGACTGCGGTTGATCGACCGACCAGGTCAACGACATAACCCCGGTGCGCCTCCTCGCGAGAAACGAACAGTTACGGCGGACCCAACTACGGTGGACACAGTGTGCCTTGCTGGGGGATCGAGGCATCCATCAGGAAGCGGGTGACCAGGTCGACGATGCAGGGGCTGCGCGGCAGCGCGCCATGCGCCTGGCTTTGCCAGCTCACCAGCGTTGCTGAGGGCAGCGACCGCGCGGTGCTCCTGGTGCCTTCGTCCGGGGTCACCGGGTCCCCGGTGGTGGCCACCACCAGCACCGGGGGCAGCGCCGGATCCGCCGGCCCCGGCGCTGCTGGCGAGGGCACCGGCCACGCGCTGCACCACAGCAGACGCGCGGCGAACAGCGGCCCGAACAGCGCGGAACGTTGCCGCCACTGATGCGCCAGCGCCTCGGCGCGCTCGGGTGGCACTCGGGTCGGGGTGTCGTTGCAGTGGGTGGCCAGGGTGGGGTCAAAGCGCGCTGGCAGCCCGTGTTCGCTGGCCAGCACGGGTGTCACGAGCGCGGCCAACTCGGCACCGTTGCCGTCGCGGGCGCCCGCCAGCGCGTGGGACAGCTGTGGCCAGCGCTGGGGGTCACCGAGTGTGTCCAGCACCGCCTGGTAGGCGATGCCCGCGGTGATCCGCTGCCCGCCAGCTCGAAGCGGGGCTCGGCGCAGCGTCTCGGCCAGGGCCAGCAGCGCGCCGCGAGGGTCCGGTCCCAGCGGGCAGCCCCGGGCCACGCAGTCGGCGGCGAACGCGGTGTAGCCAGCGTCCGCGGCGAGGAACTTGGCCTCGGTTGCGCTCACGTCATCAAGGGTCGGGTCAACGGCTCCGTCGAGCACGACCCGCCCGACAGAGCTGGGATACCGGTGTAGGAACTCGGTCACCGACCGGGACGCCGCACCGTGGGCGATCACGTTGAGGACTGGGGCGTTCAGGATGATGCGAAGTTGTTCGAGATCCTCGGCGGTGCCGGTGGAATCGATCGTGGTGAGCGCCTCGCCCCGGTCCTGGATACAGGTCTGGATCGCGGTGCGGGTGGTGTCGAGCAGCGCAGCCAGCTGCGCAGGCTGGCCCGCGTCGGGATCGGTGCCGACGATCAGGTTCCGGGTGGTGGGTGGTATGCAGTTCAGCGGATCGCTGCGCCCGGTGCCCCGGCGGGCCAGCCCGATCAGGGTGAAACGGTCCAGGAGCGCGGGTGGCAACCGCTGGGCCAGCCGGGCGGCGCGGACCGTACCGGGTTCTTCGGACGGCTCATCGAGCACCACGAGCGGGGCCGGGCCGTTGCCGACCCGGCTGAGGTCCAGTTTGCGGATGTTGTCGAACGCTGGTGTGGCCACCGTGGTGTCGACCCGAAGCTCACTGCACTGCACCCGTCGTGAGCTTGGCATGCCGAGCTCGGCGCTGATCGCGCCGGTGCAGTCCCGCCAGGGAAGGGATTGCGGGTTGTACTCACCGGTCGGTGGCAGCGGCGGGTTGCTGGGCGCAACCTGTGGCGGGCTGTGCGGAGGCGGGTTGGCATCCCGCACAGCTACCGGAGGCCGGTTCGAGGGCCCCGCGGTGCACCCCCCCACCAGCGCTACCAGCAGTAGCGGCAGACACCGCCGAATCCGGTGCCGCACCACCTCGCTCACCCTCCCCGTAGTCCCAACCACCCAATCCTGCCACCTCCACCCGTAAACCCGTGTGACCCGACCGCGATTCGGTTCCGAATGGCGGCTGAGGGTCAGCGGGTGAGGATGTCGGTGATGGCGTGCAGAGCTAGGTCTAGGTCTGGGCGGGTGATCACGAGAGGGGGTGCTAGGCGCAGTGTTGTGGCGTGCGTTTCCTTGCAGAGGATGCCGCGGGTCATCAGGGCTTCCGCCACCTCGCGCCCGGTTGGGCCGCCGGGGGCGAGGTGCACGCCGGCCCAGAGTCCTCGGCCGGTGACCCGCGTGACCCCGTGCCCGATCAGCGTGCGCAGTCGGGTGTGCAGGTGCGCGCCCAGCTCCCGGGAGTGCGACTGGAACTCGCCACTGGCCAGCAGGGCGATCACCGCGCGGCCGACCGCGCAGGCCAGCGGGTTGCCGCCGAAGGTTGATCCGTGCTCCCCGGGCTGCAGCACACCCAGCACCGCGCGCCGTCCCACCACAGCTGAGACCGGCAGGATCCCCCCGCCCAGCGCCTTGCCCAGGGTGTACAGGTCGGCCCGCACGTTGTCGTGGTCCAGCGCCAGCAGCTCTCCGGTGCGGGCCAGCCCGGATTGGATCTCGTCGGCGATCAGCAGCGCGCCCGCGTCGTCGCAGGCCGCGCGGGCGCCGGCCAAGTAACCCGGTGGCGGCACCAGCACTCCCGCCTCGCCCTGCACGGGCTCCAGGAGCACCGCCGCTGTCCGGGACGTCATCGCGCCGCGCAGCGCGTTGAGGTCGCCGTAGGGCACCACGACGAAGCCAGGGGTGAACGGGCCGAACCCGGCCCGGGCCACCTCGTCGGTGGAGAACGAGACGATGGTGGTGGTGCGGCCGTGGAAGTTCCCACCCGCGACCACGATCTCGGCGGTGCCGTCCGGGACGCCCTTGACCCGGTGCGCCCACAACCGGGCCACCTTGATCGCGGACTCGACGGCCTCGGCACCGGTGTTCATCGGGAGCACCATCTCGGTTCCGGTCAGCTCGGCGAGCTCCTGGCAGAACGCGCCGAACAGGTCGTGATGGAACGCCCGCGAGGTCAACGTCACTCGCCCCAGCTGCTCCATCGCGGCGGCCACCAAGGCGGGATGCCGGTGCCCGAAGTTCAGCGCCGAATAGCCGGCGAGGAAATCGAGGTAACGCCGGCCAGTCACGTCGGTGACCCAGGCGCCCTCACCGGAAGTGATCACCACCGGCAGTGGATGGTAGTTGTGCGTGCTCCACCGCTCGTCGGTATGGATGAAGCTCAGCGGGACGCTCGAGGTGATCTCCGCTCCTCGGTGGTGGTTTTCAGGAGGTACACCGTCCCGCCCTCAGCACCGCGCTGGATCGGCACCGAGGGCCCGGACAGCGGCTCCAGCGCCTCCGCCACGAGCTGGTGCACGGTGGTCAACGCGGCGGTGAGCTTGGCGCGCAGCGCCGCGAGCGTGACCACCTCGTCCGCGACCTGAGCGCGCAGCTCGAACAGCGCCGATTCTTCGCGGTCGACCGCGCGGACCCGGGTGGACAGCTGCTCGCCGACCGCCTGGAGCATGAGGTGCAAGCCGGCGACGGCGCGCAGCTCGCTGCCCCGGATCCGGGCGCTCGCCGCGGACTCACGTTGCGCGATCGCCTGCGCCGCATCCCGCTCAGCGGCGTGCCGACGCGTGGCGGAGTTCGCCTCAAGGTGATCGCTCTGCTGTCTCGCGTGGTCGAGCAGCGACTTGGCCTCGCGGCTGGCATGCGCTCGCGACCTCGTGATCTCCTCGTCGGCACCGGCTCTGAGCTCGGCGACGTCCTGATCAGCACGGGCTCTGAGCTCGGCGACGTCCCGATCGGCACGGGCGATGCGCGCGGCGACTTCCGCCTCGGCCTGGGTCGTGAGCTCGGCCGCCTCCTCCTCGGCCAGCCGCATGATGCGCTGGATCCGGGCGTTGGCCCCGGTCATCGGGGTGGTCAGGATGCGCTCGACCCGGGCCGTCGCCTTGTCCGCCTCCCGGCGCAGATCCTCGCTCGCTGACCGGAGATGGTTCAGTACCTTGCTCAGCTCGGCGACCTGGGTCAGGGCCGCATCCCGATCGGCCGCGACCATCGCGATGCGGCCATCGAGCGATTCGAGGTGCTCCAGAACCTGTCTTCGGTTGAATCCACGCAGCTCGGGCTCGAAGGGTTGATGCAGGGGGACCAAGTCGTCATCCTGGGATCCGCGCACAGGAGTCGATCGTAGTCTCGAACGGGTCGCGATCAAACACCAATTTCGCCGCTCCCCGTCGGAAGCTGAGCGTGCCGCGCTGCTGTGGGTGGCTGGCTGCGAGCGCCTGAGGTGCGCCTGCCTCCTGGGTGGACGGCCGAGGGCTGGTGTTGCGAGCATCTGCCCACGGCCTCGATCTCATGTGCTATGCCTTGTCAAGCGTCAAGATCAGAACATCGAACGTTGGAGCATTGTCCCAGCCGGGGCGCAATTGCGCAACTTTGCACCAGCCCCAATGTAAGTATGTGCGGTAAGCCCTGGTATTTTCCGGCTCTACGAGAAGGCTCGCCCGTGATTCTGGGCGGGCCGAAAGGAGACGATCATGCAAGGCGTGCGCAACGCCTTTTCCGGTCCACTCCTGGGTCACCATGATTTCAGAGAAGGCGAAGGTGCGGACACCGTTCTCATGAGTGAATCCCGGCTCGGGTTCGGAGAGTAATCCTTCCCACCACCTGCTATTCTTGGTGAGTGGCCATCCCCATGTCTGCCCGATGGCTTCATGGTCCCGATAAGCGATCACCAGGTCGAAGCTGGGCTGCGAGGCGTAAGAGTCGAACCGGTGCATGAACACGTCGACACTGTCGAACGGATCGCCACTCGCGATTGCGTCAACGTACGAGCGGTCATATACTTCCTCGACAGTGTCGCGAAGTTGTCGAGCCTCAGCCGCATTATATCGACTGAAAGCAACTTCGTTCTCTTCTGCAAGAGGCTCGTCGTGATGGCCGCTCATACCGCGAGACTTCCGATCTGGTCATAGTGAGCGCAGAAGTCCTCGCCCCCACGATTTTGTGCTGCGGCTTGCCTGACAGGATGAAGCCTGGCGAGGGTCCTAGGCGACATAACGCCACCGGTATCTAGCGCGGTAAGCACAACCGCACCCTCCGCCACCGCGCCAGTGACATCACCGCTGGCTGCTAAACTGACAGCTAGCCCGGAGCGGTAGTTGGCGCCGTTGCGGGCGCCGAGCGCCGCGTCCAGGCTCCTCCGATAGAGTGCGGCGGCCGCGTCGGCGTCTCCTAGGAATAAACGGCCTCTAGCCTCTTGTACCGCAATTTCTGAGCTGTTCACAAACTCCAACCACACTGGCTCGCCATCGACAAATCCACGATCCACTTCACGCCAGGCCCGTGCGATCGCGGCACCGAACCCTTGGCTATCGCCGACCGCCGCGTGGGCGATTGCCTCACGGGACGCGAGTAAGGCATGCAGTCGCGGAGACGGATCGCGACGCGCCAGCTCAGTGGCCCGCTCGCTGAGCCGCACGGCTTCCCGGGCACTGCCAGGGCGACCTCCTTCTTGGGCGAAGTGCACTGACTGAAGTGACAACTGCTGCATCGCACGTATCGCCAACCCGTCATCGCCAGACTGATCAGCCAGCAGGCGAGCCTCAGAATTGAGCTCTCGTGACAAGGTCTGATCGTCCGCGTCGTAGGCGAGCCAGCCGACACAGGTGGCCAACTCACCGGCCGCGCTCACGAGCTGGCGGCCGGTTTCCTCGCTGTAGTCAGCCTCATCGAGCATCCGGCGCGCACGGCGATACAAGTACAGGCCGTCGCGAGCCAACGCGCCCCCGCCTACGCTTTGATCTTTCGTGTACAATTTCTCTACGGATGCGTGGAGATACCGCACGTGTGCCGAATCAACTTTAGCGGGAACCTGCATCTGGCTCAGGCCGGTTGCGGCGGCGAGACCGACTAGCCCGCCATTGAACTCCCGCCGGTTTATGCTCACGTCGCCCGCCTCTTCCTCTTCTTGTTCGATTTGTTCCTCGCCGGAGTCGCCCAGCAGCAGCGGGATGAGCGCCCCGCGCGGCATGCCGACAGCGTCGACCACCTCGAAAAGCCGGCGGATGTCATAGAGACTTGCGCGTTGTCCCAACTCGGCGCGGGCAACCGCTGACTGGCTCCATCCCAGCAGGGCCGCGAACTCAAGCTGATTCAACCCTGGAGCTGTCCGGATGATCGTCAACGCCGCACCCAGGTCCACGTTGGCGAACGCCTGGCGCAGCGGCAGGGAGTCCCACAGCCACAGGGGAAAACGCGGGGTCGCCGCGATCCGCTGAGCACAGCCCGCGCAGACAGACTCCGAATTGTACCGACTCAACGGTGCTCGGCAAATCCTGCACGCTCGCTTCTCCATCAGCGTCCTCTCGGCGGCACCGCGCGTGTGGAACTCCCCACGATGCCAACCCGTCATTGCTCCCTTCGACGCCTTGGCATCGCGTCGGATGGGGTGCACCTTGCATGGTTGCACCCATGTTCCCCCCACCGCTACAACATCGCGCGCCGGGTCCGCTGGCAGACCAGCACAGGCGCGCCTGGTCTCTGCCGGGTGATGTCGCTGATCGCGCACAGGCGGGGCATTGATCAATGAGTTCATCGCTGAACGGTCGTCCCGGGACTGCCCCGATGGCTGGAACCGCTCCTGTCGGCATTGGCAAGGTCTTTGATGAACCGCCCACCATCGACGTGGCGCTGCGCCTGTCGAGCCGGACGCTGGCCTGGCTGGACGACCATCCCCACGCGCGCAGGTTTGCCCGGTTGGTGTGGGATGAGATCATCGAGACGGAGCGAGCCGGTCACCGTCCCGCCACCATCGCCAGGTGGCGGTGGGTCCTGGCTGAGCATCGGCCTACATCAGCGGGTCTGTGCCGCGTGTGTCCCCGCCGGAGATGGCGCCGTCCCCGCGTTCCTTGCATCGTGTGGCACGAGATCCGTGGCGAGTTGCCTAGCTTCCCTCGGGTGCCGCCGCGGCTGGGTCTGCCCAATCGGTACCGCTGAAGCGTGCCGCATTGGTCCTCGCCACCTCCCAGTCGCCTCGTCCAGCGGTGCCGCCCCCCATGACCGCCGCCGGGCGAGGTTCCCACCGCAGCCAGGAACGAGACGCGATGGCAGGCAGATGCCGTGACCGGTTTGTCGCGATCCTCCGATCGATCCTGAGCCGGTGCTGTCGCGCCCGGACGCCCGTGATCCCCGTGCCGGGGTGCACCGTCGGCTTTGCCGACGGACTGACGGGCATCGCGCACCGCGTCACCACCGACGTCTTCGCCGCAGACCACCGCGCCGGATGCCGCTACGTCGCCCTGTGCGGTGCGCAGGTGCGCCCCGCACGCCTCACCGCCCCGGCCCCGCTATCACTGCCCGGCTTGCGAGCGGGGCACCTGATGGCTTGGTACCCGCTGCATTGTGGATACCCGTCTCATTAGAAAGGTGATCACCAGTGGGTCCGATTGACCCTGAGTTCTTCGAAGGCGACGCGATGCGTGCCGCGCTGGCCGCCCGTGACGTCGGCACCGTGTACCGGTTGCTTGGGCGCCTGGGGGTGAGCCAGCGTCGGATCGCGCAGGTGACTGGGCAGTCTCAGTCGGAGGTGTGCGAGATCCGCAAGGGTCGCCGGGTGCGGGATGTGTGGGTGTTGGAGCGCATCGCCGACGGGTTCGGGGTGCCCCGCGACTGGCTGGGCCTGAGCTACGGTGACCAGGCGCCGCACCCGCCGTCAGCCGCGAAGGAGATGGACGGGGCCGGGAAACGCCGGGTCCTGGTCGCCACCGCCTCGACCGCCGCCATGGGCCAGGTGTGTGTGGGCCTGCCCGAGCTGGCCCCGTCGGCCGGGAAGTCGCTGCCCGCGCGGCTGGACATGTCCCATGTGCACACCGTGGTGGCGGTCACCGAGCGGTTGCGCGGGGTCGCGCGGTATTACGGCGGGCAGGCCGATCTGTTCAGCGCCGTCGCGACGCTCTACACCCGGTGGATGCAGGTACCCGCGACCGATGCCGTCACAGCGCGGCTGGCCGCCGCGCTGGCGGAGCTGCACACGGAGGCGGGCTGGTGCTGTTACGACTCCGGGCTGGATGGGACGGGCCACTTCACTCGTGCCCTGCGGCTGGCCGGTGGGGCACGGGACACCTACGGGATCGCGAACGCCGCCTGGCACGCCGCGATCGTGCTGAACCGCACCGGGCACCCCAACCACGCGCTCAAGCTACTCCAGCTCGGGGCGTTCCAGCTCCGCTCGCGGCCCGAGGACCCCCGGGTAGCGATCCTCACCGCGAGGCTGGGCAGGGCGTTCGCAGCCGCCTACGCGCGCATGGGCGGAGTCGATGAGGCCACCCGCTACCTCGCCCAGGCGCGCGACGGGTGGGAGCCGCGAGATATCTTCGAGCGCGCGGACGCCGATCTCGGGACGGCCATGATCCAGCGTGACCTGGGCCAACTCGACACCGCCGAGCAGTTCGCCACCAGTGCGGCGCGCACCTACAGCGAGGCCCACCGCCGAGGCCGCACCATGACCGAGCTCCTCCTCGCCGAGCTGCACGTGCGGGCGGGGGAGCCCTGGGGACTGACGCTGGCCTACGAGGCCATCGACAAGGTCGGCACCCTGCAGTCTGTCGCCGTCCGCCGGGAATGGCTGATTCCCCTGGCCATCGCGCTGGAAGCCCGACCCGGCACCGACACCCAGGAACTCGCCCGGAGTGCCCGACAGATCGCCACCGAGGTCTAGGGCTTTCGCACCGCGACGAAAATCGGCCCCTGACGGCGAAGTGCTCCGCTACCCTTCGGTGATCAACCTGCCGTAGGGGAGGGGTGATGGTCAGGGTTTTCGTTAGTTATGCCAGTGCGGACATCGTGCTGGCTGCTCAGGTGCGCCAGTGGCTTGATGATGATCACCATGAGGTGTTCCTGGCGGAGGATCCGCGCGTGGG
>JBDTAX010000005.1:0-14580 GCA_039924425.1 Pseudonocardiaceae bacterium
GATGCGAGCTGCAGCTCGCATCGCCACTCACGGGTCAGCAGCCAGCCGGCTGCTGACCGACCCGGATTTCGTCCAGCGCGTGTATCGCGTCCGCCAAGGTGTTCACCCGCACCAGCCGCAGTCCCGCTGGGACGCGCTGGGACGCCTCGGCGCAGTTGCCCGCCGGCACCAGGAACACCGACGCCCCGGCCTGCCGGGCGCGGATCATCTTGAGCTGGATGCCACCGATCGGACTCACCTGGCCTTCCGGGGCGATCTCGCCGGTGCCCGCGACGAAGGTGTTGCCCGCGAGCGCCCCCGTGGTCAGCTTGTCCACGATGGCCAGCGCGAACATCAGGCCCGCCGACGGTCCGCCCACATCGGCCAGCGTGATGGTGATGGTGAAATTCACCTCAGGCCGCTCAGTCACCCCGACGCCCAGGTAGCCGCGACCTGGTTGGGGCCCCGTGCCGAGCGTGATGGCCACCTCTTGCGGTGCCGCGTCGCCGCGCTGGAAGCGGATCCGGACGAGCTGGCCGGGATGGCTGCCGGCGAGCAGGTCCACCACCTGCCGCGCGCCGCGAAGCTCGTGACCCTCCAGCGCCAGCAACCGGTCCCCGGCGTCCAGCTTTCCGCTCGCCGCGCCACCCGGGATCACCTGGCCGAGCACGACCTTGCTTGGGTAGCCCAGGTAGCGCAGCGCGGCGGCCTCGGCGTTGGCCTCCGAATCCTGGAACATCTGCTGGTTCTGCCGCTCGACCTGCTGCTCGGACAGCTCTGGCGGGAAGATCTCGTCCCGGGGAACCAGCTCGCTGCGCCCGGCGATCCACAGCGCGAGCGCGCCGTACAGGGTCACGTTGTCGATCACCGACACCGTCATCATGTTGAGGTGACCGGTGGTGGGATGGGTCTGGGTGCCCTTGATGTCCACCAGCGGCTTGCCGGCCACCACTCCGAGAGTGTCGAACGTAGGTCCGGGGCCGAGCGCGACGTAGGGCACCGTCGCCAACGCGCCCAGCAGCCCAAGCGCCAGGGCGAGGCCAAGGCTGACCAGCAGGGTCCAGGTTCGGCGGCTCACGGCCGCACAGCGTACGGGGCGGGGGTCCGCGTACCGTGGGGTCATGAGCGATGTGCCCTTCGGTTTCGGTTCCCACGACCCTCGGGACCCCGACCGAGAGCACCCCGCCGAAGGCGGCGACGCTCCTGATCCGGCCAACCCCTTCGGCCCCAACCCCTTCGGCGCCGACGGCTTCGATGTCGGCGCGCTCGGGCAGATGCTCACCCAGCTGGGCCAGATGCTCAGCCAGGGCGCGGCGGGTGGCGGCGGCCCGGTGAACTACGAGCTGGCCAAGCAGATGGCGCTGCAGAAGCTGTCCACGACCGGGCTGCCCTCGGCCCAGCAGGCCACCGCGATCACCGACGCGGTGCGGCTGGCCGAGCTCTGGCTGGACCCGGCGACCGCGCTGCCCACCGGGACGCGCGGCGACGCCGCGTGGGCGCCGAGAGACTGGGTGGAGCACACCCTGCCCACCTGGCAGCGGTTGTGCGACCCGGTGGCCCGCCGGATGGCCAGCTCGTGGATCGACGCTCTGCCCAGTGAGCTCCGCCAGAGCGCCGGTCCCCTGATGGCGATGGTCGAGAAGATGGGTGGGATGGCGTTCGGCTCGCAGCTCGGCTCGGCGTTGGCCCAGCTCGGTGCCGAGGTGCTCACCTCTACCGAGATCGGGTTGCCGCTGGGGCCACCGGGCGTGGCGGCGTTGCTGCCCGCCGCGATCGAGCAGTTCGCCACCGGACTGGGGCTCAAGAGCTCCGAGGTGACCGTTTTCCTCGCCGCCAGGGAGGCCGGGCACCACCGCCTGTTCGGGCACGTACCGTGGCTGGGCGGGCGGCTGCTGTCCACCGTCGAGGAGTTCGCCCGCGGCATCCAGGTCGACACCGACGCGCTGCAGGCGCTCGCTCGCCAGATCGACCCGGCCGACCCCCAGAGCATGGACCAGTTGATCTCCTCGGGACTACTGGAGCAGCGGCGTAGTCCCGAGCAAAACGCCGCGCTGAGCCGGCTGGAAACCCTGCTTGCGCTGGTCGAAGGCTGGGTCGATGTGATCGTCGCGGATGCGGTGGGTGAGCGGCTCCCGAGCTCCGTTGCGCTGCGGGAGACGTTGCGGCGCCGTCGGGCCGCCGGAGGCCCGGCCGAACACGCCTTCGCCACACTGGTGGGTTTGGAGCTGCGGCCACGCAAGCTCCGGGCCGCCACCGAGCTGTGGCGAAGCCTCACCGAGCAGCACGGCGTCGAGGGCCGGGACGCCCTGTGGAACCATCCGGATCTGCTGCCCTGCGCCGAGGAACTCGACGATCCCGCCACGTTCATCGATCGGGCCGCGCGGCACGCCACCGATCTGGATGACCCGATCGCCGCACTGGAGCGCACCGCGGCGGACGCCCCCCGCGAGCAGACACCCCCCGATGCCTCCGGTGGTGATCCACCCGCGCGGCCCAGGGAGTGATCCCGCTGTCCACAGGCTGTCCACAGCTGTGGACAGCCAGTTGAGCCGGCGAGGTGGGCGCTCCAGGATTGCGGGATGACTACGAGCGCCCCCGACCGGTACGACGCTGACTTGTCCGACGCCGACCTGTCCGATGACCCACCACACGACCTTCCCGAGCGGCTGCGACTCGCGCCGGGCCACGCGGTTCTCTGGCGCTCCCCCACCTGCCTGCAGCTCGGGGTGGATCAACAACGCGCCATGGTCCTGGACGATCTGCCGGAACCACTGGCCGCGATGCTCAAGCGGATGGACGGCGTCCGCCGCACGACCGAGTTGCTCACCGAGGCGCAGGCCGCCGGGGCCTCCCGTCGCGACGCCCGCACGATGCTCGTCGAACTGCATCGTTGCGGACTGGTGCGCGACGCCCGCGCCGCCGACCACGGCCCCCCGGGCTGGCATCGCGTCGCGCTGGCCACCGAGGCTGTCAGCTGGTCGGTGCACACCACCCACCCGACGCGCCAGGTGCTGCGTCGGCGCGGCGATGCCGGCGTGCGGGTGATCGGATCCGGCCGGGTGGCGGTGGCGGTGGCCGCCTCGCTCGCCGCGGCCGGGATTGGTCACGTCGCGGTGCAAGCCCGGGGGTCGGTCAGCGCCACCGACCTGGGGACCGGCTACCAGCCCGAGGATCTCGGCAGATCGCGCGCCGAGGCGGCCACCGACGCGGTGCGCCGCTGCGCCCCGGGAGTCAACGTCACCACTGCCCGCCGACCAGATCTGATCGTGCTCTGCGACATGGTGGTTCCGGAGCCAGCGATGGTGACCGAGCTGCTCGGAGCGCGGATTCCGCATCTGATCGGCTACGCCCACGAGGGGACCGCCGTGGTGGGCCCACTGGTGTGGCCGGGCCGGGGCAGCTGCCTGCGCTGCGCGCAACTGCACCGGGCAGACGTGGACGTCGCCTGGCCGAAACTGGCCGCCCAGCTGGTCGGACAGATCCCGGCCGCCGGGTTGGCCTGCACCCAGCTCGCCGCCGCGCTGCTCGCCGAGCAGGTGCTCGCCGCGCTCGCTGGACCGAACGCTGGCCTGCCGGCCCCTCCGACGTGGGGTGCGGCGCTGGAGCTGGATCCGGTGCTCGGCATCTTGCGTCGGCACCCTCGGCCAGCGCACCCCCGCTGTGGCTGCGGCGCCAGATGATACCGGAGTGCCCCTACTGCGCGGGACGTAATCGAGAGACAATCACCTCGTGACAGACATCCCGCGCCGAGCCGTGCAGCGAACCGCCCGGCTCGCGAGCCTGCCTCTCGGGATGGCTGGGCGAGTCGCCGCCGGCTGGGGCAAGCGGCTGGTCGGGCAGGATGCGCAGGACGTCAACGCCGAGCTCAGCGCGCGCACCGCCGAGCAACTCTTCGCCGTACTCGGCGAGCTCAAGGGCGGCGCGATGAAGTTCGGCCAAGCCCTGAGCGTGTTCGAGGCGGCGATTCCCGATCATCTGGCCGCGCCGTACCGGGAGGCCCTAACCAAACTGCAATCCGCGGCACCGCCGATGTCTCCGCAGTCAGTGCGGCGAGTGCTCGACGAGCAGCTCGGCTCGGGGTGGCGCCGCCGCTTCCGAGACTTCGCCGATGAGCCCACCGCCGCCGCCAGCATCGGGCAGGTGCACCGAGCGGTGTGGCACGACGGCCGTGAAGTCGCCGTCAAGGTGCAGTACCCAGGCGCCGATGTGGCATTGCGCTCCGACCTGCGGCAACTGCGGAGGTTCAGCCGGCTGTTCCAGGCGATCGTGCCCGGCATGGAGGTCAAACCGCTGCTCACCGAGTTGCAAGACCGGATGGTGGAGGAGCTCGACTACCGCGACGAGGCCGACAACCAGCGGGTGTTCGCCACCGCGTTCCGCGGCCACCCCGAGATCGCGGTGCCGGCGATCGTCGCCAGCGCTCCGAAGGTGATGGTGTCACGGTGGGTCACCGGCACCCCGATGGCACAGATCATCCGCGATGGCTCCCGGGTGGAGCGAGACGACATCGGCACCAAGCTGTCCCTGTTTCACTCCTCCTCCCCCGCCCGCACCGGGCTGCTCCACGCGGATCCGCATCCGGGGAATTTCTTGCGCCTGACCGACGGGCGGCTGGGCGTGCTCGACTTCGGCGCCGCGGCGAAGCTGCCCGGGGGAGCCCCGCGCACCCTGGGCGTGGCGACCCGGTTGGCCGTCGAGGAGCGCTCAACGGAGCTGCTCGAGCTGCTGCGCTCCGAGGGCTTCGTCCAGCCGGGCATGCAGCTGCGGGCCGAGGATGTGCTGGCCTATCTCGGCCCCTTCGCTGATCCGGTACGCGCCGAGACCTTCCACTTCACCCGCACCTGGATGCAGGCGCAGGCCGAACGCGTCGGCGATTTCTCCGGCTCGGGATTCCGGACCGCGCGAGCGCTGAACCTGCCGCCCAGCTACCTGCTGATCCACCGGGTCACCACCGGGACGTTCGGCGTGCTCTGCCAGCTTGACGCCACCGTGGCACTGCGCGGGATCACCCAGCGTTGGCAACCGGGTTTCGCCGACTGAGCACTCGGCGAGCCTGACCGACCGTGGGGTTGGCAGTCGTTGTGTGCGAGGCGAGACCCGGGTTTGGGGCTCTTGAAGAGCCCGCAACCGGTCAGGCGGCGACCTCTCGTTCGGCGCGGTCCCGCTCGAGGGCGGCCTTGCTGGGCCGGCCTCGCGGGCGCTTGCGGGGGATGACAATGCCGTGCTCGAGCAGCTCGCCACCCCACACACCCCAGGGCTCGTGCCGGGCCAGCGCACTGTCCAGGCAGGCAGCCTTGAGCGGGCACCCCGCGCACAGCCGCTTGGCCCGCTCGAGCTCAGCTGGCGATTCGGCGAACCAGAGATCCGGGTCGTTCACGCGGCAGGGCAGCGTGCTCAGGGCTCCGTAGCGGGCCCCGTAGGGACCTCCAACGGCGGTCATGCACAGCTCCATCACGGCACCGCCTTCCCCTGCCCCTTTCCCACTGGGCACTGGGTAGCTGGGCACTGGTCAGCCGCAGTTCACGGCCGCTTTCCGGAGATTAAGAGCGAGGTGAGGACCCCGCTGATACACCGGCAACCGATTTTCTCGGCACCAGGCCGTCCAGGAAACTGCTGCGACGCCGGGATCGCCCCCCCGCACCGCGCGAACGCGCCCAGGACAGCGCGAGCCGCCGCCGAGCCCGAGTCACCCCGACGTACAGCAACCGGCGCTCTTCTTCCACCGCGGCCTGGTTGCCCTCGGCGTATTGAATCGGCAGCGTCCCCTCCGCGAGCCCGACCAGGAACACCGCGTCCCATTCCAGGCCCTTCGCCGAGTGCAGCGAGGCCAACGTCACGCCCTGCACCGCGGGTGGGTGCGCGGCATCGGCACGGGCGTCGAGCTCGGCGACAAGCCGGCCCAGGTCAGCGTCCGGAGTGCTGGCCGCGAGCTCATCGGCCAGCTCGGCCAGCGCGCGCAGCGACTCCCAACGCGAGCGCGCGGCGCTGCCGGCGGGGGGTTGGTCGGTCAGCCCCTGCCGAGCCAGGACCGCGCGAGCGGTGGTGCCCAGCTCGCGGGCCGAGTCCCCGCGACCAGCGGTGGCCACCGCCCGCAACGCGCGCACCGCGGCCCGAACCTCCGGGCGGTGGAAGAACCGCTCGCCGCCGCGGACCTGGAACGGGATCCCCCGAGCCTCCAATGCCTGCTCGTACGCCTGCGACTGGGCGTTCACCCGGTACAGCACAGCGATCTCAGCGGCTGGGGTGCCCGCCCGCAGCAACTGCTCGATCTCCGCCGCCACAGCGCCCGCCTCGGTCGGCTCGTCGTCGTGCTCGGCGAACGAGGGCTCCGGGCCGGCGCCGCGCTGGCCCTCCAGCCGCAGCCGGGACCCCGTCGGCCGGCCGCGGGCCGCGGAGATAACCCGGTTCGCCAGCGACACGACCTGCGGTGTGGAGCGGTAGTCGCGGTGCAGCCGCACCGTCACCGCGTCAGGGAACCGCCGGGTGAACTCCAGCAGGTACCGGGGCGCCGCACCGGCGAAGGAGTAGATGGTCTGGTTCGTGTCGCCCACGACGGTGAGGTCGTCCCGGGCGCCCAGCCAGGCGTCCAGCATGCGCTGCTGCAGCGGCGTGACGTCCTGGTACTCGTCGACGACGAAGCAGCGGTAGCGGTCCCGGAACTCCTGCGCCACCGCCGAGTGCTCCTCCAGGGCGGCGACGGTGTGCAGCAGCAGGTCGTCGAAGTCCAGGACCCGGTTGCGGTTCTTGAGCTCCTCGTATCCGGCATAGATCGCGGCGACCTGCGCCGCCGGCAGCGGAGGGCCCCGGCGGGCGGCGGCCACCGCGGCGGGGTAATCCGCAGCGGTGACCAAGTTGGCCTTGGCCCACTCGATCTCACCAGTAACGTCGCGAAGATCCTCGGCGCTGATCGGCGCGCCGGCGCGCTGCGCGGCCTGGCCGACCAGCCGCAGCTTGTGCTCCAGCAGCGGCCACGGCTCGCCACCCACCACCCGAGGCCAGAAGTAGCGCAGCTGGCGCAGCGCCGCGGCATGGAAGGTCCGGGCCTGCACCCCGGCCACCCCCAGGTCGCGCAACCGGGTGCGCATCTCGCCCGCGGCGCGGGCGGTGAACGTCACAGCGAGAACCTGCCCCGGAGCGACGTGGCCGGTACGGACCAGCTGGGCGATCCGCCGGGTGATGGTGCGCGTTTTGCCCGTGCCCGCGCCCGCCAGCACGCAGACCGGCCCCCGCGGCGCGCACACCGCGGCGCGCTGCTCCTCGTCGAGACCGTCGAGGGGATCTCGGTCAGGTCCTCCGCTGCCCATGGTCAGCATCCTGGCAGAGCGGTCTGACTATGCCGCACAGCCGGCGGCAGGCGTTATGCTGCGAGGCGTGCTTGGTCACTGACGGCTCGTGGCGAGGGCGGTGTACCAATGAAGCTCATCGATCGGAAGCTCTGGGAGCGCGAGCTCACCCACCACATGCGGCGCCACGCCGCCGACCTGCACAACTCGCCGCAGGTCCCACCCGAACGCGGCATGTGGGTCAGCGCCCGGAAGGTCTACCTCTGGACGATCCTGGTGATCATCATGACCAGCGCGGGCTGGACGATCGGCCTGTACGTCATCTGAGCATCGCCCCCTCATGATCACGATTTGTGTGCTGTCAGCGACATCCCATGTCGTTTCTGACACACAAACCACGATCATCCCGCCGCCCAAGACCGATAGTCCCCACCGGAGGAACTTTGGAGATCAAGGCAGCTCAGCGGCTCACCTGGCAGAACAAGATCGCTAAAGGGTTCAACACGAGCGATGTACCGCTGGAATTCATGCTGCTGCACGGCGAAATCGCGGAGAGTTTCCAGGCCTGGCGCCACGCCCAGTCCGATCTTGGCGAGGAACTGGCTGACGTGGCACTTTACCTGTTTGCGCTGGCCGAGATGAACAGCGTCGATCTTGACGACGAGATCCAACGGAGATCGTCAAGAACACTCGCCGCGAGTACAGCCCGGACAGCAACGGCGTGCTCCGCCGGACGGCAGAAGGGTCACCCTGACCCTGCGGGCACAGCGGCCTACGCTACAACCACACCGTCGGCTACCCCATGAGCAACGGATAACAACGGATGAGGACGCGCCCGCATGGCTTGTGACGTCTTCGTGAGCTACTCCTCGGCGGATCGGGTGCTGGCCGAGGCCATCGTGCACGCGCTGGAGACCGCGGGAATCAGTTGCTGGATCGCGCCTCGGGACATCCTGCCTGGGGTCAATTACAGCGAGGCGATCGTCACCGCCATCCAGGATGTCGAGGTGATGGTGGTCGTCGTCTCCGACGGCGCCAACCGGTCCAGCCATGTGCCGCGAGAAGTCGAGCGAGCGGCCGCCCGCAACGTCAGCCTCGTGCCGCTGCGCATCGCGGACATCGAGCCGAGCCCCTCGCTGGCGTACTTCCTGAGCTCGCAGCACTGGCTCCATGCCCTCCCACCGCGGGTCGAGGAACACCTCACCCGCCTGGTGGACGCGGTGACGGCGTTGCTGACACTGCGCTGCGGGCCAGGGGCTCTGGAACCTGTCAGCGAGCGCCGGCACCCGGTGGTCACGAGAAGCCCGGCCCGAGTCCCCGCGCCGGTCGCCGTCTTCACCGGAAGAACCGCCGAGCGGGCCGAGATTATCCGGCAGGTAGGGCGCTTCCCCGTCGTGACACTCGTCGGGCCGCCGGGAGCTGGCAAGACGGAGCTCGCCCGGGTCGTGGCCACCGAGCTGGACGCCAGCACCGTGGCCTACGTGGACCTGTCCGCGCTCAGCGTCCGGAGTTCGCTGGCCACGACGGTGGCGAGCGCCCTCGGGCTCGACCCGGCGGCCACCTGGGACGAGACGCTGCACGCGCTCGGTGACACGGATGCGGTGCTCGTCCTGGACAACGCGGAAACCGCCCTCGCCGTCGATGCGGAGGACTTCCGGCGATCCCTGCGTGAGCTCCTGCACCGATGCCGCGACTGTCGCATTCTTGCGACGTCTCGGGAACGCCTGGGGTGCACGGCGCCGAGTCGGTCGTCCGCGTCGGCCCGCTCGCGCCAGCGGAGGCCGCAGAGCTGCTGGAGGCGCTGCTGCGCAGCCATGCCGCCGCGCTGAGCGCCGAGGATCACGACTCGCTGGCTCAGGTGCACGCTGTCGCGGACGGTCTCCCGCTCGCCTTGGTCTTCAGCGCGGCGTGGCTCAGCGAGGTCTCGGTCACCACCTTTCTCCAGGAATGGCGACGCTCGCGCACCGCGCTGCTCAGCCTTCCTGGTTTCGATTCCCCGGATCGGGCTTCGAGCCTCGAAGTGTCGCTCGCGCTGTCATTCGACACGCTGAAAGCCGACTCGCGACAGGTTCTCCATGCACGGTCGTTGCACCCAGCCGGCACGACCGCGCAATTCCTGGGGGCTATCCTTCCAGGCGACGTTTCGCTGGTCCCGAGTATCGCTGAACTCGTGCGGAAATCACTGGTGGAGAAGACCGGATCCCAGCTGCGCGTTCTGGCGCCGATTCGTGAGTTCGTGCGGGCGCGAGCCGCGGCCGAGTCGGCGGAACCCCTCCTGCGCGCCGCCATCGAAGCGCACACCCACGAACTGCACGAGCGACTGTCGAACGCATACCGCATCGACAGCGGCGCCGAGTGGGAACATCTGGTGCACAACCTGGCCAACGTCGGCGCGCTGGTGGATGACGGGCTTCGCTCGCCGAACACGATCGAGCCCGCGATCGAGCTCGTCGCCGCCGCGTGCCTGGTGTTCCGAGGAACCGGACGAATCGACGAGGGGCTCGAATACCTGGGTAAAGCGCTGGCCGCGGTACGGAAAGGAAGCGTGCTCGAAGGCAATCTGATCGAGGAACGCGGCCACCTGCTGCGGGCCGGTGCCCGGTTGCAGTCCGCGCTGCGCGCCTACGAGGACGCGCTGCTGATCTGGTCGGGAGAGCCGCAGACAGCACCCCCCCCCGGGATCGCGAAGCGGTCTGTCACCTGCGGATCGGGGATGTCCTTCGGCTCCTGGGCCGGTACGACGACGCGACCGAGCACTACCGGCTCGGCTTGCGGCTGCACGAGGAGCTCGGCGAGAACCCGCTCGCGCGCGGTGATGCCATCGAATGCCTCGCGGACGTCGCGCGGATAACTGGAGACTTGCACCGGGCCATCACCCACTACACCGAGGCCCACCAGGCATTCGAATCGGTGCCTGAAGGGTGGGTGGGCATGACGAACACGGCGCACAGCCTCGGCGAGACACGACTGGCACTGCGCGACGTCGACGGTGCCCGGATTGACTATGACAAAGCCCTGTGGATCAGCCAGCGGATCGGTGATCTACAGGGGCAGGCCAATGCTCTTCTTGGGCTCGCCAAGACCGATCTGATCCTCGATGACTTCTCCACAGCGGAGGAGCGAACTCAGGCAGCGGCGGAAATCTACAACCAGATCGGTGACGGGTTGGGTGCCGCCAATGTGCGCGTGACAATGGGGGATCTCGCGCTTGCGCGGGGCCAGTTCGTCGCCGGGGACACCGCTTACGCGGATGCGGAGGCTGAGTTCACCGCGCTGTCTTGCCCGCTCAACCGGGTCCTGGTGCGCCTTCGGCGCTTGACCGCGCGCCAACTCGGCTGGGACAGCCCGCACGTGAGCGCCGCTCGAGAGGAATTCGCGACGCTTACTCGACACAGCATCAGCGTCGAGGAGAGCCGGCGCTGGCCGCCGGAGAAGAAGGGAAGTGTCTTCCACGGCTGCCTGGAGTTCACGGGGTGATCAGTCCGCTCATCGTCGCGGTCCTCACGCCCTTCGACGAGAAGGGCGCGGTGGACCAGGGTGCGCTGCGGGACTATCTGGCGCTGCTGTCCGCCGCGGGGGTGCAGACCATCCTCGTCAACGGGACGACGAGTGAGTTCTTCGCCATGACGTCCCGCGAGCGCGCTGCCGTCCTGGAGCTCTGCCGCGAGCATTGGCCCGGACAGGTCATCGCCCACGTGGGATCGGCCGCGATCGGCGATGCGATCGAACTGCTGGACCACGCACGGTCCCACACCGACTATCTGGCGGCCATCACCCCCTATTACTACGCCAGCCCGCCGGAAGAAGGTGTCTGCGCCTATTTCCGACAGCTGCTCGCCCGGTCGAATCTCCCACTGCTCCTCTACAACTTCCCCCGGCATACTCAAACGAACCTCACCCCCGCGATCGTCGCGCGCCTCGCGGCGGAGTTTCCGCTGCTACGCGGCGTGAAAGACTCGGGAACCGACCACGAGCTCACCCGGCGATTCAAAGCCGCGCGGCCAGACCTGCAGGTCTTCATCGGTGATGACCGCGCTGGAGCGCACCTGGCGGAGCGCGGCGCCGACGGCCTCGTGACCGGCGCCGGGGGCCCGGTCGTCGAACTTCCGCTGCGCATCCTGGCCGCGGCGCAGGTCGGCGATCACGAGCGAGCCCGCCAGTTGCAGGCGGACTTCGACCAGTGGAGCGACGCCCGGCACGCCTCGCCGTTGACCGGGATCGCGTTCGCGAAAGCCGCGCTCGCCGCTCGACTGCCCGGCTTTCCCCCCTACGTGCGACCGCCCCTCATGAGCGCCACAGACTCCCAGTGCCAGGAGATCCGAAGCTTCCTTCGTCGCAAGATGCTGCCGCTGATCAATCCCTGGTAGTTACTCAAGCCCGACGTCGGCGACTGCCTCCAGCTCGGCGCCCCGGCACCTCGCCGCATGGCCGGTGCTGTCGGTGCCGGCGGCTATCGTGTTCGACATGACCTCTGCCGCCGCGCTCCCGGAGCCCGTGCCGGTCCCGCCGCCACCGGAGCCGCAGGCCATTCGCGCGTGCTTGCCGCCGGCGCTGGCCGCCGCGTTTGATCGCGAGTGGGAAATCGTGCTCGACCGGGTGAAGCAGTCCATGAATCTCGCGGATCTGCACGAGCTTCTGAACAAGTGGCGACACACCGCCTACGCGCCGTGCCGTTCGAGGAAATGCAGGCGTTGATCCGCCAGCGGCAAGTCCGGTAGGTGTACCAGATCGTTCCCGATCCGGCCACGATCACGCAGGTCGCCGCACTGCCGGACGAGGTCCTGGACGCCTACGCCGAGGTGCTGGAAGTACTCCAGCTGACGCCGTGGAACGGCCGGCCTCAGCACGAGCGCAATCCTGAGGGTGCAGTCCGGCGCTGGAAGTTCGGCGTCGGGCAGGTCGGCAGTCTGGACGAGGTCGCAGCAGGGTCGTCGCGCCGCTACCCGCCAAGCTGGGCAGCACCGCCCCAGTCCCCGGCACACCCCGAGGAACAGCAGCCGCTTGCGGGTCTGGGGACCGCCCCCACCTACCACCGTGCGGGTCCCTCGACCCTGGCATCATCGGGTATGCACCCGCGCGGCTGGGGGAGGCACGCCGTACTCCGAAAGATGCTGCCGCTACTCGATCTCTGACGCTCCGCGCGGCTCGACGACGGCCCCGGCCACGCACCAGCGGCACAACGGACTCGATGGTTGCGCCGCGAGGTCAAGGCCCTCCTGGGGTAGCCGCGCACCGCACAGTGCCCGCACCCGGCCGGTCGCGACGACGCCAGCGATCGCACTGTGTTCCACCGCATGGCGGCGCACGTCGCCGGGAGACCGGGCCCAGTGCACCGGGCGACCCTCGACGCGGCGCCGCACCACAGCGCGGCTGCACCCGGTGCACAATCCACCTCGTGGCTCGTCGTGCAGGCCATCCATCAGCAAGGGGTGCCCGCAGACCGCGATGAACACCCCGAACGGATGATCGTCGTCCTCGTCCACCGCGTGTGCCCTGAAGTCCAGGACAGACAGCGCCCACCGAGGGACACCAGCGGGCCGGGGCGTTGCGGGCGCGCCGCCCCTCACTGGGTCCCCCATGCGCTGGACGCGTCCCAGAGCATCCCGGCCAGCTGCTCCGCCTCCTGGCTGGTCAGCATGACCGTGGTCGGGATCCCGCCGTTGACGGTGAGCCACGTACACCCGGCGCGGCCCAGGCCCAGTCGCCGGACGATCAGGGTGGTGGGCTCACCCTCCGGGGTCTGGCCCCGCAGCGTTTCGTGGAACGTCTCGTCGGGAGTGTTCATCGGGCACCGGCCATTGGCCGGGGCGCGTACGCCATGTTCTCGCTCATGGTCGACAAGGCAATCAGGGTCGGGGGCTTGCCGGAATTGGTGCCCAAGGTGCGTTTCGGTGTCTGTGGTGCGTTCTGGTCCCGCCCCACTGAGGAAAGCGTTACCGTGCTGTACCACCATCTGATCGCGATCATGGGCACGGGGGATGACAGACTCAACCAGCGTGTTTACCGCCGTGCTCACCGAACTGGGCTGGAAGCCTGAGGTGTTGGCCCGGAAGCTGAACAGCGTCGCCGCCCTGCACGGACGCTCCGAGCGGATCCACGCCAAGACGCCCTACAAATGGCTGCGCGGCAACCAGCCCCGCTCCCCCTGGCCCGCGCTAACGGCCGCGCTGCTGACCGACGAGCTGGGGCGCCCGATCACCGCCGCCGACCTAGGCTGGAACGGTGACATTGAGGCGGTCTCAGCGATCAGCGGCCTGATACTGCCCTGGACCACGGCCGGGAGTTTGCGCGCGGTCCGGGCAGTCACGGAAGCTGGGGGCGTGGACCGGCGGATTCTGCTCACCTTGCTGGGCGCCGCGGCATGCGCGCCCGCCCACGAGTGGCTGATCGCCCACCCCGACGCTGGAGTGGCCCGCGCGTCCGGTTCGCCGCTGCCGATCGGGGTGGTCGATCACCTCGACGACATCGCCGGCCAACTGCGACTGCTGGACGACCAGCTCGGCAGCGAGACACTGCTGCCACTGGTCCGCGCGAATCTGCGGCACGTGCTGGGGCTGCTCGACCAGCGCCGCTACACCGATACGGTCGGCCGGCGGCTGCACGCCACCGCCGCCGAACTGATGCGGCTGGCCGGCTGGTCCGCGATGGATGGCGGGCAACACCCGCAGGCCCAGCGGTACTGGGTCGCCGCGCTGCACGCCGCGCACGCCGCTGGAGACCGAGCCTTGGGCGCCAACATCCTTGGATTCATGTCCATGCAAGCCAAGGATCTGGGCCAGATCCGGGAGGCGGTCACGCTGGCCGAGACCGCCCGAGCGGGCTACCCCGGGACGTCCCCCCGGGTCGCCGCAATACTCGATCTGCGCGCGGCCGAGGCCCATGCTCACGACCAGGCGAGCACCGAGTGCCGCCGCGCCCTGGACACCGCCTTCGACCGGCTCGGCGACACCCCCAGCTCCTCGGGAGAGCCGGACTGGTGCTACTGGCTCGACGAGGCCCACACCCACGCCTTTGCTGGCTACTGCTACCTGCACTTGCGGGACTGGGCCCGGGCCCGCCAGCACCTGCGCACCGCGTTGCGCCTCTGGGACCCCAACTACGCTCGCGACAGTGCGCTGCACCATATCCATCTCGCCACCACCTACCTGCGCCAAGACCAGCCCGAGGTCGACCACGCCGTCGCCCTGGCCACCCACGCGGTGCGGACCCTCACCGGAGAGGTCGACTCCACCTGCGTCGTCGGCCACCTGGCCCGGCTCCTCAGTGACCTCACCCCCTACCGGCGACGGCCAACCGTCCGCCAACTCACCGAGCAAGC
>JBDTAX010000006.1:0-11548 GCA_039924425.1 Pseudonocardiaceae bacterium
CGTGGCTGTTCATCGGGATCCATCATCTGGTGGTTGATGGGGTGTCGTGGCGGATCCTGCTCAGTGATCTGCAATCGGCTTATGAGCAGGCGCGCGGTGGACACCCGGTGGAGTTGGAGCCGGTCGGGACCCCGTTCACCCAGTGGGCGCACCGGTTGAGCGACCACGTTCACGCCGGTGGGCTGGATGAGGATCTGGACTACTGGTCGGGCCTTTCACACGAGGCGCTGGCTGATCTGCCGGTCACCCGGGCCGGGGCGAACACCGCTGATTCGGCCCGCACGGTGATGGTGCGATTGGGTCGGGAGGACACCGATGCGTTGGTGCACCAGGTGCCCGCGGTCTATCGCACCCAGATCAACGACGTGCTGCTCACCGCGTTGGGTCGGGTGCTGTCAGGATGGACCGGGCGGCAACGAGTGCTCATCGCCCTGGAGGGACACGGCCGCGAAGAGATCCTGCCCGGGATGGAGCTGTCCCGCACCGTGGGCTGGTTCACCTCCCAATTCCCGGTGACGCTGGCCATCGCGCCGGACACCGGCTGGGGTGAGTTACTCAAGTCAGTCAAGGAGCAGTTGCGGGCGATCCCACACCGGGGGATGAGCTACGGGGCCCTGCGTTACCTGAGCACCGACAGCCCACTGCGTGCTGATGCCACCCCGCAAGTCAGCCTGAACTACCACGGCCAATGGGAGGCCGCGGCGGATTCCGGTGAGCTCTACCGCGGCTTGGTGAGCCCGCTGGCGCCCGATCATGCACCCGAAATCGGTCGGCAGCAGCTGCTCGATGTCATCGGGGTGGTCGCTGACGGTGAGCTGCAACTGAGCTGGACCTATTCGGAAAACGTGCACGACGAGGCCACCATCACCCAGCTCGCCGCGCGGATGCTGGAGGCTTTGCGGCAGATCGTGGCGCACTGCGCTGACCCGCGGGCCGGTGGGTGCACCCCGAGCGACTTCCCGCTCGCCCAGGTATCCCAGGCTCAGCTCGATCACCTCGTCGGTGATGGCCGAGGGGTGGAAGACCTCTACCCGCTGACGCCATTGCAGGCCGGAATGGTGTTCCACAGCCTGCTTGATAACGGCTCGGCGGCCTATGTCGACCAGATCCGGCTGCGGATCTCGGGGATCAGCGACCCGCACGCGCTGGGTGCGGCCTGGCAGCGGACGCTCGAGCGCACCCCGTTGTTGCGCAGTGCAGTGGTGTGGGACGGCGTCGATGAGCCGTTGCAGGTGGTGCACCGGCAGGTCGTGCTGCCGATCGCCTACCACGACTGGCGTGAGCTCGACGAGCGGGAGCGAGACCAGGAACTGGCGCAGATCACGGCGCGGGAACGCGCCGGGCTCAATGTGAGCGCACCACCGCTACTGCGGCTGGTCATCGCGCGACTGTCCGAGGATGAGGTCCTCCAGGTGTGGACCCACCACCACGTGGTCCTCGATGGCTGGAGCTTGGCTGCGGTGTTCGGCGAGGTCTGTGAGCACTACGCGGCGATCGTGCACGATCGCGCACCCGAGCTTGTCACCCGGCGGCCGTTCCGCGACTACCTCCAGTGGTTGCGGGAGCAGGACCAGGCCAAGGCCGAGCGGCACTGGCGAGCGGTTCTCTCCGGGTTCGATTCCCGCACTCCGCTGCCCTACGACCGCCAACCGCGCCAAGCGCACCGGTCGGAATCCTCGGAGTCGGTGGACATCCAGCTCGGCGCCCAGGACACCACCCGGCTGCATCAGGTCGCCCAACGCAATGGCCTGACGGTGAACACGATCGTGCAGGGCGCCTGGGCATTGCTGCTGTCTCGCTACAGCGGCCAGCGCGATGTCGTATTCGGGACCACCGTCTCCGGGCGCCCCGCCGAGTTAGCCGGGGTGGAGTCGATGATCGGCATGTTCATCAACACCGTGCCCACCCGGGTGCGAGTTGACGATGCGCGAAACTTCGTGTCGTGGCTGCGGGAGCTGCAAGCCGCGCAGATCGAGTCCCGCCGGTTCGACTTCGTCTCCCTCGCGCAGGTTCAGACCTACAGCGAGCTGCCCGCCAGCAGCGCTCTGTTCGACAGCATGTTCGTCTTCGAGAACTATCCCTTCGACTCCGAACCACTCACCGACGCCGGCCTGCAGGTGCGTGAAAGCCACACCCGGGAAACCACCAACTTCCCCCTGACGGTGCAAGCCGCACTCGGCGACCGGCTCGGAGTGCACCTTGCCTACGACCCACAACTGTTCGATGCGGGCACCATCGAGCGGATGGCCGGGCACCTGATGGTGTTGGTGCGCGGGATCGTTGCCGATCCGGATCGGCCGGCGGGCGAGCTGCCGGTGCTGACCGAGGCCGAGCGGCATCAGGTGCTGGTGGAGTGGAATGACACTTCCCGGGAGGTGCCGGGGACGACATTGCCGGAGCTGTTCGCCGCACGGGTCGCGGCGGATCCGGACGCGGTGGCGGTGTGTTGCGGTTCGGTGAGCCTGTCATACGTCGAGCTGGATGAGCGGGCCAATCGTCTGGCGTGGTGGCTGATCTCTCAGGGCGCAGGCCCGGAGCGGATCGTGGCGCTGGCGTTGCCCCGCGGCGTGGACTTGGTCGTCGCGCAGCTGGCGGTGGCCAAAGCGGGAGCCGCGTTCCTGCCGGTTGATCCGGACTACCCGGCGGAGCGGATCGCGTTCATGCTCACCGATTCCGCCCCGGTGCTGGTGCTGAGCTGTACCGCGGCCGCGCGGCGGGTGCCGGAGTTGCCGGGGGCTGCTCGGCTACTCATTGACGATCCGGTCGTGGTGAGCGAGGTGGCCACTAGGCCACGCCATTGCCCCACCGATGCCGATCGGCTCGTTGCCCTGGCCCTGTCGCACCCGGCATACGTGATCTACACCTCTGGCTCGACCGGACAACCCAAAGCCGTGCTGGTCACGCACGCCGGGCTGGCTAGTTTCACCGCCGCGGAGATTGAGCATTACCGAGTCAGCCCGGGTGATCGGGTGCTGGCGATGTCGTCGCCGAGCTTTGATGCCTCGGTGTTGGAGTTGGGGATCTCGCTGCTGGCCGGTGCGGTGTGGGTACTGCCCCCGAGCTCCACGCCGCTGGCTGGGGACACCCTGCTGACGATCCTGGAACGGGAGCGGATCAGCCACGCGTTGATCCCACCCGCGGCGCTGGCCACGATCCCCGCGGAGATCGCCGCGGGCGGGTTGCCCGACTGGCGCACCGTGATCGTGGGCGGGGATGTGTGCAGTGCGGAGTTGGTGGCCCGGTGGGCCCCGAACCGCCGGATGATCAATTCATACGGGCCGACGGAGACCACCGTGGTGGCCAGCTGGACTCCACCTCTGGTGCCTGGTCCGGATCGCCCGCCGATCGGGTCGCCGATCCTCAACACTCGCCTGTATGTGCTGGATCATCGGTTGAGGCCGGTCCCGGTGGGGGTGGCCGGGGAGTTGTACATCGCTGGTGCCGGGTTGGCGCGAGGGTATCTGGGTCGGGCGGGGCTGACCGCGGCCCGGTTTGTGGCCAACCCGTTCGGCGATCCGGGTGAGCGGATGTATCGCAGTGGGGATCTGGCTCGGTGGACCCCGTCTGGGCAGGTGGAATTCGCCGGCCGGGCTGACGAACAGATCAAGATCCGCGGGTTCCGGGTCGAACCCGGTGAGATCGAATCGGTGTTGCGGGCGCATGCGGAAATCAGCGCGGTCGTGGTCGTCGCCCGTGCGGACCAGCCCGGGGTGAAACGGTTGGTAGCGTACGTGGTCCCGGCCGTGGATACCGCTCCCAGCTCCGCGGATTTGCGTAATCACGTCGCCGGCGTCTTGCCGGATTACATGATTCCTGCGGTATTTGTGGTACTTGATGAATTGCCGTTGGGGCCAACCGGTAAGTTGGATCGCAAGGCGTTGCCTGCCCCGGATGGGCGCACCGATCCGGTGGCCGGATATGTCCCCCCGCGGAGCGCCACAGAGCGGACCCTCGCCGAAATATGGGCTCAGGTGCTGAGTGTGGACCGAGTCGGAGTACACGACAATTTCTTCGAGTTGGGTGGGGACTCGATCATGAGTATTCAGGTGATGTCGCGGGTGCGGGTGATTTTCGGGGTGGAGTTGTCCCCGCGCGTGCTGTTTGTTGATCCCACGGTGGCTGGTTTGGCGGTGGCGGTCGCCGGGTCGGTGGTGTCCGACTCGGGTTCGATCGCTGTGGTGGATCGTGTTGGCGAGTTGCCGTTGTCGTTCGCGCAGCAACGGTTGTGGTTCTTGGATGAGTTCGCCCCGGGCGGTTCGGGCTATGTCACCGCGTTCGCGGTGAGATTGCACGGCCACCTGGATCTGGATGCGTTGTCGGGGGCGTGGAACGCCGTGGTGGCCCGGCATGAGTCACTGCGGACCACGTTCGAGACTGTCGAGGGCCGCGGGGTGCAGGTGATCCACCCGCCGTCTGAGTTCGCGGTGCCAGTGCGGGATCTGTCGGAGCTGCCCGCGACTGAGCGGGAGGAAGAGCTGCGGCGGGTGGTCGGGGTGGAGACCAGCCTCGGCTTTACGCTGGCTCGAGGGCCGCTGTTGCGGGTCAATGTGGTGCGCTTGGGCCCGGTGGAGCATGTGCTGACCGTGGCGATGCATCACATTGTGACTGATGGCTGGTCGCTGGGCGTGTTGATGGACGAGCTGAGAGCGTGCTATAACGCCGCGGTCGCTGGCCAGCCGCCGCAGCTTGCGGCACTACCCGTGCAGTACGTCGATTACGCGGTGTGGCAGCGGGAGTTGCTCTCGGGCGTCGTGTTGGACACCGCGCTGGGGTACTGGCGGGAGCAGTTGGCGGGAGTTGCGGCGTTGGAGTTGCCCACCGACCGGCCTCGCCCGACGGTGCTGAGCTCCGCCGGCGCCGTCCACAAGTTCGTGGTGCCCGCCTCGGTTGCCGCCGGGCTCAAGGACCTGGGTCGGCGCGTGGACGGCACGTTGTTCATGACGCTGGTGGCGGCCTGTCAGGTGCTATTCGCCCGCTGGTCCGGGCAAAGGGACATCGCGGTGGGCACCGTCGTCTCTGGCCGGGACCGCGCCGAGTTGGAAGGATTGGTCGGGTTTTTCGTCAACACTCTGGTGCTGCGCTCTCGCGTGACTCACGAGCAGAGTTTCGTGCAGTTCCTGGCCGGGGTGCGCGAGACGGTGCTGGGTGCTCTCGTCCACCAGCACGTACCCTTCGAACGACTCGTGGATGAACTCGCCCCGGCTCGGGACACCAGCCGCACCCCGCTGTTCCAAGCCATGGTCATCTTGCAGAACACCCCCGGCCACGCCGGGGCACTGGCCGGGCTGGAAGTCTCCGGGATGGAAATCCCGGAGACCAGTGCGCAATTTGAACTTACCGCGCAATTCCACGAAGCCGGCGATGTGCTAGCCGGGATGCTGCATTACAACACTGATTTGTTCGATGCGGTCACCATGGAGCGGATGGCCGGGCACCTGCTGGCGCTGCTGGCCGGGATCGCGCAAGACCCGGACCAGCCGATGGCCGAGCTTCCCCTGTTGACAGATGCGGAGCGGCATCGGGTGGTGGTGGACTGGAACGACACCCAGCGGGACGCGCCGCCGGCCACCTGGCCGCGGCTGTTCGAGGCCCAAGTCGACCGGACGCCGGATTCCGTCGCGCTGATATGCGGTGGTGGAAGCTCATCCCGCGAGGAGCTGTCCTATCGTGAGTTGAATGAACGAGCCAACCGCCTGGCGCGGTTACTGATCGCCCGCGGAGTAGGCCCGGAGCAGCTCGTCGCGTTGGCCCTCCCACGCTCAGCGGACATGATCGTCGCTCTGCTCGCGGTCACCAAGACGGGAGCGGGATACCTCCCCCTCGACCCGCACCATCCCCGCGCGCGGATCGAGTTCATCATCTCTGACGCCGATCCGGCGCTCGTGCTGAGTGCCCAGGAGACCTCCGGCTGCCTACCCGTCGATGTTGTTCCGCTGGTGCTCGACGACGCCAAGACCGTGCAGGCGCTCGCCGGCCATCCGGTCGCCGACATCACCGACGCGGACCGGATAGCACCACTGCGGGATACCCATCCGGCCTATGTGATCTACACCTCCGGGTCCACGGGCATGCCGAAGGCAGTCGTGATCCCGCACGCCGCGCTGGTCAACTTCCTCAGCTCGATGGCCGAGCTGTTGCCCCTGGACGGCACGACCCGGCTGCTGGCCCTCACCACCATCGCCTTCGACATCGCCGCGTTGGAGCTGTATCTGCCGTTGATGCGCGGCGCGGCTGTCGTTCTCGCGGAAGAAGACGCCGTCACCGACCCCGCCGCGCTGGCGCGGATCATCAGCGCCTGCGATGTCACGATCATGCAAGCGACCCCCTCACTGTGGCAGACGATCATCTCCACCAGCCCGGACAGCCTGCGCGGGCTGTGCGTCCTGACCGGCGGCGAAGCACTCCCATCCGCACTGGCCGCCACCATGTGCGCGCTGGCCGGCGAGGTCATCAACCTCTACGGGCCCACCGAGACCACGATCTGGTCCACCGCAACCCGCATCGACAACCCGTCGGAGGGCCCCACGATCGGCACTCCGATCTGGAACACCCAAGCCTACGTCCTGGATGCCGGGCTGCGCCCGGTCCCGATCGGAGTGCCGGGCGAGCTGTACCTGGCCGGTCACGGCTTGGCTCGTGGGTATCTGCGCCGTCCGGGGCTCACCGCGGCACGGTTCGTGGCCAACCCCTTCGGTGACCCGGGTGAGCGCATGTACCGCACCGGTGACCTGGCCCGCTGGACCCGCAACGGCGAACTGGCGTATCTGGGCCGCTCTGACGATCAGGTCAAGATCCGCGGATTCCGCATCGAGCTGGGTGAAATCGAATCGGCGTTGCGGACTCATCCCGCGGTGACCCAGGCGGTGGTGGTGGCTAGTGAGGATCAGCCTGGGACGAAACGGCTGGTGGGTTACGTGGTCCTGGCCGCCGAGGTCGCACTGACTGCCGCGCAGTTGCGTACGCACACCGCCCAGACGTTGCCAGATTACATGGTGCCATCGGTTTTCGTGATAGTGGAGGAATTGCCATTAAACCCGAACGGGAAGGTGAATCGGAAGGCGCTGCCCGCTCCGGACCGGTCCGCTGAGCCAGTGCCGGAGTATGTCGCGCCGCGGACCGCAACCGAGCAGGCCTTGGCCGATATCTGGGCCGAGGTCTTAGGAGTAGAGCCGGTTGGGGTGGGAAGTAACTTCTTCGAGCTCGGTGGTGACTCCATCCTGAGCATCCAGCTTGTTTTCCGGGCCCGAAAGGCCGGGTTCACGGTGACCTCCAGGGACATCTTCTTCAACCAGACCGTCGCCGAGCTTGCCTCAGCGGTCACCACGGCACACAGCGAGCGCGCCGATCGGGAACCGGTCACCGGTGTGACCCCGCTCACCCCGATTCAGCACTGGTTCTTCCGGACGCATCCGGTCAATCCGCACCATTTCAACCATTCGATGGTGGTTGAGCTGGACGAAGCCGTGGATCACCAGAATCTTGAGCGAGCGCTCGAGGTGTTGCTGGTACATCATGACGCGCTTCGAATGCGGTTCGATCTTCTCGACGGGCAGTGGCGGCAGCACAACGACCCACCAGGACCGACGAAGGTGCTGCGGATCATCGATCTGTCCGATGTGGCCGGCGAGGACCAGACAGCGGCGATGGAGGGCGTCGCCGACGACATTCACGCGAGCTTCGATCTCCGGGAGGGCCCGCTGCTGAAGGCGGCGCTGTTCACCTTCGGCTCGGGGCGGGCAAGCTACCTGTTCCTCGCCGCCCATCATCTGGTGATCGACGCCGTTTCCTGGCGCATCCTGCTCGAGGATCTCGGCACGACTTACCATCGGGTGGCCCACGGTGTGGACCTCCAGTTGGAAGCCAAGACGACGTCCTTCCAGGACTGGGCCACACGCTTAGGCGAGTTCGTGGCGAAGGGAAGCTTCGACCACGAGCTGGATCATTGGACAGACGCGGTGGAGGAACATCCGCTGCCGGTGGATCTGGCAACTCCCGAGCCAGGCGCGTTGTCCCGCGTAGTGTCTGTATGCCTCGACGCCGAGGACACCGAGGCCCTGCTGCGATCGGCTCCTGCCGCTTACCGCACCCGGATCAACGACATCCTGCTCAGCGCGCTCGGGTGGGCGCTATGCCGGTGGACCGGCGAAAACCGGGTGTCGATCGACCTGGAGGGCCACGGTCGTGAGGAGATCTTCGACGATGTCGATCTGTCCCGCACTGTCGGCTGGTTCACCACCATGTTCCCGGTCGTGCTAACGGTGCCCGATGGTGCGCAACCCCGTTGGCGCGATCTGATCAGAGCTGGGCGCCAACAGTTGCGCGCCATTCCCAACAATGGGTTCGGCTTCGGGGCGTTGCGCTACCTGGGTTCCCCCTCAGCCCGTCAGCGCCTCGCCCTGGCCGGGCCGGGGCCCCAGATCGCCTTCAACTACCTCGGCCAGTGGGATGCTCCGGTCCAGGATGCGGGGCGCGGCGTCTACCGGGCCGTGCACGGCCCGATCGGGCAGGCCAACGATCCGGCCGATCCGGGCCCGCACCTGCTGGAAGTCGTGGGCATGGTGCACAACGGGCAACTGAGGTTCTCTTGGTTCTACCGGCCCGAGTGGCACCATCAGACAACCGTCCAGGCAGTCGCCGATGACTTCGCGGAGGCTCTCAAGGGCATCGCGCGGGACTGCCGGGGCCCGAGGTGATCCCCGAGCGGCGCACCGCGCCTGAGGAGAGCACTGTGCCTGAGGAGAGCACTGTGCCTGAGGAGAGCCTTGGGCCCGCGGAGAGCATTGGGCCCGAGATGCAAACCGTTCCCCTGTCCCGCAACCGCAACTACCAGGTGCTGTGGGTCAGCCAGGTCCTCTCCGGCATCGGCCTCAGCGCCTCGATGATCGCCTTTCCACTGCTGGTGCTCGCACTCACCGGTTCGGCGGCCAAATCCGGACTTGTGCTGGGGGCGATCACCATGGCGCAGCTCCTTGCCGGGTTGCCGGCGGGAGCGCTGGTCGATCGCTGGAATCGTAAAACGATCATGCTGGCCTGCGAGGCGATACAGATGATCGCCGCGGTCAGCCTGGTGGCGGCCCTATGGTGGAACGTGGTTCCGATCTGGTACCTGATCGTCGTAGGCGCCGTGATAGGGATCTGCGGCGCGCTGTTCCGACCGGCGGAGACTGCCTACGTGTCCCGGGTGGTCCCGGCCGACCAGCTCGCCGCGGCGGTGGCGCTGAACGCGGCCCGCGGATCCGTGGCGCAGCTGTCCGGCACCGCGGCGGGTGGTTTCCTCTTCGCGCTCGCCCGCTTCGTGCCCTTCATCGCGGATGCGGTGGCCCACGGGTTGGCCTGCATCCTGCTGCTATTCCTCCGGGTGCCACCACGGCAGGCACAATCGGCTCCGACCCGCCAGCTGAGCCGGGAAATCATGGATGGCCTGCGTTGGGTGTGGGCGAACCGGCACATCCGGGTCACCGCGCTGTGCGCGGTCGTGCTCAACCTGTTCATCAGTGCCTTCTACCTCATCGTCATCGTGCTGGCCGAGGCTCGGGGGATTTCCTCTGGGCAGATCGGCATCATCGCCGCGATGCTCGGGGTGGGGGGGCTCGTCGGCTCGCTGGCAGCGGCGGGTCTGTCTCAGCGGGTGAGCCCCTACGCTTCGATCATCACAGTGTTGTGGGGGCTGGGCGGTCTCACCCTGGTGGCGGCTTTCGCCGGCAGCGGATGGATGTTGGGATTGTTGTTCGCCGCCATGGCGTTGCTGCCACCCACCGCCAACACGACGATCATCACGCGACAACTGCTGCTCACCCCGGATGACCTGCGAGGCCGGCTGAGCAGCGTACTGGGCATCGTCACTGGCGTCGCCGCCGCGCTGGGCCCGGTAGTGGGTGGGCTGCTGGCCTCGGTGTTGTCCGGCACCCACGCGGTGCTGGTGTGCGCGGGTGGTATCGCGGCCGTCGCGGTGGTGGCGACTCTCAGCCCAACCCTGCGCAGTTTCCCCCGGCAACCAGTCATCGTGGAATCTCCTGGGGCAGAACCCGAGCCTGCAGCCGAAACCACCTCGATCCGTAGTACCGATCATCAGAATGCTCCCGAGAAAGGAAATTGAGGACATGGACGACGACGCGAGGTACGAGGTGTTACGCAACGACGAGGAGCAGTACTCGCTGTGGCTGGTCGGCCTGGATGTGCCGGCGGGCTGGTACCGGGTGGGCAAGGAGGGTAGTAAAGACGAGTGCTCGGCTTACGTCGATGAAGTGTGGACGGACATGCGACCGCGCAGCTTGCGGGAGCAGATGGACGGGGCCCAATCCTGACCAGCGGGCCCAATCCTGAGCAGAGGACTTGATGTGACACAGCCGCCTGCCCGCTCGCGCTGGGTACAGGTCAACCGGCCGCGGCCGGCCGCGCGGTTGCGGCTGATCTGCCTGCCCCCGGCCGGTGGCGGAGCGAGCAGGTACCGGGACTGGCCGGCACACCTCCCCGACGATGTGGAGGTCGTGTCGGTCCAGCTGCCTGGTCGGGAGAACCGCTTCAACGAGCGCCCGATCGAGTCGATGGAGGAGCTGGTCGGCCCGTTGATTGACGGGCTGGCCAGCTACCTCGTCGCTCCGTTCGCACTGTTCGGCCACAGCATGGGCGCGATGATCGCGTTCGAACTGATCCGCCGGCTACGCCCGAGGGGCGTGCGGCCAGTGCACCTGTTCGCCTCCGGATGTCGCGCGCCCGACCTGCCGAGCCGGTCACCGGACTGGCATACCCTGCCCGACCCCGAGTTCATCGCCGCCATCGGGGACCTGGGTGGGATCCCGCCGGAGCTGATGGCCGAGAGCGAGTTCCTGGACGCGATGCTGCCCACCTTGCGTAGCGACTGCGCCCTGACCGAGACGTACGTGTTCCGACCGGAGGCCCCGCTGGGTTGCCCCGTGTCCGCCTTCGGTGGCCTGCAGGACAAGGAGGTACCTCCCGAGGACGTGCGGGCCTGGTCGCGCCACACGACCGGACCCTGCACGGTCCATCTGCTGCCGGGAGACCATTTCTTCGTCAACTCCGCGCGCCTGGACCTGTTCCGGCTGCTGGTGTCCGAGCTCGGATCGGCCGGTGCCGACCCAGGCGGAGCCAGTCCGCGTGGGTCGATGACCTTCGTCGAGCAGCCCTCACGCAGCGTGGGCCGGGCGTCGGCGTCCGCGCGCGATCAACCGTCGCGGCGTCATCTCCAACCTGGCGTACTTGGGTCGAACTCTGCCAAGAGGGACCGCGCAGCGGACGGGCGAGGCTCACAGCCGTGAACTCTACGAGACCGACTCGGACTGGGCCCCGCAACGTCGACGACGTCGAGTTCACGGACGACGCCGACCGCGCGCTAGCTACGACATCATGGAGCTGGTGGGCTGCAATGCCGGTAGAAGTCGTGGCCAGCTTGGGTATCCGCCACCCTAAGGTTCGGCACGATCCGCCGGATCACCATGACGTCACCCTTCCCAGACGACCCGGCTGGGTACGCTTCGGGTCGACGAGTGAGACTGCCTCCCTTAAACTCTGAGACCCGCGCAGTCTGATG
>JBDTAX010000007.1:0-13577 GCA_039924425.1 Pseudonocardiaceae bacterium
GGGCTGGGCTGCCGGGCAGGGATTGCTGCGGCGCCACTGGGCGTGGAAGCGACCAATGCCGTCTTCGAGCTCGTCGAGCTCCTCGTAGTCGATGTAATAGTAGAAGAACACCCGCTCGTGGGCCAGCTCGCTGGTGATCTCCAGCCGGGCGCCCGCGCCGAAGGGCATGTGGAAAAAGCAGTTGAACCCCTTGCCGTCCTCCGGGCTCATCTGGAGCGGGGCCGAGACGAAGTTGGTGGTGCGCCCGTGCCCGACGCCGAAGAAATCACCCAGCGGGACGGCGATGCTGGGGTGCTCCTCGCCGTCCCAGTACGCGCGCAGCACCAGCCGGCGGAGGTAGTCGGGTTCGACCATCCACGGGTTGCGGACCATTTTTTCGTTGGCGACGGTCACCCAGATGTGATTGATGCTGCCGGCACCGCGGATGTCCGCGAGGGTGGCGGTCTGTCCCGGCTCGAGGGTGAGGCGGTCGTCGTTGCCGCCGGTGCGGTCCCAGCTGGACGCGCGGCGCCGACGGGTGGCTCGTAGTCGCGGCAGGTCGCGCAGGCTTGAGCCGTACGCGCCGTAATGGACGGTCATGTCCCACCTCCCGCGGTCGCGGCGTCGCGGAACGCCGCTTCGAGTGATTCCAGGCTGTGTTCCTTGGTTTCGGGCATCATCCGCCACACGATCGGGAAGATCACCACGCCGGCGGCGGCGTAGCCGATGAACACCGCACCCGGGCCGGCCAGCGCGGTCAGGATGGGGAAGCTCAGCGACACGCCGAAGGCGGCCAGCCAGTTGAACAGGGTGGCGATGGCCATCGCGGAGCCCCGGATGGCAAGCGGGAAGATCTCGGCCAGCACCACCCACAGCACTGGGCCCCAAGTGGCGGAGAACGTGTTGGTGAACGCCACGAACGCCACCGCCGCGATGACTAACAGCGCGTGGGAATGAGCCGGCAGCGCCAGCGCCGCCGCGCCGACCGCGAACAAACTGGCCGACATGCCCACCAGGCCGGCCAGCAGGACGGGCTTGCGGCCTCGCCGGTCCACGATCTTCGCCCGCACCACCAGGGCGATGGTCAGGATGTTCAGCACGCCGTTGAGCGCGCCGAACAGCAACGCGGTGTGCGTGGACAGCCCGAAACCGGTCAACACGATCGGCGCGTAGTACACCATGGTGTTGATGCCGGTGACCTGCTGGAAGATGGCCAGCGACGCGCCCAGCAGCAGCAGCCGGCGCACCCATGGAGTTGACAGGCGGGGGGTGGACAGGCGGGCACCGGTGCCCGTGTCGCCCAGCCGCGCCTCCAGGTCCGTGATCTCGGTGAGCTCAGCCTCGGCCAGCGCGGCGTCACCCCGCAAGCCGACCAGCACCTCCCGCGCCCGCTGCGCCTGCCCCCGCCGCACCAGCGACCGGGGAGTGTCCGGCATGACGAGCATCCCGGCCATCAGCACGACGGCGGGAAACACCCCGATGAGCAGCATCCACCGCCACGAACCGACGAAGGCCAGCCCGTAACCGACCGCCGCGGCCAGTGCCACCCCCACAATGATCATGTACTGGTTCAGGGACGTGACCACACCACGATCCCGGGCGGGTGCCATCTCCGCCAGATACAGCGGCACCAGCACCGACGCGATGCCCACAGCCAACCCCAACACCAACCGGAACACCACCAGCATGGTGACGCTCGAGGCGACACCGGCCCCCAGCGCCCCGACGGTGAACACCACCCCAGCGGCCAGCAGCACCCGCTGGCGCCCCAGATGATCAGCCGCCGGACCGCTGCCCAACGCGCCCAGCATCGCCCCGAACACCGTGGCGCTCACCACGGCGCCTTCCGACAAGGGCGTGAGCGGCAGATCCCGCGGGATGAACAAGAGCGCGGCGCCGATGATGCCGCTGTCGTACCCGAACAGCACCGCCGCCAGCGCACCCAGTGCGTACACCCACCGGGTGCTCACCCGGACCTCGAACATCAATCACCTCCGGGGTGCGGGGGAGTGCGGCGTTGTTCCTGGGCCAGCGCGTGGGCGACCTGCTTGGTGCTGGGGTACAGCTCCCGGTACAGGCCGTAGTGGTGGTCGTAGATCGACGCGGACTCCGGGTGCGGCTCGATCGTCGTCGAGATCGGGTTCCACCGGTTCATCTCCGGTGACTGCCCGATTCCGATGGCGGCGAGCAGCGCGTCGCCCAGGCAGGCACCGATAGTCTGGCGCGGCAGCTGCTGCGGGGCGTTCAGGACGTCGGAGACGATCCACGTCCACAGCCCGCCCTTGGTGCCGCCGCCCACCGCGACCAGCCGGCGGTCCCGCCCACCGGCGTCGCGCATCGTTTCCAGGTTGTGCCGCACCCCGAAGGCCGTCGCTTCCAGGGCCGCCCGGTAGATGTCCCCCCGGGTGTGCCGCAGGGTCAGCCCGGCCAGCACGCCGCGGGCGTCCGGGTCGAACAGCGGCGTTTGCTGACCGGCGAAGTAGGGCAACATCAGCAGGCCGTGCGCGCCGGGCGGTGACTGCTGGGCTTCCGTGACGAGCGAGTCGAAGGACGACTCTCCGGTCAGTTTGCGGATCCAGTCGGTGATCGCGCCCGAGGTCGCCATGCCGGCGGCAAGGTTGTGAGTGCCGGGGAACGTGCCTACCGTGCCCCACAGGTTCGGGCTCCGGCGCGGCTGGTCGAGCACTTCGATCAGGAACATGGTCGTTCCGTACATCAGCATGACGTCGCCGGGCTCGGTGACGCCGACGCTGGTGGCCTCCGCCCAGGCATCGATCGTGCCCGTCACCACCGGCGTACCCGCCGGAATACCCGTTTCCTCGGCGGCGGCCGGCCGCACCCGGCCGACCACATCGCTGGGCCAGTACAGCTGCGGCAGCTCAAGCCCGGGGGCGATGAGCTCGGCCCACTCCTCGATCCAGCGGTGCGCCACCGGGTCGTACATCGGGGTGCACTGGCTCGCCGAGTGGTGGTCCAGGACGTAGTTGCCGGTCAGCCGGCGCACGAGGAAGCTGCTGGCCATCAGGAACCGGCGGGTCGCGGCCCAGGTGTCGGGTTCGTTCGCGCGCAGCCACGCCAGCTTCGGTCCGACCGCCTGTGAGGTGAGCACCGACCCGCAGCGCTCGAGGATGGTCTGGCGGCCCAGCGCCCGGGTCAGCTCCTCGATCTCCAGGCGGGCGCGGGTGTCCACACCGTAGAGGATCGCTGGCCGCAGCGGCCGATCCTCGCGGTCTACCGGGAGCAGGCACGGACCGATCCCGCTGGTACCCACCGCGGCGATCTCACTGTGTCCAACCCGGTCGCGCGCCGCCGCCGTCAGCTCCTGGCTGATCGCCACGAAGTCCGCCCACCACACCGCCCGCGCGTCGTGTTCCACCCAGCCGGGGTGGGGCATGGACACCTCGTGGGCTCGAGTCGCGGTGGCGACCACGGTGCCGTCGTCGCGAACCAGAACGCCTTTGGAGCTGGCGGTGCCGATGTCGACACCCAGCAGCAAGCTCACCGGGCAGCACCTAGCCCGGCCCACTCGATGTCGAGCATGCGGCACACCGCGCGCAGCTCAGCGACGTGCTCGCCGGGCACCGCGTGGATGTGGTTGGCCCCGAAGCTGGACAGGAACTCGTCCGCCTCGACCTCCAGCCGAGTAAACGCGTGCGGCCACTCAAACGTCGACTGCCGGGCCAGCGCGGTGTTGGTCGCGTCGTCGTAGGACTCGAAGGCGCCGCGGGCGACGTGCATCCGGTAGCGGCCCTGCAGCCGGGTCAGCCGGGCGAAGGTGGCGGGCCCGGCGGCGGCGAAGAACGACACCGAGGCGCCGCCAGCGGGGAAGTAGAAGATCTCGGGGTAGAAGTGCACCGAGCGCAGGTTCTCCGCCGGGTCCTCACTGCGCGCCGCGAACCAGGTGGCGTGCTGCCCGGAGTTGCACAGGTCCCAGATGTCCCGGTCGGCGTGGTAGTGCCGCACGTCGGCGAAGAGCACCGGAGTACCGGTGAGGCCCTTGAGTAGCTGCATCGTGAGTGCGCCGTCCATGTCGGACTCGGTGGCGCACACGTGGGTCGGCTTCGGGCCCTCCCAGTCGTAGGGGTCGTTGAGGAACGCCTCGGTGATGTCCATCGTGGTGAAATGCGTGGTCAGCTCGGGCTGGCCCTTGATCCCGGAGAAGTCGAGATTCCACTCGTCAATGAGCTCCCTAACGGCGTGGTAGGAGCGGATCTGGCGCTCCAGCAGCTCAGGCGTCAGCTGCTTGCCGTCGTAGTGCACTCCGGCGGCGTGGCGCTCCAGCCATTGCCGGCCGGCGGTTACCCGGGACTGCTCGACGGCGGAGCTGCGCCGCACGATCTCCCACTGGTCGATCTCCTCGACGTCCACCCCGAAGGTGCGCATCCACTGGTCGGTGTCCGCCACCGCGGTGTACATCCCCATCGGGCGGCCACCGAACCGGCCGAAGGTGCTGCCCGACAGCGTAGATACCGCCGCCGCCGCCCGCACGGTCGCCAGGACCCGGTCAAGCACGGCCGAGTCGGCCACGTCGCCCCAGACTCGGGTGTGCGCCCGGCCGATCTGGTCCAGCCCGCCACCAGCCGCCAGCATGCCGACCATCCCGGGGAACTGCGGGTCGATGTTCGAAAACAACAGCAGCGGACCCGGCGACGCCGCCGCGGCGAGCATGGTGAAGTGCGGAAACGCCCACACCGGGTAGTTGAAGATGGTCAGGTCGCACCGCGCGTCGGCGACCCGGCGAGCCTCGGTGGTGGCCATCGTGTTGGTCCAGATCGGCTCGTCCGCCCGGATGACCTCGTGCCCGGCCGCCTGCAGCGCCTGGGCGATGCGGCCCTCGACTTCCAGCGCGAAACTCTTGATGTCGGCGTGGACGAAGTCGCGTCCATCGGAGAACGTCAGCAGTCCGACGCGTGCCATGTCTGCTCCCGCCTGCTCAGAGGACCAATGTCATCGCAGGAAGGTATACCTAGCCGCTGGTGCGTGCCGCGCATGGACGACGCGCGGGCGGCGGGCACACTGGTCGGCGTGAGTCAGCCCTCGCCGCGGCATCTCCCGGACGCAGCAGGCGCCCGGCGCCGGCTGTCGTCGCGAGCCCGTCGGGGTGAGCTGCTCGACGCGGCGCTGCGGGAGTTCAGCGACCGGGGTTACTACCTCACCCAGATGGAACACGTCGCCGCCGCCGCCGGGGTGAGCAAAGCGCTGGTGTACCAGCACTTCCCGAGCAAGGAGGAGCTCTTCGCGGCGGTCACCGAGCAGGTCGTGCAGGGCTTCATGGGGCGGTTGCCCGAGGTGCTGGGCACAGCTGGTGACGCGCTCGGCGCCTGGCGCGGGGTGGTCCGGCTGCTCTGCGACCTGGTGACCGAGCGCCCGGAGGCGTGGGCACTGGTCGCCCGGCACCTGGACAACCGCGAGCTCGGCGCGCCGCTGCGCGCGCTGCGGGAGCAGGTCACCGAGGTGTTCGCGGCGGTCCTCGCCGGCTACTACGACCCAGGGCCGGGAGCCGTGGTGCCGCCCGAGGGGGAGGTGCTGGAGCAGGCGCGGCTGACGGTCCCGTTGCTCGTCGGCGCGCTGCACGGGCTGATGTCCTGGTGGCTGGAGCACCCGGAGGTGCCGCGAGCGCGGGTGGAGGCCCGGGCGGTCGCTGTGGGGTGGCTGGGTCTGGACCGGATCCGCCGAGGTGAGTGGCTTCCCCTTGAAGGTGACTGACAAGTCAGTTATCTTGGAGTTGACTCGCGTGTCGAGGAGGCCCCGATGTCCGTGACCAGCGCCAGTGACGTCAAGACCGCTGCGGCCACCAGGCGTGTCCCCAAGGGTGTGCCTGACCGCGAGGATACCGCGCGGCGGCTGCTGCGGACCTCGGCCAAGCACTCCTACGACCCAGCGACCGAGATCGACTGGGAGGCGCCGCTCGCGCCGGACCGCTACTTCCTCGCCCCGCGCTACAGCTCCCTTTACGGCACGGCGCTGTGGGAGCGGATGAGCGAGGAGCAGCGGATCGCGCTGACCAAACACGAACTGGCGAGCCTGTACTGCATGGGCATCTGGTTCGAGACGATCCTCATGCAGATGCTCGTCCGGCACGTCTATGACCGTCCCAAGGGCAGCGCGCACGCACGCTACGCGTGGACCGAGATCGGCGACGAATGCCGGCATTCGGTGATGTTCTCCCGCGCGGCGGAGAAGTTCGGCGGCTCGGATTACGGCCCCGGCCGGTGTGTGCACCACCTCGGACGGTTGCTCAAGACGATCTCCAACGGCACCCTGACCTTCAGCGGCGCGATCTACGTCGAGGAGATCCTCGACACGGTGCAGCGCGAGCAGATGGCCGACGAGTCACTGCAGCCAATGGTCCAGAAGGTGTCGTGGATCCACGTCGTCGAAGAAGCCCGCCACATCCGCTACGCCCGCGAGGAGACGCTTCGGCAATGGCCCCGGCTGGGCCCGCTGCGCCGGGCCTACAGCCGCTTGATCCTTGCCCTGGTGGTCTACTTCGCCACCACCAGGCTGATCGACCCGAAGGTGTACGCGGCGGTCGGGCTGGACGTCAACGAGGCCGTCGCGGCCGCCGCCGCGAACCCGCACTGGCACCAAACCAAACAGTTCGCCGCCCACAAAGTAGTCACGTTCTTCACCGAAGCAGGCCTCATCGCCGGCCCCAGCAAGCTCCTCTGGCGCCGAGCCGGAGTCCTCCAACCCCCCGGCCCCGCGCATTCAGCGGGCTCAACGGGGTAAACGGGGTGCCGATAGCCCCGCTGAGCCCGCTGAATGCGGGTGTGGGCCGACGAACGTGTGCGTTCAGGCGGATCTGTGATCGTTCAGGTAGGCCTCAAGGGCGTCACGCGCGAGCTGGGAGAGGGTCTTTCCCTCGCGAGCGGCAAGTGCGGCTGCTTCTGCACGGGTGGCTGCGGGAAGGCGGAATCGGACCTGCGGGGAGTCTCCGCCGCCGGACAGGGAGGGTCGGCCGACACGCGACGGTGCGAGATCGTCAAGGGCATAGCCGATTTCGGCTTCCTGGTTGACCTTGTCGATGTAGTCGCTGTCGATGGGGTTGCCCCTGGAGTCGTGGAGCGGCTCATCGGCGCCGGGGTCGTAGTCGGCGTCGTCGGCAGTCTCTGTGGTCATTCGGTCGCCCCCTCCTTCGCGGCGTCGTAGCTGGAGCGGTATCTCGCGCGGAGATCCATTGCATGGATGACGAGTTCGCCGTCCTCGAAGGGAACTGTCAGCACCTCGAGCGCGCGGCCGGTCTCGTCGTCTCCGAGATACAGGGTGCGGTCGTCGGAGTGACAGTCCGGCGTGCGGTGCGGTGCGAGCCAAGCTCACCCTCGCCGAGCGGCAGTTCGTGTGTGACTCGTGCGGCACCCGGATCGACCGGGACACTCAACGCCGCCCGCAACCTCGCCGCGCTCGCGGCACAGGCGTCCGAGCCGAGTTGCGGCAGGACGAAAAACCAGCCCGCTGGAAACCCACATAAGACCGCCACGCGCGGCAACGGGTACCGCCACGGGAAGACTCCGCCCAGGAGCCAAGGCCGCCACCGAGAGGTAGCGGTTCCATGAGCCATTGTGACGCGTTTCATGGAACGGTCGGCGAGGTGATGCTTGGGGGCCTGCGCGAGCCGGGTGAAGAGAGTGCGCATCGGCAGCCAGCCCGGTACTGGGTTTCTACATTACCACTAGACAGGTCTCTTGCGCTTCCGTTAGCCGAACCTCGCGGCGCCAGCGGCCGGGCGGAACACGTACCGAGGCTCAGGTGAGTGCGCCGAGCCGGGCCTCGGTACTGTGTCGTGCCGTGACTGATGCACTGCCCGCGACAAGTCCGGCGCTCATCGACGTGATCATCGGGGTGCTGGCCGAGGAAGGGCCGCTGACCGACGACCAGATTGCCGCCGCGTTGGCAATTCGGGGTGTGGATCTCGGTGACGACCCCGATGAGGCGCTGGACGACGCACTCGGCGACGGCGAGGGCCTCGTGGCGATGCTGCCCGATGAGCGGTGGGCGTCGTTGCCGGCGCTGCTGGCCGGCCGGGTGTTCACGCACCGGGTGACCGGGCCGGAGCTGGAGCACGACATCCTCGAGGTGAACCCGGACCTGGCGGCGGTCGAGATATTGATCGAGCGCGAGGAGTACCAGCTGCTGGCCGACGGTGCGCCGGTGGCTGGGGTGTTCCTGCCGGTCGACGCTGACATCCTGGCCGAGCGGGGCGTCCCGCTGGAGTTGGTGAGCGATGACAGCTTCATGTTGCTCCCGCCCGGTTACCTGCGGGGGAGAGGCATCGGCGAAGGTGATGTCCTCGCGCTGGGTCTCACCGGGGACAAGTGGTTGCTGGAGCGCGTCCCGGAACCGGTGGTGACGCCGGAGGCGGTGGCCGGGCTGGGGCAGCGACTGAACGCGGCCCTCGCGGCCGAGCCGGAGGAGCCCCTGTCGCTGGAGGACACACTGTGGACGGCGTGCGCGGATGACCCGGCGCTGTTCACCGAACCGCTGCCGCCGCTGGCGGTGGCGCTGGGTGCCTGCGGGCTGGAGCATGACGACGAGTGGTACGTCGCCGCCCGGGGGTTCGACTTCCGGCAGTGGCGGTTGGGCCAGCTGCGCGAGGTGATCGCCCAGCGTCATGACCTCAGCGACGACGAAGCCCTCGCGGCCATGGCACTCGTCACGCTGCACGGCCGGGTCGCCGAGAAACTGACCGAGGAACTGACCGAGCGGGACAGCGTCGCGGCCGCGCTGGCCACCTTCACCGCAAGCGCGGTCAAGGCCATCGTGACGTTCCTGGCCGAGCCGGCCGTGGCCGAAGCGGTGCTGGCCGAGACCATCGGAACCGGCAGCGACGGCGCCGCGGCGCTCGGCCTGTTGGCCGAGACGCTCGAGCCGCAGGCGCCGCGGGACGCTCGCCCGGCATTGTGGTGGCTGCGCGGCAAAGCCCACGAGGCCCTCGCCGACCTCACCCGAGCCGAGGCGGCTTACCACGCCGCGGAGTCGGTCGACCCGCAGTGGCCGCTGGCGCTGGTTGACCTCGCCAGATACGCCAGCGACCGCGGCGACGCGGCTCGAGGTCTGGCGCTACTGCGCCGCGCGGGAACCTCGCCTGAGGACCCACTGGTCCAGTTGCTCGATCGATTCCAGGCCGGGCCGCGGCCTGACCTGGGCCGCAACCAGCCGTGTTGGTGCGGGTCCGGGCGCAAGTACAAGAAATGCCACCACGACCACGAGCAGCTCCCGCTGGACGAGCGCGCGGACTGGCTGTACCAGAAGGCGGGCATGTTCCTGCTCGACGGCCCCTGGTGCCGCGAGATGATCGAGGCTGCGGAAGCGCGGTCCCAGTTCACCGAGGCCGAGGCTCCCTATGCCATCCTCGGCGCGCTGGGTGACCCGCTGGTCACCGACTCGGTGCTGTTCGAGGGCGGCGCGTTCGCCGATTTCGTGGCCACCCGCGGCGAGTTGCTGCCCGAGGACGAGCGGCTGCTGGCCGAGCGGTGGCTGCGCATCGATCGGTCGGTGCATGAGATCGAGCGGGTACAGCGCGGCGTGGGCTTCACGCTGCGCGACGTGCGCACCGGCGAGGTCCACCAGGTCCGGGAGCGGACGGCCAGCCAGACGGTCAAAGCCGGGCAGCTGGTGTGCGCTCGCGTGGTGCCCGCCGGTGACACGACACAGATCTTCGGCGGCATGGAGCCCGTCGTTCTGCACGAGCGCGACAAGCTCATCGCGCTGCTGGACTCCGAGCCCGATTTCCTCGACCTGGTCACCTTCCTCACCCGCCGCTTCGCCCCACCCGTTTTGCAGAACACCGAAGGCGACCCCATGGTGGTGTGCCAGGCCACCCTGCGCACCGGCGAGCCGGCCGCGTTGTCCGCCGCGCTCGATGCGACCTACCAGCGCGACGACACTGGTGCCGCGCAGTGGCTCGAGTTCGTCACCACCCACGGCATGGAGCGTGTCCGCGCCATGCTGCGCCTCGACGGGCCCGAACTGACCATCCACACCAACAGCGAAGCCCGCCTCGACCGCGCGCTCGACACTGTCCGCCCGCTTGACCCGACGCTCACCCTCGTCACCCAGTCACGCCAGCCGGTTCGCGACACGCGGGAAGCGGCCGCGCTCGCCGCCCGTACCGCACCCGCCGACGAGGACTCCGCCGGCTTGGACCCCGCAGACTTGGACCCCGCAGACTTGGACCCCGCAGACCGGCTCGACCCCGCTGATCCCGACATCGCGGCCGCGCTCGACCAGTTCATCCGCGACTACGAGCAGAAGTGGCTCGACGAGTCCATCCCCGCTCTCGCCGGGCACACACCCCGCCAGGCCGCTGCGGACCCTACCCGGCGCGGTGACCTGATCCGGCTCCTCGACTCCTTCCCCACACACCACGACAACCCTGGGACGATGAGCCCTGATCGGCTCCGCGCCGCTCTCGACCTGCGGTAACGAACCCGAGCCGGGCTAGCGGGCTAGGCGCGACGAAGTCGGTGTGATCAAGTCAAATGTGGTGCTCGGGAGGGTGTGACTGGCGCACTCACGGTGAGGTCAGGACGCCCTGTGTCGGCGTCGTCGTACACCGGAAGCCGACCACGACATGTCTCGTCGGGCTGGGGCGCAGCCCCGTTAGCTAACTCCATCGATACGGCGGAGGTTCGTCGTGGGCCACACCAGCGGTGGTGTTCCGTTCGGCTGCTACTTCGACGAGCTCGGAGACTTGCCGTAGGCACGCTGGTCGCAACCACCTGACCGGTGCTCGACCTGAGTCGGAATCGGAACTTGCCGGTACGGTCCTCGTAGACCTCGAACGTGGCACCACCCTGGCGGGAGTGGGCGTCGAATTCTTCGCGCGACCTGACGACCTGCGTGGGCGCGCCACGGTGCCTGGCCGCACGGAACTCCGCGGCGGTCATATCGGTGTCGTCCACCTCGTCTCGCACAGGGACATCGTGCTCCCATGGGTGCCGTCTGTCGGCCCCGATACGGTTATCCATCGTCGTCCATCGCTGTTCCGAGCCGCCACGTTCCCTCTGCCGGCTCGTTGAGTTCTGCTCGGCGTGCCAGAGTTGGTCCACTAGGGCGACGGACACACGGTCCCCGACGCGTTGGGCCTGGCTTCCGGTGTTGAGCACGAAGCCAGCGATGAAGCGGTCCCCGAGCCGGTCGCGCAGGTGCGCCAGGCCTCTGGTGGCTGCCGTGGTCAGCGTGCTACCGGCCTTGATCTCGATCGCGGCCACCCTGCCGTCGTCGGCCTCAAGCACCAGGTCGACCTCGACGCCGTCCGCCGTGCGGTAGTGAAACGGGCGGGCCACCGTGGAGGACCAGCCAAGCTGCTTGACGACCTCGGTGACCACGAAGGTCTCGAGCAACGCCCCGAAACGTGCCGCTCCAGCGGGATCGGTGGGCGCCAGTCGCTGGGCGGTGACGCCCTGCTCGAGCAACCGCAGGTAAGTACCGGACTGATCGCGTCCGAGCCCAATCTCTCGTCCGATCTCGGCGGCGTTGCGCAGCTTGGGCGGTGCCGGCGGCGGCCAACCGAAGGAATCGACCGAGCGGGTCGGCGTTGCGGACAACCGTCACGTCGTCGGAGATCCGCTCGACGACCAGCGTCTCGAGGTTGCCGAACCACCGCGCCTGCGCATCAGGTGGCAGCCCGATCGCAGAATATGTACGTGATAACATACATTTGCTAGGATGGAACTATGACCAAGACCGTGCCGGCGAAGGATCTGCGACAAGCTCTCGGACCGCTGCTGGACGAGGTGAGCGACCGCCGCGAGCACATTGTGATCACCAGACACGGGCGACCGACCGCTGTCATCATCCCGCACGACGAGTACACGGCGCTGGAGGAGACCGCTGATGTACTCGCCGACCCCGGCGTGATGGCCGCATTGGCCGAGGGTCTCGATGCCGATCCCGTTGACGACATGACCCTGGACGAGCTGCGCACCGAGATTGCGAGGAAGCACGCCATTGGCTGAGGTCGTCCTCACCAAGCCGGCCGCCGATGCTCTTCGGGTTCTCCCGCCGCCGCTGGACGAAGCGGTGCTCGATGCGCTGACCGGGCTGGAGTCCGACCCGGAGGCCGGCAGTGCCCTGCGCGGTCGGCTGCGTGGCGTGCGGTCATTGCGGATCGGGTCCTTTCGGATCCTCTACACCATCCCCGAAAACGCGGCATTGGTCCGCGTCCGGGCGATTCGCCACCGGTCAGTCGCCTACCTGAGCGACCCTCGCTGGCGAGCGACATCAGCCCTGATTGGTGAGCTGATCTGCGCGCTGGTGCGACACGCCGAGCAGCTTGCCGAGGTCCCGCAGCGGGATCCAATTTCCTGAGCTCGGCCGGGGCAGTGCTTTTAGCTCACTTCGGTCTAGGCACGCTACTGCGGTTGAACAGGCAAACGATGACGATCGTCCCGTCAGCCGCCAAGCCGTAGATAGCGTTTTCGCTGTCACATTTCGGCTCGAAGGTCAAGGTTGGGGGTAAACATAAAATGTGACGAATGAAGGGACACCGCATACTGGCCTGCGGGAGAGAGGATGAAGGGAGCGGAGATGCTCAATTACAATTGCTCAGGTCTTCTGGCGTCGAACGGAAAATCGAACAGGTCCTGAGAGTCGAGTTTATACCGTCGATCGCTAAAAAATAGGGGAACTCGGCCGTTGACCCGAACGATGCCGGAAAGAAGAAGCGGGAGCGCCCCAATTCCACCTGGCCCCCGGGCCGGTATTCGAGCGCGCCTTCGGCATACCCGACCGAGCCCTGCGCTCCCACGGTCGTGGTGAGGTTACAGGAAACTCGGGTCTCGTTGTCAGCTGGCCGCTGGGAAGCCCAGCTAAAAAAATCGTCTAGCAAGGGACAGTCGGCCACCTGTCAGCTCCATCTCTGTCAACGTTGCTGATCGCAATTCTCTTGCCAGTCAAAAAACTATTTTGCTCTCCGGGTCATCCAGAGTCGAGGGCACAACGCTTAGATCCGTGCCATCAGCCCAAAAGTATCCATGAGTTACATGCCAGTTTCGCTATGTAGTGATTTTGGACTTGGTGACAACAATCAGTAGCCACATGACTGGCGGTGATTCGCGCTCCTCTCGATCTTCGTTGTCGACAGGTCGAGAGAAAGGCTCAGCGATGCGACGTGCGTGGGAGTTGGAAGACCTCATCGAGTGCTGGACGTGAGATGGGCACAGTGCTCCCGAACGTGTTGAACTAAGCAGCGTCGGTGAGCCGGTCGAGCACCGCGGTGGCGGAGGCTACAGCTGCCTGATCAGGGACCGCTCACCATACCTGCCTCTCATGGTGTCGCGCTCTCGTTGCGGACCGCGACGCCGGAGCGGATGGCGTTGACGATCAGCCTGCCGCCTGCGGCGGGGCCTGGACGAACAACACGGCCAAGGCCGCCACCAAGAGGCCGGCGACGACGGAAAGGGTCAGCCACCATACGGTTGTGTCAGCGTGTCGGCGACCGTGGCGCATATTCCCGATTTCGAGGTTACCGTGATTGTAGGCCTCCGAGAGCGGGACAAACCATGAATAGTTGACAAACGTTCGTCGTGTGGTGTTCACCGAGGTTTCTCTTGCCGAGCGCGCCGGTGCGGTGTCGGCTGAGACCCATGACGGAT
>JBDTAX010000008.1:0-6330 GCA_039924425.1 Pseudonocardiaceae bacterium
GGAGACTCCGGCGCGGGGACGCTGCCGGAGCAACCGAGCACTGTCAGCCGCATCTCACCCTCCGGCCACTATGGGTGCCGCCAGCGAGGGTCCCAAGAAACGGCGGGCCAACCGAGCGAACGCCACCGGATCTCCGGTGGCGGTAAACAGGTGCTTCGGTTCCTCGGGTTCGGCGCGCAGCAACTCGGTCTCGGTGAGCACCCGCAGCACGTCCTTGGCGGTCTCCTCCGCACTGGACACCAGCGTCACCCCGTCACCCATCACGATCTGCAGCACCCCGGTGAGCAACGGGTAATGCGTGCAGGCCAGGACGACGGTGTCCACACCGGCCCGCTGCAGTGGCTGGAGATAGGACTGGGCCAGCCCGAGCATCTGGCGCCCCGAGGTGATCCCGCGCTCGACGAAGTCCACGAACCGCGGGCACGCCACCCCGGTCACCTCGAGATGCGGGGCGGCGGCGAAGGCATCGTGGTAGGCCCGGGACCGGATGGTGGCCTGGGTCCCGATCACCCCGATTCGACCGGAGTGGGTGGCGGCGACGGCGCGGCGCACCGCCGGGCGCACCACCTCCACCACGGGGATCCAGTAGCGCTCCCTGGCGTCGGCCAAGCAGGCCGCCGACGCCGTGTTGCAGGCGATTACCAGCAGCTTCACCCCGCTGTCCACCAGCTCGTCGGCCACCGCCAGCGCGTGCGCGCGGATCTGCGCGATGGGCAACGGGCCGTAGGGGCCATGCGCGGTGTCGCCGACGTAGTGCAACCGCTCGCGCGGTAGTTGATCGGCGATCGCGCGCGCGACGGTGAGCCCACCAACCCCAGAGTCGAACACCCCAATCGGCGCGCCCGGACCCGTCACTGTGGACAACCCGTGAGTGGCGATACGAGCGATAACCGCCAACGCCACTCACGGGGGCTTCTTATGCCCACAACTGCCCGTCCAGGCGAGCGGCGGCTTCCGTGAGGTCTCCGGAGTAGGCGCCGGTGGAGAGGTACTTCCAACCGGCGTCACAGACCACGATGACGATGTCGGCCGGCTCCCCGGTGCCGGCCGCCTTCTCGGCGACGGCCAGCGCGGCGTGCAGGATCCCCCCGGTGGAGATGCCCGCGAAGATGCCCTCCATTTCCAGCAGCTCACGGGTACGGCGCAACGCGTCGAAGGAGCCGACGGAGAACCGGGCGGTGAGCACCTCCGGGTCGTACAGCTCGGGCACGAATCCCTCATCGAGGTTGCGCAGGCCGTAGACCAGCTCCCCGTAGCGCGGTTCCGCGGCGATGATCTGCACATCGGGCTTGTGCTCCCGCAGGTAGCGGCCCACCCCGACCAGCGTGCCCGTGGTGCCGAGCCCAGCGACGAAATGGGTCACGGTGGGCAGATCACGCAGGATTTCCGGGCCGGTGGTGCGGTAATGCGCCAAGGGGTTGGCCGGGTTGCCGTACTGGTAGAGCATGACCCAGTCGGGGTGCGCGGCGGCCAGCTCTTTAGCCCGCGCCACCGCCTGGTTAGAGCCGCCCGCGGCCGGCGAGAAGATGATCTCCGCCCCGTACGCCTCAAGGAGCTGACGCCGCTCGATCGAGGTGTTCTCCGGCATCACGCAGACCAGCCGGTAACCCTTGAGTTTCGCCGCCATCGCCAGCGAGATCCCGGTATTGCCCGAGGTCGGCTCCAGGATGGTGCAGCCCTGGGTGAGCCGACCGGAGCGCTCGGCCTCCTCGACCATCGCCAGTGCTGGGCGGTCCTTCACCGAACCGGTGGGATTGCGATCCTCCAACTTGGCCCACAGTCGCACGTCGGCTGACGGGGAGAGACGGGGCAGTCCTACGAGCGGGGTGTCACCTACGGCGTCGAGCAACGAGTCGTAGCGGGCCATGGCGCTCCCTTCAGGGGCGCTCGTGAGTGGCGGAGCCGCCTGCCACAGCCGGCAGGATCGTCACGTTGTCACCGTCGCGCACCGCGGCGGCCAGCCCCCCGGCGAAGCGCACGTCCTCGTCGTTGACGTAGACGTTGATGAAACGGTGCAGGGATCCGTCCTTCACCAGCTTGCCCTTGATCCCCGAGTGCCGGGTCTCCAGATCCTCGATCACTTCCTCAAGCGTGTCGCCTGACGCCTCGACGGACTTCTCACCCTCGGTGTGGGTGCGCAGGATGGTGGGAACGGAAACGTTGACAGCCATGCTCGGATCCTCCTCTGAGTGCGATCAGCTCACCAGTACCCGTACCCGTCACGGCGCGTCAGGGACATCGTCGGCACCGGTGTGGGAGAACATGTACGACTCGACGACCTCGACCGGCTCCTTGATGACCGCGCCATCGATGATGCGGTAGGAGCGCAGCTCGTGCGTGTCGGGATCGCGGGTGGAGATCAGCACGTAATGAGCGTCGGGCTGCGAGGCGTAGGAGATGTCGGTGCGCGAGGGGTAGGCCTCGGTCATCGTGTGCGAGTGGTAGATCACCACCGGCTCCTCGTCCGCAGCGTCCATCGCCCGCCACACCCGCAGCTGCTCAGCAGCGTCGAACCGGTAAAAGGTCGGTGAGCGCTCGGCGTTGGCCATCTCGATGAATCGTTCTGGCCGGTCAGAACCCACCGGCCCAGCGAGGACACCACACGCCTCGTCGGGATGATCCCGCCGGGCGTGCGCGATCATCGCCTCGACGAGCTCGCGGCGGATCGTCAGCACACTGCCATCCTACGGGCCGGCATCTTATGGGCCGGGCAATGCCTGGATGAGGGACTCCTGCACCCAGGTCAACCAGTGGTACACCACCAGGTGTGTGGCGCGGGGGTCCTCGGGGGGAAGCTCGTCGGGCATGTCCTCGGTGACCTCGAGCATGGTGCCCAGCGCCAAGCGGACATCGTTGAGCGCGCAAAGCCATGCCTGTGCCTGCTCGTCAGACAGCCGCACCCGCCCGCCCCGCGCCGGGCAGGTGTCCATGATCACCTCGGCAGTGCCATCTTTGGTGGCCACCAGCTCGGGCTCATGAAGCGCCCGCAGGCCGCCGGACAGCGTGGCGTCCTCGCGGTGGAAATCGGGTAGCAACCGGGCCAGCACCTGGTCGGCGGGAGCGGTGGTGGGGCCAGCGGTGATGCCGGTGAGCTCGACCAGCTCATCGACCGGAGTCGCCGCGACCCGCGCCGCGAGCATGTCGCGGAGCTGGCCGACCAGCCCGCGCAGCAGCCCGGCCTCCCGCTCGGACAGCGTGGTGACCACCAGTCCGCCGTGACGCCGCCAGCCGTTCACGTGTCCCGCTGCATGGTCGCCCAGAGTCCGGCGCCGTGGCACTTCGCGACGTCGATCTCCACCTTGTCCCGGGAGCCCCTGGTCACCACCGCCCGGCCCTTGTGATGCACATCAAGCATCAGCTTGGTGGCTTCGTCGCGGCTGAAGCCGAAGAGCTTCTGGAAGACGTAGGTCACGTAGGACATCAGATTCACCGGGTCGTTCCAGACGATCGTCAGCCAAGGCCGGTCCATGGTTGCGGCCTCGTTCACCGCCGGGTCGACCTGGGTCTGTTCCAGTTCGACGGTTGTACTCATAACTCCAATGCTCTCACCACAGCGCTGACCCCGACATGGAGCCATGTCGGGGTCAGCAGCCCGGCATAGCCCCGACATGGCTCCATATCGGCGGACGCGGTGCGCTAGCGTGAGCGGCCGTGCCTGCGGTTGCGAAGAGTGTTGTGGCTGAGGTTGGGGTGTTGCTCGCGGCGGCGGTGCATGCCTTGGGGGGTCGCGAGCGGGCTGGGCAGGTTCTGATGGCGCAAGCGGTGGATCGGGCGATCCGCACCGGCGAGCACCTCGCGGTGCAGGCCGGCACCGGCACCGGCAAGTCGCTGGCCTACCTGGTCCCGGCGATCCGGCACGCCGTCGCCGCGGACACCACCGTGGTGGTCTCCACCGCGACCATCGCGCTGCAGCGCCAACTCGTGGACCGTGACCTGCCTCGGCTGGCCGGTGCGCTGGAGCCACTGCTGGGCAGCGCCCCGAGCTTCGCGATCCTCAAGGGGCGGCGCAACTACCTGTGCCTGCACCGGCTGCACACCGGGCCGCCCGACGAAGGCGAAGATCTGTTCGAGGCCGCGTCAGCCACCTCCCCGACCTCGAGGCTGGGCCGCCAAATCGCCCGGTTGCACGAATGGTCCACCGAGACCACTACCGGGGACCGGGACGAGCTGGTGCCCGGGGTGACCGACCAAGCCTGGCGGCAGGTGTCGGTCAGCGCCCGGGAGTGCCTGGGCCTGTCCCGCTGCCCCGTCGGCATGGATTGCTTCGCCGAGCAAGCCCGAGCGCGAGCCGGCCGGGCCGAGGTGGTGGTCACCAACCATGCGCTGCTCGCGATCGACGCGATGGGCGATCACCAGATACTGCCCGAGCACGCCGTGGTGGTGATCGATGAGGCGCACGATCTGGTCGACCGGGTCACCAGCGCGGCCACCGAGGAGCTCACCGCATCGATGGTTGAGACCGCGTCCCGCCGTTGCGGCCGGCTGATCGACGAGCGGATCGCCGACGAGCTGGCCGCCGCGGGTGACGGGCTGGCGCTGCTGCTCGGCGACGCCGACGTGCAGCGCTGGGACAGCCTGAGCACCGGGGTGGCCGGTGGGCTCACCGCGGTGCGCGACACCGCGCACCGCGCCGTCACCGCCCTGGGTACTGAGCGCCGGGAGGACCTCGACGCCGCCGCCCAGCGCCGGCTAGCGCTGACCGCGCTGGAGCAGGTGCACTCGGCCGCCGCCCGGGTGCTGTCCGCCTTCCCCGAGGACGAGGCCGACCGCCGTGACGTGGTCTGGCTGGCGGAGGAAACCGTACGCGGACGGGTGCTGCGGGTGGCGCCGCTGCGGGTCGCTGGGTTGCTGCGCGAGCGGTTGTTCGCGAAGCGAACGGTGGTGCTCACCTCGGCCACTCTCACTCTGGGCGGGACGTTCGACGCGCTCGCCTCGCAGTGGGGACTGCCTGCGCAGCGCCCGACACCGGCGCCCGCTTACGGAACAGCCACCCAGCGGCCACCGCCGGCCGACGATGACAACGGCCCGGCCTGGGCCGGTGTCGATGCGGGCTCCCCGTTCGAGCACCGCCGCGCCGGGATCCTCTACACCGCAGCGCACCTGCCCCCACCCGGCCGCGACGGGCTGTCGCCCGCCCATCTCGACGAGCTCGCCACGCTGGTCACCGCGGCGGGCGGTCGCACGCTCGGGCTGTTCTCCTCAATGCGGGCCGCGAAACAGGCCGCCGAGGCGCTGCGGGCCCGGCTGGAGCTCCCCATCCTGTGCCAGGGCGACGACGCGACCGGCCTGCTGGTGACGCGGTTCGCGCAGGACGAACCGACCTGCCTGTTCGGCACCCTGTCGCTGTGGCAGGGCGTCGACGTGCCGGGCCGGTCGCTGTCTCTGGTAGTGGTCGACCGGATCCCGTTTCCCCGCCCGGACGACCCGCTGAGCTCGGCGCGGCAACGCGCAGTGGCCGCGCGCGGCGGCAACGGGTTCCTCACGGTGGCGGCGACCCACGCCGCACTGCTGCTCGCCCAGGGCACCGGCCGGCTGTTGCGCTCGACCGAGGACCGCGGCGTGGTGGCGATCCTGGACTCCCGGCTGGCCACGGCCCGCTACGGCGCCTTCCTGCGCGCTTCACTACCCCCATTCTGGCCCACCACCGACCTAGCCGTGGCGCAGGCCGCGCTGGCACGCCTCGTAAGTTCACCCTGACCACCCTTCCCCGACATGGAGACATATCGGGGTCCAGAAGACTCCTACAGCCCCGTTATGTCTCCATGTCGGGTTATCCCACTCACAAGGGCACTCGGCGGAGGACTCCATCGGCGGCGTCGGCGGCTTCTACTTCGTCTCGGGTCACGCCCAGCACGAACAGCACGACGTCGAGGAACGGCTGGGTGATCGTGGTGTCCGCGACTTCGCGCAGCGCGGGTTTGGCGTTGAACGCCACGCCCAAGCCGGCGGTGGTGAGCATGTCGATGTCATTCGCGCCGTCCCCGACCGCGACACACTGGGCCAGCGGGATCCCGAAGTGCTCCGCCGCCCGGCGCAGCGCGTCGGCCTTGCCGGGCCGGTCCACCACTGGGCCGATGACCTGGCCGGTGAGCTTCCCCTGGTGAATCTCCAGCTCGTTGGCGGTGCAGAAATCCAGCCCGAGATCATCAGCTATTGGTCGCACGACCTGGGTGAAACCGCCCGAGACAGCTCCGCAGCGGAAGCCCAACCGCTTGAGGGTCCGCACCGTCGTGCGCGCGCCGGGCGTGAGCTCCAACGCGGTAGCCACTTCTGTGAGCACGCTGGCGGGAAGGCCCGCCAGCAGGGCGACCCGGCGACGCAGCGACTGGG
>JBDTAX010000009.1:0-21291 GCA_039924425.1 Pseudonocardiaceae bacterium
CCCCCGGCAGGTTCCCCATCCACACGAGCCGATCTTCGAAGCCGCCGCGCTGTTGTCGTTTGTCCCGGGCGATTGCCAGCAACTCATCCTGACCGACACCGTGCAGCGCCGCAGCGGCGAAGCAGACCTCAACGAGATCCGCCACCTCGGTCACGTCTCCGGAGCTCAGGTATTCTTCAAGCTCTTCCTCCAGCTTCGCGCGCACGTACCGACCGTAGTCCTCCGGTGACGCGGTTTCGACGACGGGGATGAGCCCCGCCCGCTGGATGATCTCTGGAATCCGGTCACGGACCAGCTTCCCTCGCATGCTCGTGACACTCGTCATGGCGGCGGAGAGTAGCAGGAGGCCAGCGGACCGTAGCCGGCCACACCGGCCACTCAGTCTGGCGAGACCGTCGACCGCATCAGCGTGGCGCGACCGGCGCTGAACCGGGCCAGCGGTACCTGTCGCGGCGAACACGACAGGTAGTCCAATCCCAGGGACACGAGGTAGTCCACTGACACCGGGTCGCTGGCGTGCTCCCCGCATAGGCCGATCGGGAGATCCGGTCGCCTGCCCCGCGCCTCGTCGATGCAGATACGCAGGATGCGCCCGACGCCCTCGCGATCGAGGCACTTGAAGGGATCCGCAGCAATCACCTGATCACGGACGTATGAGCCGAGGAAGCCGACTTCGGCGTCGTCACGTGACACAGCCAGCGTGAACTGCGTTAAGTCGTTGCTGCCGATCGAGAGGAAGTCGGCGTGTGCAGCGAGGTCGGCCGCGGTGAGGGCTATCCGGGGAACCTCGATCATGCAGCCAACAGCAGGTGGGGAGGCTCGACCGCCGGGCGCCTCCCGCGCAAAGACGCGCTCGATGACCTGCCTCGCACGCCGGAACTCCTCGCTGAAGCCGACCATCGGCACCAGGATCCGGACATCCGCGGGCAGACCCAGCGCCGCGACCGCTCGGCAGGACCGCGCGATGGCGGCCACCTGCGCGACACCCAGGTCCGCGTTGACCAGAAAGTCGCGGACGCCCCGGGTGCCCATCATCGGATTGACCTCAGCGATTCCGGCCGTCGGGTCGGTCTCGCCGACCGAACCGTCGACAAGCTCATGGCGCGGAATGTCCAGCAGCCGGACGGTGACCGGTACGCCGTCAGCCGCCAGCAGGATATCGGTGAGCAGAGTTGTGAGGAGCCGGGTCACCTCCTCGACCGCGCGGGTGCTTGCTGGGGGATCCTTGTGCACGAGGGCCTTCCGAAGCAGGTCGGTTCCCCCTCCAGTCGCGAGAACGTGCTCAAGGCGGCAGAGCCCAACCCCGGAGGCGCCCAGCTCCTTCGCCGTCCGGACATCCTCGCCACTGTCGGCGTTCGCGTGCACCTGGATCATCCGAGACTGGTCAGCCCATCCGATGAGCTCCGCGAGGGCTGGTGTCATCGAGCCGTCGGTCACTGTGGCGCTGGCCGGGTGGAGATGCCCCTGGCTCCCGTCGACTGTCACGACATCGAGGCGCGAGATCGTACGGCCGCCGATCCGGAGCACCTCGGACGCACAGTCCAGCACGGCGTCCCGGAGCCCGGCGATCATCGGCAGTCCGAGACCCTTCGCCACGACCGCGGCGTGCGAGGTCGCACCGCCGCGCAACGCGACTACACCCGCGAGATACTTTCTCGCGCCGAAGTCCTCCGGCCGCGAGTCGCCGACCACGAGTACGCAGCGACCACCGTTCGCACCGACTAGGCCCGCCTCATCCGAGTTGAAGACCACCCGACCGGACCCAGCACCCGGTGAGACGCCGAGCCCCACACCGAGCAGGACGTCGGTGGTCGGCACGACCGTCGTGGTCAGACAGGCCCGTACCTGCTCCGGGGTTACCGCGAGCACCGCCTCGCCCGGGGACATGACGCCGGTGCACACGAGATCATGTATCGCCGCGACGTACGCGAGCGGCTGCATCCGCGCGTTGCGGACGCGGGTGGGGTAGGGACGGTTCTTCGTCAGCTTGAACTCGAACTCCACCGGAGCCCGACGCTCTCGCTCGAGTCGGTTCGCGAGCTCGCTCAGTTGCTCCCAAGCGTCATGGTATCGGGCCGCCAGCAGACTCAGCGGCTCCATCGCCAGCCAGTCAGCGACATCACGTCTTAGCGGACCGGCAGTGAAACGCCCGGTCAGATCCAGGCGCCCGCTTACCGGGTGACGGCTCGTGCACCATCCAGAGAGACCGAGTAGCCCCGAATACTGGGTCACGTCGCCAACCCTTCGGACGATATGAACACGCTATCTCGACCTTCCGGTCGACACTTCCCGGCTGGCGCGGGATCTAGACCGAGATCTCATCAGCAGAGGCACCAGACGCTCCACACACTCCTGGCAGTCCTCCCATTCGGTTTTCCGGCCGAATCCGATGCGCAGCGTCGAGCGGCTGAGCGTCCGGGAAAGGCCCAGGGCCAGCAGGACGTGCGAAGGTTCCGTCCGGCCCGACGTACAGGCCGAGCCCATCGCCAGGCCGAGGCCCGGGTCGGCCCACAGCACCTCGTCCGCCTCGACGCCGGGGAAGGTGACGCTCAGGTTCCCCGGGATGCGCTCCGTCGGGTGGCCGTTCACAAACGCGTCCGGCATCGCGGCCAACAATGCCTCCGCGAACCGCGTCCGCAGGGTCACTGTGTGGATCCTGTCGGCCAATCGCCGTTCTACAGCCAGCTCGGCGGCAGTGCCCATGCCGACAATACCCGGCACGTTCAGGGTCCCGGGACGCAGCGCCGACTCGGTCCTACCCAGCCCCTTCCCTAGGCTGCATTCTCTGCGTACATACAGGGCGCCGATGCCCTTCGGTCCGTAGAACTTGTGTGCGGAGAAGGAAGCGAGGTCTAATCCCAGCTCCTGCACATCTACCTCGAGAGCACCGGCGGTCTGCGTCAGGTCGGCGTGCAACAGGACGCCTGCGGCACGGGTGATACGGCTGATGTCAGCAAGTGGCTGGATCGTCCCGACCTCGTTGTTCGCGTGCATGACGGACACGAGTCTCGTCTCCGGACGGATCAGGGCCTCGACCTGTACCGGGTCGACCTGCCCCTGACAATCGACCGCGAGGTAGCTCACTTCGTGCCCGGCCCGCACCAGTTCGGTGGCCGGGCCCAGCACCGAGGGGTGCTCGATCGCTGTCGTGATGAAGTGGTTTCGCTCTGCGGCAGCAAAGATCTTCCGAATAGTTAAGGCGTTGCTCTCGGTGGCGCCTGCGGTGAAGACGATCTCGTCCGAGGACAGTGCACCGATCAGTTGTGCGACCTGTTGCCGTGCGGCGGCAACGTGGAACGCGGCAGCCGCCCCGTAACTGTGGCGCGAACCCGCGTTGCCGAACTGATCCGAGAAGAACGGCAGCATCGCGGCCACAACACCTGGGTCCATCGGGGTGGTCGCTTGATAGTCGAAGTAAAGAGCTTTGCGCCCCTGCGCCTCAGTCGTGTCAGCCATATTTGTTTCTTCCATCAATGATGTCCCAGTAGACATTGCGCCCGTCGCCCAGATCGGACCAGCCAGTCGCCACGCAGGTCCACCCCGCCTGCGGGATGCCAGCCGCGATTGAGAACGCGTCCCGGTGCCAGTTGGGTAGATGCCGCAGCGCAGGCGTCAGGTCGAACGGCTCGAAGAGCTCGCCGAACCCCCGCTCCAACAGCCAGCTCCGGGCCCGCTCGGTGCGGGTGACATTGTCGACCGCCGCCTGCTCGGGCAGACAGTGCGTGCCGATGAAGTCCAGCCGTGCTTCGATCCTGGCCGGCACGGACGCATCCACCACGGTGGCGAAGACGTCATGTGGCCACAGGGCCTCCGGCCGGTCCCAGTCGATGCTGCGGACCTGGATCCGCGCGTGCGGCTGTACACCGCTCCTAGCCAGGTCCGCGAGGTCGTATCCGGGTCCGAGCACCTCGATCGTCAGCTGCCCGGTTTCGCCGCAAGGCGCGTCACGATCGATCCGTATCATCGCGCTCAGCCTGTTGGTGAACCGGTTTGTCGGTTCCATTAGCAGGACAGCCCGACCGTGCGACAGTAAATCGTGTGCGTGTTCGACTGCCTGTTCCACGCTCAGGGTGTGGCCGCCCCGCTGGTACTCCATGGTCTCCATTCCCCCGTCGGATCGGATCATCACCGCCGTGCTGCCGTGTAGCCGCGTGAACGCCTCGATGGCGTCAGCCAGCCGCAGTGTGGCGTCGGGAGTTATCAGGCATGCGTCCAGGACGGCCAGACCCAGCGAATACATAAAGCACTGCGTGGACCATTTTGGCCATCGCGGGTCTCGTGCTCTTTCTCCGCTCTCCGCCGGAGTTAGCAGGGAGAGAATTGGCGGTGCATCGTAGGTACCAGGCATCATGGTATCCGGGACGGCAGCAGCGACATTCCAACCAGTTCGTCGTATGTCTGCTGGTGCTCCAGGTCGAAGGGATGGTCGCGCCAGTCCCATTGGGACGCCTTGCCGTAAATTTCTGCGCACACCCGACGTACCCACTGCCGGGGAAACTCCGTCGCCGGCCAGATGTAGTGCACCGCAGGCGCTGGCGAGACATATACATAGGCCTCATCGACGGAAGTAAGGCACTCTGCCAGCGTTCGGTACGGCTTTGTTGACCCCCCGATCTTGACGTACTCCTTGACGACCTGATCCGGGGTCGGCACCGGGACGAGATGCATGTGGGCGTGGTCGCAGCAGGCCGCTCCGAGGTCACACGTCCGCGGGCCATGCTCGGCCACAATTATCGGGCCGTACTGGTCGGCCAATACGCTGCGTAGACAGTTGATGTCCTGCTCGCACTCACGTAACTCCACGCCGTCGAGATCGGCGAACGCGAGCGTGTGCTCGTGTGGCATGTAGAGCAGGTAGCCCTGGGTGAGACAGCCGATCGTTGGAAGAAGCACCCGGCTCTGCGTGCGAGCCACGATCCGGGTCTCCTCGATCGGCCGAGCGAACTCATCGCAAAAAGCGCAGTCAATCACTTTGCCCCCGCGTGACAGGCGTCGAGAAGAATTCTGACGCGTACTTGCTTCCGAGGTGCTCTTCGTTTCCGTAGAAAACGTGGTGGTACGGCTTAGCGGGTGCATCGCCACCGACGCGGTACAAGATTACCTTCGCGACTGGCATGCCTGGCCGGAGGATCACCTCGGACGGGCCAGCGTTGAACATCTCGATGGTCAGGACTCCATGGAATCCGGCGTCTACGATGGGCGTATCCAGATGCACCGTCAGCCCGAGCCTCGCCATGTGGCTCAACCCACCGATGAAACCACCCACGCTAGGCGGGAGCGCCATCGGGTGATCCGTGTGGAAAAGTGCCAGCTCCCCGCGTCGCAGGGTGAAGGAATTCCATCCGACCAGGGTCTCGCCGTACATCGCGTCGATCTGGTCCTGGTCCGTCAGGTCCACCGAAATTGGCGGGCGGTGCGCCATTGGCTGCAACCGGTTGCCGAGGGTCAACAGGAGGGAATCATGTCGAAGCTCTCCACTCCAATCTAACCTGCCTTCCTCGATGAGCGACCTCACCGCCAGTTCATCTAAAAACATCTCCCTTGCCTCCAATGTTTTTCGATTGTTCTACACATTTCGATTGTTCGGTACATCTTAGGTTTATGTGTTGGTTAGTGAGCCGGCTTGCGGATTCGAGTGGAATGATCGCTCGCCAGCGGTCGTCAGGTCAACGGCATGTGATCTGGTCTGGCAGACCGGGAGGCTGCTACCGCCACATGTAGTATGCGCCGCTCTTCACACTGCCGCAGGAACGGATCATCATCATCATCATGGGCACCGTAGCCTCCCCGGCGTGGACCAACACCCGCCGCGTGGCCGCATCGGCGTCGGACGTCGTGCAGATGCTGTTCAGGACCGAACCTCCCAGCAGTCGTAGCCGGCACGTGATCGACCGTTGCGGCCAGCCGACGTCGCCGTGAGCCGATCAGCTTGGTGGCCTCGCCTGCTGCCCACATCCGTACCGCCTCCGTCCGCACAGGTTGGTGAGCTCATGGTCAAATGTTCCCTGATCAACTTTAGGATGTCTAGATGTACTATCGAACATCTAGAGGTGGCACCAACTGGAACTGTGGCCTGGTTCACTTCAAATGTTTGATCGAATAGTGTGTCACCGGAAAAAGGAGGTGAGGAGTTGGAAAAGGACAGTCGGTTGACGAGCACACCGCGCTTTGGCGGGGTCGCGACGGTCGGGTCGGGACTGCTGGAGACCACATTCGATCAGCTACGTACCCTGGTGCTGGTGGCTGAGACCGGTTCGGCTCTGAGCGCGGCCCGGGTGTTAGGCCGAGAGCAGTCGAGTGTGCAAAAACAGCTGGACACGCTCAACCGCAGCTTCCAACACATGTGTGGAGAGCAGTTGGTAATCAAACAGGGGCGTGGCAAGCGATTCCTGTTCACGCCGTCCGGATGGCAGTTCGTCGAATTGGCACGCACCACCCTGGCTGAATGGCAAGCATCGGTAAACGGCGCCCGACGCCGTCTGGGGCAGACGATTTCGGTGGGAACTACCGAGTTCACCCTGGACTTCTTAAGTCGGGTATGGCGGCGTGTTAGTGATGAACTCCAGTCCCGTGAGATCGAACTTAAAATAGTGCACGTACGCACCAAGGACACCTTCACTCGGCTGGACACCAAGGAGGTCGACCTGATGTGCGGCGGGTTCGCCTCGGCGCCAGGAATTCTCGAAGTGCCCGCTCGGTACGAGTTCCTTGAATGGCATCGTGAAGGGCTTGCGCTCTTGACGAACTTGTCCCGGCGAGAGCTGGCGGTAAATTCGGTCGGGCGAGAAAAGCTGCCGTCGGTCCCAATCGTGATCCCGTCCGGCGGTGTGATTGTGGACTTTCTTTCACGCTGGTACGGTAGCGAATTCCGCAACAAACTGACTATCGTGACTACTATCGACGACATCTACTATGGTCTGGCGCTATTGCGCTCCGGAATGGTATTCGGATGCATGATTGTTTCTCAAAGTATAGGGCGGGCGGCCATTGAGGGGCGACTCCCTGGCGGGCCTGACTTCCGGCTTGTCGCATTCGCCGAAAACTTCGATCCGATTCATGACCTGGTCACCGGCGTGTTCGCCCGCAAGGGTGAGCGGGAGCAATACGCGCCGGCACATCCGCTCAACTTGTTGTGGAACGCATTCGCCGAGGAAATCCAATCGGGAACAGCCCTTACTCTGTAGTTGATGAGGAGTAGTTGATGAGGAGAGTTTTGTGCGCTTGGCCTCAATAAACCTAAATAAGCGCCTTGGCAACCCCACTGCGCGAGCAAAGCTCACGGCGTGGCTAAATCATCACCACGTGGATGTGTTGGTCGCCCAGGAGCCGTGGAAGCCAGTGAACCGTACTGCGGTCAGCCTGACCGGCTACAGGCCGGTCGGCGGAGATGGGGACCTGTTCTGCTGGAGCGCCGAGCGCTTCACCCTCCTACCAGTTTCCCGGCCGGAAAGTTTCGTCCAGCGCCTGGAACTAGCCTGGCTGGTAGTGTATAATACTTACCTCGACTGCCGCTCAGCTAACTCTCGTCACCACCAGCTTCGCCGATTCCAGGAGATCATCGCCGTCGAAAACGGGCGGCCTGCACTCGCCTGCGGAGACTTCAACCTTGCCCCTCGCCCGATTGACGGCCTCAACAACGGACGGCCCAGCAACTTTAACGGTTCCATAGATCGCAAACCGTTCACCGAGTTGCTGGTTGCTAGCGGTTTAGTCGACGCCACCGCCACCGAGGCTCCTCAGTTCACCATTGAGCGTCAACAGTCAAGTCTGTGCACCCGGTTTCGCTGCGACCTTACTCTGGTTCCCGGTCACCTGCTTCCCATGGTCAACGTCCGATACGATCATTCCACCCGTGCTGGCGAGCAGGCATTCACCGACCATTCCGGCACCCTCATGGACGTCCCCGTTACACTCGACACCGTCGCTGATCGGGACGCCCTGTTCGCCTTGCTGCCCGAGCCTACTGGTCGCGCCCTGTCCGCTCGCGCCAAGTGCCAACCGCATAAGACCGCGATGAGCCGCGTTCGTCCGTCGCCGTTCGCCCTTACCGTCGTCGATATCCTCGCTCCTCGTCTTGGTATCACTAGTGTTCTGGACCACGGTTGCGGGCGCGGCAGCGATGTCGACCATTACCGGGCTGCTGGCTTGGATGCGGATGGTTGGGACCCTCACCCAGGCTTCGGCTGGACCGCCAAGCACGATCGTCAGTATGACTTGGTCGCCAATATATTCGTGCTCAACGTCCTGCCCGATCCCTGGCAACGCATCCAAGCCCTGCGGCACGCCGCACGGTTCGTGCGTCCCGGTGGTTGTCTGTATGTCGTTACCCGATCACCCGCCGACATCGACCCAAGAGCTGCCTCAGCGAAATGGCCTTCGCACCAGGACGGCTACTGGTCGAGTGAAGCCAAGGGCACTTTCCAGAAGGGTATCTGCACGGAGGAGATCATTGCCCTAGGCTTACGGGCCGGTCTGAAACCCGCCGTAGAGCAGGCCCTACTGACCGGCACGTCCGCCGCTGGTCAGGCGCTGCTAGTCCGACCGGCATAGGCGGTACGGGCACCGGCCTGCCGAGCACGGCGCAGACCGCATTGCGTATGGAGCTGAGGATCCGGCTCGACGGAGGAACCGCCGAAGCGCAACGGCGGTGACCGGGTAGTGATCGTGGGGATCGACGGGTCACACTCTATGATCACGTCGTGAGCCTGCACCTGTATGACACCGCGACGCGCAGCCTGCGGGAGTTCGTCCCGCTGCGACCCCGCATGGCGTCGATCTACGTGTGTGGGGCCACCGTGCAGGGCGTGCCGCACATCGGGCATGTGCGCTCGGCGCTGAACTACGACGTGCTGCGTCGCTGGTTGCTGGCCACCGGCCACGACGTGCTGCTCGTGCGCAACGTCACCGACATCGACGACAAGATCCTCGCCAAGTCCGCCGAAGCGGGCCGGCGCTGGTGGGAGTGGGCGTACATCCACGAACGGGCGTTCGAGGACGCCTACACGGTGTTGGGCTGTCTGCCGCCGTCGGCACTGCCGCGGGCGACCGGCCATGTTCCGCAGATGGTCGAGCTGATGGCGCGGCTGATCGACCGGGGGCACGCTTACGCCGCGGCCGGCGATGTCTACTTCGCGGTGGCCACCATGGACGACTACGGAGCGTTGTCCGGCCAGCGGCTCGAGGAGGTCGCGCAGGGTGAATCCGCCGCGTCGGGCAAGCGCGATCCTCGGGACTTCACGCTGTGGAAGGGTGCCAGACCCGGCGAGCCGGCCTGGCCGACGCCGTGGGGGCCGGGCCGCCCCGGATGGCACCTGGAATGCTCGGCGATGGCCACCGCCTACCTCGGCCCGGAATTCGACATCCACGGCGGCGGGCTGGACCTGGTTTTCCCGCACCACGAGAATGAACGAGCCCAGTCGCGTGCCGCTGGCGATGGGTTCGCCCGGTACTGGTTGCACAACGGCTGGGTGACGCTCTCCGGTGAGAAGATGTCGAAGTCGCTGGGCAACACGCTGTCCATCCCCGCTACCCTGCGCCGGGTCCGTGCCGTGGAACTGCGCTATTACCTGATTGCCGCGCATTACCGGTCCGCCATCGAGTATTCGGATGGTGCGCTGGACGAGGCGGTCGCCGCCTATCAGCGGATCGAGTCGTTCGTGCACCGAGTGCGGGATCGGCGCGGGATGCCGGAGCCAGGCGCCTGGTGCGCCGAGTTCGCCGCGGCGATGGACGACGACCTCGGCACGCCAGCCGCGCTGGCCGCGATCCACAACACCGTGCACGAAGGCAATGCGGCGCTGGACGCCGGGGATCACCAGACGGCGTTGGGCGCGGCCGGTTCGGTGCGCGCGATGACCGGCGTGCTGGGTCTGGACCCGCTGGCTGACCAGTGGCGCTCGACGGCGGAATCCGGTGCCGGGTCGGCGGCGCTAACCTGTTTGGTGGACCGGCTGCTCACCGAGCGCGCCGAGGCCCGCAACCGTCGTGACTACGCGACCGCCGACGCGGTGCGCGATCAGTTGCTGGCGGCCGGGATCACCGTCGAGGACACCCCCGATGGTCCAGTCTGGACGGTCAAGGGGAGCTGAGGGTCATGGCCGGTAATTCCCAGCGCCGGGGCGCGATGCGCAAGCCGGGCACCAAGAAGGGCGCCGTCGTCGGCTCCGGCGGGCAGAAGCGCAAGGGGCTGCGCGGACGCGGCGCCACGCCGCCCGCCGAGCTGCGCCCCGGCCATCCGGCCCAGCGGCAGGACACCCAGCGGCAAGACAACCAGGGGCACTCAGCCCAGGGTCGCTCAGCCCAGGGTCGCTCAGCCCAGCGTCATTCTGCCCAGCGTCATCCAGCGCAGCGTTCCGGCAGCCCGACCGCTGCGGCCCGCCGCGGTGGCAGCGAGCCGGGGGAGACCGTGCTCGGTCGCAACCCGGTGCTGGAATGCCTGCGCGCCGGGGTGCCGGCCACCGCGCTGCACGTCGCCATCGGGGTAGAGCTCGACGACCGGGTCAGCGAGGCCGTGCGGTTGGCCGCCGACGCCGGCCTGTCCATTCTCGAGGTGCCCAAGACCGACCTCGATCGGCTGGCCGGGGGCGCCCTGCACCAGGGCGTGGCGCTGCAGGTGCCGCCATATGAGTACGCGGTTGCCGAGGACGTTCTGGTGGCCGCGCGGGAGTCCGGGACGTCACCGTTGCTGGTCGCTCTTGACGGGGTGACTGACCCGCGCAACCTGGGCGCGGTCGTCCGCAGCGCCGTCGCGTTCGGCGCGCACGGGATCGTGGTGCCGCAGCGGCGCTCGGCGGGAATGACCGCGGTGGCATGGCGAGCCTCGGCGGGCATGGCCGCGCGCGTGCCGGTAGCTCGGGTCACCAATCTGGTTCGCACCCTCAAGGATCTCGCCGCGGCCGGTGTGATGATTGTCGGCCTGGACGCTGGCGGTGCCATGCCATTGGACGGCTTCCTGCTGGCGACCGGGCCGCTGGTGCTTGTCCTCGGCGCGGAAGGCCGGGGGTTGTCCCGGCTGGTTCGCGAAACCTGTGACACCACGGTGTCGATACCGATGGTGGGGCCGGTCGAGTCGCTCAACGCGTCGGTCGCCGCCGGGGTTGTGCTCGCCGAGGTGGCGCGCTTACGCCGCGCCGGCTGAACCGCTCCGCCGGTGCGGCGAAACATGTTCGCAGCGTTTTCGGCATGCCGTGAGCGCGGATGTCCGCGCAGTGTGTATCTTATCGCGGTCAGCGTTTACGACACGGCGGTTGTGTCTATGCCGTGTTCCCTCCGGACAAGGAGAATCAGCACCCGTGGCCCAGAAGACCATCGTCACCCTCATCGACGACCTCACCGGTGAGGAAGCTGAGGACATTTCAACAGTCGAGTTCGCGCTCGAGGGTGTCACATACGAGATCGACCTGGCGGACGACAACGCCACCAAGCTCCGTGACAACCTGGCCTGTTATGTCGCGGCCGCTCGCAAGACCAGCGCCCGGCGCCCGGGCGCTCGTGGCGCCGACCGTGCGGCCGGCCGCAAGGCCGACAACGGTGGTGTCGCGCGCAGTGGCTACAACCGTGACACGTTGCGGGCCATCCGTGAATGGGCCAAGCAGAACGGCCACAACGTCAACGAGCGTGGCCGGCTGCCGCTCACCGTGGTGAGCGCCTGGGAAGCGAACCACCAGGCGTTGAAAAACGGCAAGGTGCCTACGTTCTCAGGCTAGGGCCCGCTGGGGCCGGGGCTGGGTGAGTCGTCCGAGGGGGAGCCGCAGCGGTGGAGACTGGGGGCACCGTGGAGGCCGTGGGGCCACCATGGTTGTTGATACTTCTCGGGGGGATTTCGTTTCTTGGGGTTGTGGTCACGGCCGTGGTTGGTCCGATCTTCGTCGAGCGGTTCAAATCACGCCGGACCACCCTCGAGTCGCCGGAGTCCTCGGCGATTGAGCACGACGTCGGTGGTGCTGTGGCGTTAATCCAGTCCGTGATCGGCGACCTGCAGACCCGTATTGGACGGCTTGAGATGATGCAGATGGATGCGCATGAACACAGTGGATGAGCTCACCCAGGGCCTGGACCAGCTACGCGATTCCATTACGCGCACGGCCCAGGTCGCCCCGCAGGTCGCGCGGCGAGAGATCAGGCGTGAAGGCCGGGCCTACTTCCGGGGCGCGGTGTTGGCCGCGGTCGTCACATCCGTTCTGGTCGGCATCCCACTCGGGTTGCTCGCCAGCGATCTCTCCCAGCACGCGAAAGACGATGCCGCGCGCGTAGCCCAGTTCCAGAGCGAAGCGCAAAGCATCCAGCAGCTCGCGCAGAGCGCCCACGATCTCGGCGCGCGGGCGAACACCGAGCTCACCCGGCGCGGCTTGGCGACGGTCCCGATCCCCACCCTGGGGACCGTGCCGGATTCCCAGGTGCTCGCCTCGGCGGTGCAGGCCTACATCGCGGCCAACTCCCAGGGCCTGCGTGGACCTCAAGGTGAACCGGGAGCGCCGGCCAAGTCGCCACCGTGCCTGGCTGAACTCACCCAATGCCAGGGCGCCACCGGGCGCCAGGGCTCGCGGGGTGAGCCGCCGACGGGCTGGGCAGTCCAGGAATCCGATGGGTCCACCACCACCTGCGAACGTGTCACCGCTTTCGACCTAGCTGCGCCCCGCTATCACTGCGCCGTGGCCACGCCGCATCCGACCGCGCCCCCCTCAACGACCCCCGGGCGGTAACGCGCCACCACTCGGCCATACCTACCGCAGTAGGTAAATACCGTGGTAGGTTCAGCTCGTGAAGGTCGACAAAATGAGCATTTCGCTCGACGCTGATCTCGGTGACGCTGTGCGCGATGCTGCTCGGCGCGCCAGCAAGGGGTTGTCGTCGTGGCTGGCTGAGGCGGCGGCCACCAAGCTCCGCGCCGAGGCCCTCGAACAGTATCTGGCCGAGTGGGAGTCTGAGCACGGAGCCTTCACCCCAGCTGAGCTGGAGCAGGCCGAGCGGAAACTCGGACTGCGGTCGGCGGATCCGGCGGCGTGAGCGCACTGGTTCTCGACGCGGGCGTATTCGTGGCGGTGGAGCGCGACGACCGGGCGTTGATCGCTCAGCTACGGGTGGCGCAGCGGCACGGTGTGGAGCTCCGCAGCAGCGCGATCATCGTAGCTCAGGTGTGGCGTGACGCCCAGGGGCGCCAAGCGCGGCTGGCGCGCCTGCTCCGGAGCGTCGATGTCCGCTCCGTCGACCATGCGGCAGGCCGGGCGGCCGGGGTGCTGATCGGCCAGTCGGGCACCCAGGACCCGATCGACGCCACGCTGGTACTGCTCGCGCGCCCCGGAGACCGGATCCTCACCAGCGACCCTGAGGATGTGCAACGCCTGGTCAGTGCGGCAGGCAGGTCCGTTCAGGTGATTCGCTGCTGATCTTGTCGAGCGCCCGGCATCGACGGCTGTTGGCTGGCAAGCTGAACCGATCCGCGGTGGGAGACGAACCGCTTCGTACTCGTTGGCGATTCGCGAGCGGCCCGGTGGGCGGGGCTGAAGGATCTGACCTCTCCCCGCTCACCAGGCATCCACGCCATCAGGCCACGCGCTTACCGGCGCCCGCCGAACCTGCGGGCCACCGAGAACCCGATCAGCCCTCCGATGGCCACCAAAATGATGATTAAGATGAGGATGCCCTTCCCGACACCCGCGAGGAAACCCCGAGCCTCGAGCTCGGCGGCGAGGAGGCTGGCTTGAGTCGCGATGAAGTGCATAACGTCCGATCGTAGAGCCTCACGCGCCTCCGCGCTGGTGACACGACGGTGACCGCGAAGACTGGGCCGGGGCTGGTGGACACCGCCCGGCGCTCCGCTAGGCTGCGCCGCCGACATGTCCTTCGCCAGCCCGATGTTCCTGTGGTACTTCATGCCGGCCGTGCTCGCCGCCGTGTTGATCGCACCCCGGCGCTGGCGCAACGCCGTCGTGGCGGTCGCTGGCTTGGTCTTCTACGCGGTGGGCGCGGGTCCGACGACGTTGTTGCTCCTAGGCTGCATGGTCGTCAACTACGTGGCGGGCCCGGCGGTGGAACCCGACGACTGGGAGCTCGACCCGAGGCTGCGTCGACGGGTGCTGATCGGCGTCGTCGGCTTCGATGTCGCGGTGCTCCTGGTCTGGAAGTACGCCGGTTTCGCCAGCGCGCAGGCCGCCGGGTTGGCATCCCTCACGGGTCTCGATCTGCCCACCGTCTCGCTCGCCTTGCCGATCGGGATCTCCTTCTACACGTTCCACCACATCTCCTACGTGGTGGACATCTACCGCGGCGAACGACGGGCGCTGCGGGACAAGGCAGCGTTCGTCGCTTACATCGCGATGTTCCCCCAATTGATCGCGGGACCGATCGTGCGTTACCGGGAGATTGCGGATCAACTCACGCAACTGCGCCGCCACCGGTTGGACGACATCGCCACGGGATTCCCCCGATTCGCGCTCGGCCTGACCAAGAAAGTAGTGATCGCGGATTCACTCGCGCCTATGGTGGACGCATGCTTCGCCACCCCTGCCGACCAGATGACCACCGCGACCGCCTGGCTCGGCGCGATCGGATACACGTTGCAGCTGTACTTCGACTTCTCCGGGTACTCGGACATGGCCATCGGGTTGGGGCGGATGCTCGGGTTCACGTTGCCGGAGAACTTCGCCCGCCCGTACTCCTCGGCGAGCATCACCGAGTTCTGGCGACGCTGGCACATGTCGCTGTCCCGATGGTTCCGTGACTATGTGTACATTCCGCTCGGCGGTAACCGGCATGGTGGGGCGAGCACCTACCGCAACCTGTGGATCGTGTTCGCGCTGGTCGGGTTGTGGCACGGCGCGAACTGGACGTTCCTGCTCTGGGGGCTCTACCACGGCACGGTACTGGTGGTTGAGCGTCGCAGCGGGTGGGCGGTCGCGGCGGCCGAGCCGGGGCGTCGGCTGGCGCGCCGGGCGCTGACCCTGCTGATCGTGGTGGTCGGCTGGGTGCTGTTCCGCTCACCGAATGTGAGCACCGCGCTGGTCTTCCTGCGGCACATGGTGGTTCCCGATTTCGCCGGTGTGACCGACGTGGTGGACGCCTCACTGACTCACCAGCGCCTGGTGACCCTGCTGCTGGCCGCCCTGGTATTCCTGCTACCAGCCGAGCGGATCCCCGGCCGCGAATCGGTGCGAACACGACCCACCGCCGCGCTCCGAGCCGGCGCGCTGACCGCAGGCCTGCTCTATTCTACGCTCCTGGTCACCACCGGCACCTTCAGCCCGTTTCTTTACTACCGTTTCTGATTCTCGTAGTTTGTCACGCTGCGCTGACGGCGGTGGTCTCCACTCCATTGGCGGTAGTGGAGACCATCGCCCACACGTTCGTAGGGCTGTCCAAAAGTTCTAGTAGCGGCGCCACCTGTCGTCGTCGTGGTGGTGGTGACGCCACCTGTCGCGGTCATGGTCGTGATCGTGGTCGTGGTGGCGCCGATCATCGTGATCGTCGTCGTCGCCACGGTAGAATTTATTTGCGAAGATGCTGGCGATCCTCATTTTCGTATCCCCTTCCCTGGATGCTTCCCTTGCTGCTTATTTATTATTCTGTGCGACCGGCTGTCGGTCGTCATCTCCAGGAGTTATTTTCCACGTACCGTCGCTCATGTAGTCCCGCTAAATTAGGCTGCATTAGATGATGTAGCCTGAGAGGGTTCTGCATCTGTGGGATGACTGTGGCTGAGCTGTGGCAGGGACAGCACCGTCATCTCCCATGACGAGTCAGGGGCATTTTGGGTTCGACGGCGCCCAGGGTTGGATGCGGCACTACGGCCTAGTCCTGGCCACTGACCTGCCCGGTTCCGCCGCACCCAGCCTGGCCCCAACCTGGCGTGCCTCCCAGATTTCGGACAAAAGGCCCTATAAAGTCCGTTCCGGAATGAAAAGGGGTAAATGTCAGAACGGCGCAGGAAGTACACGCCTGCGTTCAAGGACTAAGCGGCGAGGATGGTGATCGAGACCTTACGTCCCATCGCCGAGATTGCCTGAGGTGCCAGATCCCCGGCGAGCTGTGTCGGGAAAGGTTGCCGTGGCAGCCCCGCGGCGCGCGGCGCCAGCAACGCCTGCCACCGTTGCCCACACGTTCCACTCGTCGGCATAACGGGCGGCGATCGGGATCATGTGTCGCTCGCCACCGCCGCCCACGAGCAGCGGAAACCGGCCCGCTGGCTTGGGGTGCATCGACGCGCCTTCCAGCTGGTAATGCTGCCCATGGAAGGTGACAAGATGCTCAATTTCATGGGGCGGTTTCGGAGCGCCGTCGCGGTTCCACAGAACCTGACGATACGGCCCGCGAGGAACTTAGGCTGGGTTGATCGTGCCGACGATGCGGACCCGTTCGGCGTCACTGACTCGTGGGCAGGTGGTGCACGGACGCTCGATCCCGGGCACCGCGTACAGAAAGCAGCATGAGCCGCGTCGGCGGGTCCAGTGTGTGTGCCCATGCTCATCGGTAATCTGGCAGATCGTCGATGCCGAGGTGAGCGGATCCTCGCCGTCGGCGAGCACCAGCCGCGCATCGTCCGCACCGGACCGAGGTGATCCGAACGAGCGCCCCGCTAACAACAGGCTCCTGTCCAATGCGTCGGTTACCGCCGCCCACTGCGTGCGGCGCCCGAAGCGAACCTGCGGGTGGTAGACAGCGAGGAAGCGGGTGGCGTGCGCGATCACCTGACGGCGCAGCACCGCGCCCAGCGTCGCCTCATTGGGCACCGGCATGGCGTCCGGATGGCTAGCGTCGGGGTCCCCTGGCAGGCACCAGAACCGGCCCGAGCGCAGTGCCACCTCCCGCAGCTCTGCCGCATCGAGCCGGAAGCTGAGCTGTCGCGGCGAGAGTGCGGGCACCCGCCGGGCGGAGTGGAACAGCAACCCACCGAGGTAGCTCGGGATGACCAGGTACCACTGCAGGACATAACCGGCGGTGGTCTTGTCAGGAACGTAAGTTTTCTCGGCGACGTGGGCATACTGCTCCGCAAGTCGCTGCGCGACCTTCGCCCGCCACCGCGCGAAGAAGTGGGGATCTCGCAGGGCGTGGTCACACCCGATCCACGAGGAACTCTGCCGCTGGGAACTGGGTCGCCCCGAAGGGGCGGCATCCAACATCCGGAACGACAGCAGCGTCACCGCACGATCCACCACCGCCACCGACGCGGCCAGTGGGTGCGCGCAGCGAGGTCCGACCGCGCTCGCCGGCCCCTCTCGCGGCATCGCGACGTGTGACACAAGCCTCCTCAGCGGTAGTCCCCCAGAACAGGTTTGCCTTACCTAATCAGGACAACCTAGCAGCCGGGGCGTGAGTAAAGAAGTACGCCCGGCAACCAGGTGCTCCTCGACCGCGCGGACGTCACCTCCGGCGCCACAGCCACCCCTGGCAGCACGACGACCCCGGCCACGGCTAGTGCACGGCGCTGCCGGTGATCCTCCTCGCCGCCGAGCACCATGCCCGGCGACATCTGCGTTCGGGCCTCCCCCTTGGTCAAAGTCAAGCGCTCCGAGAGACACCCGGACCGCCCTGGCCGCCGCCCGGCGTGGCACTGACCGTCCTTCCCAGTGAACTCCCAGTCGCCGCATGCAACCAGAGCCTCCGGCGGATCGTCTCTATCTGTGAGACATACCCCACCGGATGGCTAGTTCTAAGGAGTCCAGGCAATGTCTGAAGATTTGATCAGCCGGCAGCGGCTAGCGGCCGATGTTCGGGATGACGTCCGGCACGACCTCGCCGCCGCGTTGCACGACGCGCACCTGTGGGTGCCCGGAGTCGACTATGCCGGTCCGGTCTGGGCCGATGGTGTCGGTTGGGCGGCCCCGCAGGGTTGGGAACCCCTGCCCGGTTGGGCTCCACCCCCCGGTTGGTACCAGCCCACCTACTGGGAGCACGACGACTACCGCAGCTGGTGCGACAACCACTACAGCGACGACCACGACTGGCGCGGCTGGCAGGACTGTGACCACTTCCAGGACCACGACAACTGGCACGGCTGGATCCCCGGTGCGGACTATGCCGGTCCGGTCTGGGCCGACGGTGTCGGTTGGGCGGCCCCACAGGGTTGGGAACCCCTGCCCGGTTGGACTCCACCCCCCGGTTGGTACCAGCCCACCTACTGGGAGCACGACGACTACCGCAGCTGGTGCGACAACCACTACAGCGACGACCACGACTGGCGCGGTTGGGAGAACAGCTACCACTGGGGTGAGCAGAACCAGTGGCACGGCTGGAACAACGACCGTGACCAGCGGGGTGACCACGACCGTGACCAGCGGGGCGATCACGACCAGCAGCAGGACGGTCGTCACCTCCAGCACGACAATCGCGAGCTTCGGCAGGACAACCACCAGCTCCAGCACGAGGTCGATGACCTGCGGCACCAGAACAGTGACCTGCGTCAGGACAATCGCGCTCTTCAGCACGACGTCCGGGGCGGCCAGGATGTCCGCGACGTCCATTCTGCCCGGCACCAGGTCGGGCATGACCCGCAGAGCCAGGCGCAGCACGAGGTGCGGCGTGGGTTCGACAGCGGCCGTAGCGGTCCCGGCGGTCAGCGAGATGACCTGGCTGGCCGGCACAGTCAGGTCGGTGGCGGCTTTCAGAGTGGTCAGGTCAACCCGGTTGGGCCTGCCGGACCGGCCTTCTCCGCGCCTGGGGCGTCGTTGTCCAACGCCGCTCCGGTCGTTTCAGACGTGGCATCGGGGGCGAGCGCGCCGGTCGCGAATGCCGCCAGTGTCGCGGCGTCGGCGGCGCCGGTGAACGCGACCCCGTTCGACGCGAGATCCTCCTCGCACGTTGCGTCCCAGCCGCTGAGTCACAGCGTCGCGCAGGCCGCCGCCGTGAACACCTCGTACCAGTCCGGCAGCGCCGGGGAGTCTGGCTCACCTCGCGGTGACCAGGCCGGTCAGGCCTCGGGCCATGGCTCTGGCGGGTTGTTCGGCGGCGGGAACGGCAGCCAGCAGAACATGCACGGCGTTAACACCCACGGTTGGCAGGGAGGTATTAACAGCGACAGTGGGCAGGGCCGTGGGTTGGGCGGTGGCCAGCACAGCGGCGTCCCGCAGGCCGATACCGGTACCCAGAGCGGCACCGGTATCCACACTGCGCCGCAGACCGACCTCGGCGGCACCACCTACGGTCAGCAGGGGGACTTGAGCAGCGGTGGTGAGCAAAACCGTGGGTTGGGCGGTGGCCAGCACGGTGCCGGCACCAGCGGCCACGGTGGCGTCCCGCAGGCCGACACCGGTACCCAGAGCGGTGCCGGGCTGAGCACACCCGGTTCCGCGCCGCACGCGGGCGCGCCCCAGGCCGACCTCGGCGGCTCCACCTCGCCGGGCACCGTCCCGGGCCACAGCTCGAACCCCACTGGCACGACGCCCCCGCCGTCGCACACCCCGACGCCGAGCACGCACACCCCGACGCCGAGCACGCACAGCCCGGCGACGGCGGTGCCGAGCGCGCAGGCATCGAACCCGCACGCGACGCCGACCACGCAAAGCACGGCGCCGACCACGCTGCACAGCTCGAACTCGAGCGGCGCGCCGAGCTCGTCCTCGCCGCACGGTCTGTCCAGTGGGCTGACCACACACGACGCCACCCCGGCCGCCACTCCGGCGAGCCATGACCCCGCGCACCCCGGCACCGACCACACGGCGGTAGGGCACTGACTACCGATGTGGCGAACGACGGTGCAGCTCATTGATGGTGTAACGAGGACGAGGAGGGCGTGGCGGTGTCGGTGAAGATGCAGCCTGCCGGGCTGATGACCAGCGCCGGGCTGATGACCAGCGCCGAGCTGATCGATCTGCTCGATGCGGCCGACCGGCTGGCCGGTGCGGCCGGTCGGCCCGACCTGATCGAGCGGCTGGCCAGGGCTCGCTCCCGGGTCGCCGCTCGGCGGATGCGGGTCGTGGTAGTCGGGGCGCCCGGCCAGGGCGCCACCTCGTTGATCCACGTCCTAGGCCGGGCAGCGGCCGACCGGCTGCCGGGGGCGAGCTTCGCGGACGTCCCCGGCAGCCCGGGGTCGGCGGACGTGGTGTTGGTTGTCTGTGAGGCCGGTCACGAGTACGGCCCGGCGGAGCTGGACGCGCTGGCCCGAGTCCGGGAACAGGGCACCGCGCTGGTCGGCGTGCTCACCAAGATCGATTTCTATTCCCAGTGGAACGACGTTCAGCGGGCCAACCGGTGGCGGCTGCAGGCGGCCGGCCTGGACTCGCCGACCATCCCGCTGTTACCGGTGTCCTCGGCGCTGTGCGAGGACGGCCACCAGCTCGGTGACGAGTCGCTCATGGTCGCCTCCGGGGTGCCGCAGCTGCTGGAGTTTCTGCGCGACCGGATCGGGACCAGGGTGGACCGGGCGCTGCGCGACTTGGTGCTCGGCGAGGTGCGGGCCGTCACCGATCAGCTGAGCACGCTCTGGCACGGCGAGCTGGATGCGCTGCGCGGCTCCGGGGACTCGCCGCGGGAGCGCCAACAGCGGGCCATCGCCCAGCTGGACCGGTGCCAGCAGCTCTCGGCGAGCTGGCAGCTCGCGCTCGGCGATGGCGTGACCGAGCTGATGTCGCAGGTGGATTTCGACCTGCGACATCAGCTGCGCGAGGTGATGGAAGGTGCCGAGCAGGACATCACCCAGGCGGATCCAACGCGGGACTGGACGCGTTTCGACCAGGCGGTGCGCGGCAAGGTCGATGAGGGCGTGCGCGCCAACTTCCAACTGGCTACGGATCGCTCCCGGCGACTGGCCCAGCACGTCGCCACAAAACTGGCCGGAAACCAGGACGGTTCACCCACCGGCGTGGTGCTGCCCGACCTCCGGTTGGACGACCCTGACGATGCGCTGCGCCAGGTCAAGCCGATGGCCCGCCCGGAGGGCGGCGGGGCGTTCGCGCGGTTGGTCAACAGCCTGCGGGGGTCCTACGGCGGCGTCCTGATGGTCGGGGTGCTGACCAGCCTCGCCGGGCTGTCGCTGATCAGCGTGTGGTCCGTCACGGCCGGCGGGCTACTGGGGCTGTTCACCTTCTGGGAAGACCGCAAAAACGGCAAGGAACGTGGCAAGGCTGAGGCCAAGATCGCGGTGTCGAAGCTGATGGACGGCGTGAACTTCCGGGTGGGTGAGCAGCTGCGGGCGCAACTACGTGCGGTGCACCGGACCCTGCGTGACCATTTCACCGAGGTCAACGACCAGCGGCTGCGGGCCGCCTCGGACGCGGTGCGCGCCGCCGTCGACGCCGCGCAGCTACCCGGTCCGCAGCGTGACGCCCGGCTGTCCCAACTGGAGAACCACCTCGCAGAGCT
>JBDTAX010000010.1:0-13900 GCA_039924425.1 Pseudonocardiaceae bacterium
ACCATGCCCGCTCTGGCGCACCCGACCTGTTGGTCGCGGTCATCTCGGCCGTCGGGCGTTGCCACGAAGCAGTGGCCCGTTCTGCGGCGGCGCGGGGGCTCGTCCGTCCTCTGCTGATGAGCGACCCTCTTGCCCTGCTCGATGAGCTGTGCGCGGCGGCAGCGGATGACGTCGAACTGCGGGTCGCGCTCGCCTTTGCCACGGCCCGCGACGCGAAGGCGAATCTCCCGCTGCGCGGGCTGCTGTCGCCGGTCACCGTCGGCCCGCCGCTGGGATGGACCCATCGCCCGACACTCGCGCCGCTTGGCGGCGGGCTGGGTGTGGCGCTCGCCGAGGCGGCCCGCAGGCGCGGGTTTCCCGGGGCGGTGGGCGAGGTGGAGAGGGAGCTCGAACCCGCCGTGAAAGGTGTGCGGATCGGCTACCAGCGTGGCGTGCAGGTCGTTGCCGCCGACGTGACGCGGTTCATCGCGGGTGAGCTCAACAACGGTCGCCTCGCCGACTTGCTTGCTGGGCTGCTCACCATCGACTGGCGCGATGCGCCCGACGCCATCCTCCGCGGTGCGCCGCGGCAACCCGATCCCGCGCTGGATCTGTTGCTACCGTTCACCGGAACCGGCCCGATCAGACTGCCGGACAAGGCACTACTGCGTCCCGGCACTGAATGGCCCGCGCTGCTCATGGCCGGCCGTACCACGGAAGTACTCGCCGATGCCGCCCGACGGCTGCGGATCGCGGGACTGCGGCACGTGATCACCCCGGGTGTCACGCCGCATGACGGTGCCCGGCTCGCTGCCGTCCTGCTACTGAGAGTTCCCGACGGCGACCGTCTCACAGCGTTGCACCGCGTCGCCGTCGTTCCTCAACCCACCAGCGAACAGAACCAGGAGACCCCCGCGTGACTGCCCGCCTGAGTTTCGATGTCGACCTCGTCCCGTTGCTCGGCAGCACCTTCCAACCGACTGGCTTCCCCGACGTTGGCCCCGCGATTTTCACTCGTTTCGACAACGGTCAAGAGGTGCCCTCGTTGCTGGTGGAGTCGGTGCAGTCGATGGCGAATCGGCTTGAGGCGACAGCGTGGGACGCCGCCAGTGACGAGCCAGTCGCCGAGGTCACCGGTCTGCCTCATGTGCGGGTCGTCCGGGCCGGAACCAGTGAGTTCCTGACATCCAGCCGGTTGGAGGCACACCGGCTCGCCTCGCCGTTCGTGCATCGCGCGACGCGCGGCGGCAAGCTGATGTTCGACGAGATTCGTGACCGTCTCGGCTTAGCCAAAGACACTCCACTCAACCGCCGGCACATGGCCCGAGCCGTCGCCGAACTGGACCCGTTTTGCCTGCTGCACGGGGTCTTCTTCAGCCAGAAGGAGTGGTGGGGTCAGCCCAAGTTCGAGCGCGCGATCTCGGCGGTCATCGAGGCACACGATGTGCGGCGGGCGGTCAGTGGCGGCCGCAAGTCCGATCGGGTGCGCCACCAGCTCGGCGAGGAAGGCGGCGGAACCGCCGAGGGATATGGTTCCGTACCATTCCACCGCACTGAGTGGACCGCGAAGACGATCCGTGTGTCGTTCGTCGTCGACGCCGAGTTGCTACGCTCGTACGGGTTACCGCAGCCGGCGACGGAGCTGTTGCAGGTTCTGGCGTTGTGGGAGATCCGCCGTTTCCTCGCTGGTGGCATGCGGTTGCGCACCGCATGCGATCTGGAGATCCTCGGCGAGGTGAGTTCGCGGCTCCCGGAACTCGAGGAGTTGACTTCACGGATCGCCGAGCTGATTCCCCAGTGCCGGGACGTCTTCGGAGATGGCACGCCGCTGACCGTCGAGTGGTCGGGCAAGAAGGCCTGAGATGGCGACAACGCTGGTGTTGCGCTTTCCGTGGGGGCGATATCACGCCACCCCGTGGGGTAGGCATGTCAATGAGGGAGCGGTGGAGGTGCCACCGTCGCCGTGGCGGTTGTTGCGGGCACTGTACGCGGTGTGGTGCACCCGTGCCCCTGAGCTGGACGAGGAGACGGTGCACGGGTTGCTGGCACGGTTGGCGGAGCCGCCGACGTTCTACGTCCCCCGGCACGGCGTGTCGCACACCCGGCACTACTTCCCGGACATGGCTCACCGCAGCGGTTCACCGAGCGTGGACCGGACCTTGGACGCGTTCGCGGTGTTCGAGCGCGACGCCGAGCTCGGGGTGCGGTGGCCCTTCGAGCTGGCGACACCGCAACGGGTCGCGCTGGAGCGGCTGGCCGGCTCGATCCCGTACTTCGGCCGGGCCGACAGTCTGTGCTCAGGATCCCTGCCCATCGAATGGAAGCCTGGGCCGCACGAGACATGGGTGCCGGTGGACGTGGCGGACTCGATTGACGACGACGCCCCGGTGACCTCGGTGCTGGCCCCCGATCTCCCGCTGCAGCTCGACGCGCTGCTGGCCCGCCCCGTCGACGTGCGCAAGGGCGGCCTGCTGTTTCCGGCCGGCACGCACCTGCTGGCGTACCAGCGCACCCACCAGGCTCCCCGGCTTCGCCCCCAGCCCCGCCGGCACGGCGAACTAGCCACGGCGGTGCGGTTCAGCGTGCTCCAGGCCGGCCTGCCGCCGCGGACCGACTCGCTGATCTACACCGATCTGCTCCGGCAGGCCGCGCTCAGCAAGCTCAACCGACTGCCGGAGGAGCGGATCCTGACCCAGCTCGGTGGCCGGACGGCCGACGGCACCGCCATGACTGGTCACGGGCATGGCCACTATCTGCCGCTGATCACTACCGATCTGAGGGTCGGCGGCCTGGTGGTCTGGGTGCCGAACGGGTTGCCCGATGACGAGCTGAAGGCGCTCACCAGCGTCGACCGGCTCTACAGCAACGTCAACCCGGACTGGCGGCTCACCGTGCGAGTCGCCGGGATCGGCACGCCCGCCCAGGTCGCGCCCGAGCTGATGGCTCAGCCGCCTGCCGCCGTGTGGCGGTCGGTGACGCCGTTCACCCCGTCCCGCTATCCCAAGCGTCACGCCAGCCAGCCGGATTACCTCCGAACCGAGATCGCCAACGAGCTGCACAACCGCAGCCTGCCGACGCTGCGCGTGGTGACGCCGCTGGACGAGGAGTGGCAGTCGTGGCGGCGCTACCGCCCGTCGGCCCGGATGCGCCGCGACGCCCGCCAGGGCCAGGCCACCCGCCCATCGGAGTTCCTGCGGATCGAGCTCGCCGAGCCGATCCACGGCCCGCTGGCGCTGGGGCACCTGAGCCACTTCGGGCTCGGGCTGTTCGCGCCGGATCCGGAGCGCTGAGGCGCCGCTCTGGCACATCCGGTATGGTGGGCGGCTGGGTCTCCCCATTGAGGACCGCTTCTGCTCGGTGCGCTGGCCACGGCTGCTTGTGGGCGTCGTCGCTCAGTACCTGACTGAAGGAGGCAGCCATGAATGCCCCTAAACCCTCGTCTGTTACCATTCCGGCCTTGTCCTCACCTCATGGTTCCGTCGGGGTGGGCGATGCTCGCGACGTCGTTACCACGTATTTGCGTGGTCCGGAGAAGACCCCAGCGGCGATCCGGGACGCGTTGGATCCAACCCAGCGGGCGCAGTTTGAAGCCGAGTACCGAGGCGCACTCGCCCGGGCTGCGGAGACCCTCGACCTGGAGCCGGTGCTCACGTTGGTGCGGCGCACCTGGTGGGTGCGGGCGGTCATGAACCTGAACCCCGAAATGCTCGACGGCGTGGCTGCGGACGTAAACCGTGTCGCTGCCGGTGACGAGTCACTCCTTGCCGACGAGGACTTGTGACCAGATAGGTGTCAGTGTGATGGCTCGGTATCGGCTTCGCTATGTCACGTATGCCGCCGAGCAGCTACGCTACATGCCCCGGTCGTTGCACGCCGCCTTCGCCGCGAGGATTGACGACCTTGAACGCGACCCCTACGCCGCCGGTGACTACAACGAGGGAGTGGGTAGCTACTCCACTACCTTCAGCGGTGGCGAAGAGAGCGGTATCATCCTCTACGTGGCGTCCGACAAAATTATGACGGTGACTATTTTCCGCGTGAACTGGGTTAAGTGGTGATGACATCGCTGTCATCGGTCACTCGGAGCTTGCGGGACACCTGAGCCATTTCGGGCTCGGGCTGTTCGCGCCGGAGCTGGAGCGCTGAGCCATGGACTTAGACCTGCTGCCGGCTCGGATGGTCAACGAGTACGTTTACTGCCCGCGGTTGTTCTACCTGGAGTGGGTCGAGGCCCGGTTTTCGGACAACGACGACACCCGGCTCGGCCAGCAGGTGCACCGCAAGGTCGACGTCGAGTCCGGCGCGGCTCCCTTGCCCGAGGACGGCGAGCTGCGCCGGGCACGGTCGGTCACGCTGAGCTCCGAGCGGCTCGGGGTGATCGCCAAGCTCGACCTCATCGAAGGCGACGGCGGCAGTGTCGTGCCGGTGGACTACAAGGAAGGGATCGCCGCAGCCCGACGGAGCGCCGTGGCCCAGTGACGAGGCGCAGGTCTGCCTGCAGGCGCTGCTGCTGCGCGAGCGCGGCTACCAGTGCGATCACGCGGAGCTGTGGTACGCCGAGACCCGCCAGCGCGTCCGGGTGGAGCTGACCCCGGAACGGTTGAACTGGGCAACCGACCTGGTCGCCGACGCGCGGGCGGTGGCCGACCGGGCACTCCCGCCGCTGCCACTGGTCGACAGCCCCAAGTGCCCGCGATGCTCCTTGGTCGGGCTGTGCCTGCCGGATGAAGTCAACGCGCTGCTGTCCCGTCGCGAGCAGCCACCGCGCCGGCTGGTGCCCCGTGACCCGGACCAGCGACCGGTCTACGTCACCGAGCCCGGATCCTTCGTCGGTGTGTGCGGCGGGCGGCTCGAGGTCACGCTGAAGAAGGAGAAACTCGCCTCATGGCGCCTGCTGGATGTGGCACAGCTGGCCGTGTTCGGGCGGGTTCAGATCAGCACTCAGGCACTGGGGGAGTGCTTCGCGCGGGGTATCCCGGTGTTGTGGCTGAGCAGCGGCGGGTGGTTGCAGGGATTCGCCGTGGGGCAGCCGTCAAAGTATGTGGAGCTGCGACGGCAGCAGACGGCGGCGCATGCGCAGGGTGGTGCCGGGCTCGCGCAGCGGATGATCGAGGGAAAGATCATGAACTGCCGGACGCTGCTGCGCCGCAACTCTCGCGGTGACGTGTCCTCCACGGTGGCCGCGCTCAAGCGACTCGCCCAGCAGGCTCGCGAGGCGACCAACTTCTCGAGCCTGCTGGGCATCGAAGGCACTGCGGCGCGGATGTACTTCGGGGCGCTACCGTCGATGCTGGTGGGTGATGCCGAGCCGTTTGGCGCGGAGTTCTCGCAGCTGGGACGCAACCGCCGGCCGCCGCTGGACCCGCTCAACGCGTTGCTGTCCTTCTGCTACGCGATGCTCACCAAGGATCTCGTCGCGGTGACGCTCGGCGTCGGGTTCGACCCGTACCTCGGCGTGTACCACCGCTCGCGTTACGGTCGACCCTCGCTCGCGCTGGACCTCGCCGAGGAGTTCCGGCCGCTGATCGCTGACTCGGTGGTGATCGGTCTGCTCAACAACGGTGAGATCACCGCGTCGGACTTCATCCGGCGGGCCGGCGCGGTGTCGTTGACCGCGGACGGCCGCCGGACCGTGCTCAAGGCCTACGAGCGGCGGCTGGACACCGAGATCCGTCACCCCGTCTTCGAGTACCGGATCAGCTACCGGCGGGTGCTCGACGTGCAAGCGAGGCTGCTGGCCGCGGTTCTAGTGGGCGAAGTGCCGGAGTACATCCCGATGGTCACGCGGTGACGCCGTGGCCCGTCGCCGGTATCTGATGGCCTACGACATCGCCGATCCCAAGCGGTTGCGGCGGATCTGCACCCTGATGGAGGACCATGGGGAGCGTTTGCAGTACTCGGTGTTCCTGTGCGACCTCACGGTAGCCGAGCTGGCCGAGTTGGAGTCCGCCGTGATGGAGGCGATGAACCTTCATGAGGACAGCGTCGTCCAGATCGACCTCGGGCCGCTCCACGCGCCCGCCGCGGTACGCACCCTTGGGCGCCCGAGGCGCCAGCCGGCAACCGGCCCTCAGATCGTCTGATGCGGTGCGCGAGCGGTCCGGTACCGCGTCGAAACCCGGTGAGCGCTCGCAGGCAGGTCAGCGACCATCTCGCCGTCCTCTCACGACCCCGCCCGCGCCGCACCATGCCGCTCTGTTGGCACCTCTCGCACGACCCGGTATCGTGCCTGCTCACAGGTCTAGTTTTCCCCGAGCCCTGATTCCGGCCCCCCAGGCCGGACCCCATTGAGGCCCGCGCATCGGGTTGCCGGTGAGCGCCGCGCCACCCGCTGATTCCGGCCCCCCAGGCCGGACCCCATTGAGGCATCATGTGGCCGGGGGCGAGCTGCATGCCCAGCCGACTGATTCCGGCCCCCCAGGCCGGACCTCATTGAGGCGCCATCACGGTAGCTGCCGAGGAACGCGACGCGTGCGGCCTGATTCCGCCCCCCAGGCCGGACCCCATTGAGGCGCCCCGAAGTTGACGGCGGAGACGTCACCGCAGTGCACTGATTCCGGCCCACCAGGCCGGACCCCATTGAGGCGACCCGATCGACGTGATCCTGTGGCCGGGGATGGCGCCCTGATTCCGGCCCCCAGGCCGGACCCCATTGAGGCAAGTTGGTGGCGCTGCTCCACGTGCCAACCGGTGTGGTTCTGATTCCGCCCCCAGGGCCGGACCCCATTGAGGCGGAAGGTCGGACAGCGCGGGGGTAGGGCAGCCTGAGCGTCTGATTCCGGCCCTCAGGCCGGACCCCATTGAGGCACGGTGGCCGCCGACCACAGCTTGTGCATCCGGGACTCTGATTCCGGCTTCCCAGGCCGGACCCCGTTGAGGTTAGATCCACGCTGAGGTGTCCGTGGTTCTGTTCGGGTGCTGATTCTGGCCTACCGGGCCGGACCCCGTTGAGGTCCGAGTGGTGTTCCGCGGAACACCACTCGGGTGCAAATCGGATGCCGGTCCCCACGGGGGACCTCGTTGGGGCGACGAGCCTGAGATCGCGGCGAGCCGCTGATTCCGGCATCCAAGGCCGGACTCCGTTGAGGCGGTCTGTCCGGTGGTTGGCGCTGTGGTGGGCACGCTGCCGCAGCGGCAGCGTGCCCACCCACCCAGCAGTGAACCGCATTCCCTGGGTGGCTCAAGCCGGCACTGTGGGTATCACCTTGCACCCACCTTGGCATGACGCGGTGGCAGACCAGACGTACGCGCTCAGGGGCCGGGCGGGGAATCGCCCGTACCCTTGGGAGCGGAACTGGACACGGCGCTGACCGTGTTGTCGAGGTTCAGCACACTCCGGTGTGTGTCCCGATCAGCCACCGGGCGTGGATGTCAGGACAGTTCCGTGGCGTCCGGGTCGTGTGCTGGAATTGATCAGTCGAACTCGCCGGACTTTACCCCGGTGGTGAATGCGGACCACTGTGCCGCGGTGAACGTCAGGGCCGGGCCGGTCGGGTTCTTGGAGTCCCGCACAGCGTGGTGCGCGTCGAGCTCGGCCATCTCGACGCAGTTGCCGTCGTCGCTGCTGTAACTACTCGTGCGCCAGGTCATCATCGGTCCCTTCTTTCGATCATGTTGTCGATCAATTTAGCTGTGTCGTCGCTGCTCAGCGCCGTTTGCGCGAGTTCTTCGAATATCTCGGCGTAGCGGGCCACCTCCGAGGGGGCTTCGACGTACAGCGCCTCGCCGTACAGCTCCAGGTAGACGGTGTTCATCGGTTCCTGGGGAAATCGCAGCGCGGTGAAGGCGCCCCGCATGCCCCGGTGCGCACCCGCCGAGAACGGTGTCACCTGCACGGTGACGTTCGGCAGTGTGGAGATTTTGGCGAGATGTGCCAGCTGGGCGTGCATCACCTCGGGGCCACCCACCTCGCGGCGCAGGGCGGCCTCATCGATGAGGGCTCGCACGGTGAGCGGGTCATCATCGGTCAGCCGCTGCTGGCGGTCCGCGCGGAGTTGCGCGAGCCGCTGGATTTCCTCGGCCGTGCGCGTCGGGTTGAGGGCAGCGCCGAGCGCTTCGGTGTAGGCCCGAGCTTGCAGCAGGCCAGGCACGAACAACGGCTCCCAGGTCCACACCTCGGCCGCCGCGGTCTCCATGCCGATGTAGTCGCGAAACCAGCGGGGCACTGTCTTACCGTAGCTGACGAACCACCCGCGCTGCGCTCCCTCCCGGCACAGCGTGAGCAGGTAGTCGGCGTGCGGTGAGCCCACCTCGTAGAGCTGGAAATAGGAACGAAGGTGCGACACGGTGACCCGCCGCTTGCCCGACTCCATCCGGGACACCGCAGTGGAGTCAATGCCCAGCCAGTCGCCGGCGTCCTCCTGGGTTTTGCCGACCAGCTCGCGCAGCCGCCGCAGCTCCATGCCGAGCTGTCGGCGCCGCACCGTGGGGCTGGAGCCGGCCATCGTGTCCTCCGTGAGCAGGTGGTAGCCCACAGTGTGCACCTCGGCAAACCTGCCGTTCAACAGAGGGCGAGTCAAGCAGTTGCTTATCTTCACTTGCATAAGTTAGTGTCGCTAATACAGCAGGTGCGAATACCATCTGCCCAGCGTCGCCCGGTCCGGTCCGCGCCCCCGACTGCGCCGGGCCGGGCGGCGCGACGGTGTCCGAGACCCGCACGCCGCGCGGCGCCGAGCACGCTCTCGCGGGACCGATCGGTGAGCGGACTGAACACGAGTCCGTCCCAGTCGAGAGAGGAGGCCGGAACCATGGCTGATGGGGCTACTGGGGACACGGGCGCGCCCTGCGCGAACCGCAGGGCAATCGGCGTCACGTGCGCGGTGCACAAGGGGCCGAGGGGTTTCGCGAACCTGGTGCTGGAGAAACAGGGCGACGAGATCATCTTCGATCCGCACGTCACCGGGGAGTGCGTGCTCATCCTCGACGAGGACGCCGCGGCGGTGGTCCGGGACGCGTTGATCGAGTGGCTCGGGTGAGCGGGGTGTACGTCGCCCGCTGCGGGCAGCGGCTGTTCATGGGCACCAGCCTGCATGTCGACCCGTCCGGCTGGATGTGCCTGCCCTGCCCGCGCGCGACCGGCTAGTCGAGTTCGCCGTTCGGAACCACATGGCTGTTGCGGGTGTCTGTCGGGCGTCATTCGGAACCGTATGGCGATCGGACGCGACACGCTGCTGGTGGCGGGTGGGCAGGGGGTGTCGCGCGGCGGGGGCAGCGGTGGTGCGGGCCGGGTGCGTGGTTGCGGCCTACAAGTACGTGTATGTTGCAATTAATTGGTGTGGCACGCGTCGATGGCTATGGAGCCTCCGGGGCCGACGTGACGGAGCCGACCTGGCTGGCCACTCGGGAAGGACCCTGTTCATGACGACCACCGCGGCGGTGCCGCAGCAGCGGAGCGAGCCGGGACCCGCGTCCGGGGTGTTCACCCACCGGCAGATCATGACGATCTTCAGCGGGCTGATGCTGGGGATCATGCTGGCGGCGCTGGACCAGACGATCGTGTCCACGGCGATCCGCACCATCGCCGATGACCTGCACGGGTTGAATCTGCAGGCCTGGGCGACCACCGCCTACCTCATCACCGCGACGATCTCTACCCCGCTGTATGGCAAGCTGTCCGACCTCTACGGGCGCAAGCCGTTCTTCCTCGCCGCCATCTCGATCTTCATCGGCGGGTCGGTGTTGTGCACGATCTCCCAGTCGATGTACGAGCTGGCCCTCTTCCGCGCCGTGCAGGGGCTGGGAGCCGGCGGGCTGATGTCGCTGGCGCTCGCGATCATCGGTGACATCGTGCCGCCGCGAGAGCGGGCCCGGTACCAGGGTTACATCCTGGCTGTGTTCGCCACCGCGAGCGTGATCGGCCCGCTGGTGGGCGGTGCGTTCGCCGGTGCTCCGGCGATCCTGGGGATCGCCGGGTGGCGCTGGGTGTTCCTGGTCAACGTCCCGATCGCGGCGGCCGCGCTGTTCGTCGTGGCCAGGGTGCTCAACATCCCGCACACCCGCCGTGAGCACCACATCGACTGGTCGGGTGTGGTGGCACTGACCGTCGCGGTGGTGCCGGTTCTCCTGGTGGCCGAGCAAGGCCAGAGCTGGGGCTGGGACTCGATCTGGGCAATCGCCTGTTACCTGATCGCCGCTGCCGGCCTCATCGGCTTCCTCATCGCCGAGCGAAGGATCGGCGACGATGCCTTGATCCCGCTGCGGCTGTTCCGCAACGGCGTGTTCAGCGTGACCTCGGCAGCGGGCCTGATCATTGGCATGGGCATGTTCGGCGGTTTCCTGCTGCTCCCGCAGTACCTGCAGATCGTCAAGGGAGCCTCGCCCACCCAGTCTGGCCTGCTGCTGCTGCCTATGATGGGGGGTATCACCGTTGGTTCGCTGCTGTCCGGGCGGCTGATCTCCCGCACCGGCCGCTACAAGATCTTCCCCGTGCTGGGCACGGCGTTGATGACCGCCGCGCTGCTGTTGCTGGGCCTGCGGCTGGGGGTCGGCACCCCCCTGTGGGAGGTCGACGTCTACATGGCGCTGTTCGGCTTCGGGCTGGGCGGCTGCCTGCAGACACTGGTCATGGCGGTGCAGAACGCGGTGCCGGCCCGGGACATGGGGGTGGCGACCGCGTCGGCCACCTTCTTCCGGCAGATGGGCGGCACCCTGGGTGTCGCGGTGTTCCTGTCGATCCTGTTCTCCACCGCCGGAAGCAAGATCTCCGATGCGTTCGGTACCATCGCCCGCACGCCGGCATTCCGATCCGCGCTCGCTGACCCGGCCGTGCGCGCCGACCCCGCCAACAAGGTCGTCCTGCAGGCCGTCCAGGCCGGCGGGCTCAGCGGCAACGCCGGCGGCGTGCTGCAGGATTCCTCGTTCCTGCAGCACATCGACCCCCGACTGGCCCGGCCGTTCCTGGTCGGCTTCTCCAACGCGATGGATGGGGTGTTCCTCGTCGCCGCCGGAGTGATGCTCATCTCCTTTGTACTCATGCTTTTCCTGACCGAAGTTCCACTGCGCACCCAATCCGGCATCGAAGCCCTCGCGGCCGAATTCGCCGCCGAAGCGGGTGGGGAGCTAGCGGGCGGTGAGCTCGGCCGCGGTGGACCGGACCTCGCGCTCGTTGGCGCCGACGGCCACCAGCGTGCGGTAGCGGTTGAGCAGCCGGGGCGCGTGGAAAGCCAGCACGGCGACGAGCGCGCCGTCGGCGAAGTAGCCGGCCACGGTGCCCTTGATCACGCCGGGGTCGTGCAGCACTTCGACGGAGGTGGCCAGCTCACAGCGCCCGATCAGCTGTAGCGTCAGCCCGTACTGGTCGGACCAGAAGTAGGGCACGGCGTCGGCCAGGCGGGCGACCGGTCGCCCGGCGATGCGCTGCGCGACGACCGACGCCTGCTCGATGGCCGAGGTCCAGTGCTCGATGCGCGGCTGGTCGCCGACCGTGGGGTGACGCCAGGCGGCGATGTCGCCGACCGCGTAGACGTTGCCGGTGCCCTCCACCAAGCCGGTGATGTCGCAGCGCAGCCCGCCCTCGGTGGGTACCCCGAGCCCGGCGAGCCACCCGGTGTCCAGGACGGTGCCCACACCGACCACGCCGCAGTCGGCCCGCACGGTGCTGCCGTCGGCCAGCCGCGCGGCGATGCCGCTGTCGCTGTCCAGGAAGCGCTCGAGCCGAGTGCCGCAGCGCACGGTGACCCCGTTGTCGGTCTGCAACTGGGCGCACAGCTGGCCCATCCGCTCGCCGAGAACCCGGGCAAAAGGCGCTGGCAGCGCCTCCAGCATGGTCACCTCAAGACCGGCTGTGCGGGCGGTGGCGGCGACTTCAGCACCGATGAAGCCGGCCCCGATCACCAGCAATGAGCGGGCTCGGGAGATCGAGTCCCGCAGCGCGCGGCACTCCTCCAGCGTGCGCAGCGTGTGCAGCTCTGGGTGGTCGGGCTGGCCGGGCAGCCGCCGGGGCCGCACCCCGGTCGCCACGACCAGCGAGTCGTAGCGGAGCAGGGTGGAGTCGTCGAGCTCGACGCTCCCGCGCTCCACGCCGACCGCGGCGACGCCCAGGTGCACCGAGACATCAAGGTCGGCCAGCGCACCGCGGTGCAGGGTGGCCCGCTCCTCGGGCCACTGCCCGGCGAGGATCTGCTTGGACAGCGGGGGCCGGTCGTAGGGCTCGTGCGGCTCGTCGCCGACCAGGCTGATCCGGCCGGAAAATCCTTCGGCGCGCAGGAACTCAATCGTGCGCAACCCGCCCAGCCCAGCACCGACGACCACCACGTGAACCATGCCGCAGGCTAGCCTGCCGCGCGCGTCCTCAGCTCACCAGCAGCTGACGCTGGTCGCTGGTCCAGAGCGCCCGGCGTTCCTCCTCAGTCAGGCCTCCCCAGACACCATACGGTTCCCGGGTGGTCAGCGCGTGGCGGCGGCACTGCTCCAGAACCGGGCAGCCCTGGCAGATCGCTTTGGCGAGCCCGGCGCGGTGAGATCGCGCTGAGCCGCGTTCGCCGTCCGGGTGGAAGAAGATGCTGCTGTTCAGCCCCTGGCAGGAGCCCTTGAGCTGCCAGTCCCACTCCTGAGCGACCGGGCGCGGAAGTCGTCGAGTGTCCGTCATCTCCAATACCGTCCTCGCTGATCGATCGGCTAAGCTGCTCGATTGATACCCATCGCGTGGGGCCGGCAAACCTCGGGAAAACCTCCCGCCAAACCTGACGCCGACCCTGATGCGCGCCAGCGCCGGTCATCAGGCATAATGGGGAAGCGATGCCGACACCAATGACTGGTGCGGCCGAGGTCGACTGTGAGCGCCTTCGCGGCGCCGGAGCTTCTCCGTGGGACTGCGGGGTGGCCACGCATCAGCGGCCACCATCTTTCCAGGAGAGGATTACCCCCGCGTGCCGTCGAACCACTCCCCTCAGGGGCAGCCAGGTAGTTTCCGCGAGCTTGGAGTGCCTGAGGAACTACTCACCGTGCTGACCCGGCAGGGCATCACCACCGCATTTCCCATCCAGGCCGCGACGCTGCCGGACGCGCTCGCTGGCCGTGATGTGCTGGGCCGCGGCCGAACCGGTAGTGGCAAGACGCTTGCCTTCGCGATCCCGACGATCACCGCGCTGGCCCGTTCCGGGTCGCGCCGCAGCCCCGGTCGCCCGCGCGCGCTGGTGCTGGTTCCCACCCGGGAACTGGCCAACCAGGTCGCCGACACCTTCGCCCCGCTGGCCGCCACGTTCGCGCAGCGGATCACCACCGTGTACGGCGGTGTCGGCCAGGGCCGGCAGGTCTCCGCGCTGCGCGGCGGGATCGACATCCTCATCGCCTGCCCCGGCCGCTTGGAGGATCTGATCGGCCAGGGCCACGTACACCTCGACGCGGTCGAGGTGACTGTGCTGGACGAGGCCGACCACCTGGCTGACCTGGGTTTTCTCCCCGCGGTACGCAGGCTGCTGGACCGTACCCCGGCCGGTACCCAGCGGCTGCTTTTCTCGGCCACGCTGGACCATGCCGTGGACGCGGTGGTGCGCCGCTACCTGTCCGATCCGGTGGTGCACTCGGCCGACCCGGCGGTATTGACGGCATCCAAGATGGAGCATCACGTGTTCACGGTGGAGCACGCGGACAAGCCTTCAGTGGTCCGCGAGCTCGCCTCCGGCCAGCGCCGCAGCCTACTGTTCACCCGCACAAAACACGCCGCGAAGAAGCTCGCCAAGCAGTTGACCATCGCCGGGCTGCCCGCCGTGGAGCTGCACGGGAACCTCTCGCAGACCGTCCGGGCCCGCAATCTCGCGGCGTTCAGCGCGGGCAGCGCGCGGGTGCTGGTGGCTACTGACATCGCCGCCCGCGGCATTCACGTGGACGAGATCGGCCTGGTCGTGCATGTGGATCCCCCCGCCGAGTGCAAGGCGTACCTGCACCGCTCCGGGCGCACCGCCAGAGCCGGCGCTGAGGGCGT
>JBDTAX010000011.1:0-38825 GCA_039924425.1 Pseudonocardiaceae bacterium
TGCCGTGGTGGACGCTGCTGCCCCGCAAGCTTCTGCTCATCCTGTCCCCGCTCATCCTGCTGGCCATCGTGGCGACAGTGGTGGTGTTCCTGGCGCGTCGGGTGTGGCGTTACCCGCTGTTCCTGATCAGCACCGCTGTTGTGGTCGGGTTGGGTGTCGACTGCTCGTGGTGGGCGCCGGTCGAACTGCTCACCGCGCTGGCCGCGCTGGGCGGGCTATGGGCGTGGCGGCACGGGGATTCGTTTTCCCGCGTCGTGGTGCGGCAGGTCCGCTCGGAATGGCGCCGCGCGAGGGTTTACGCGTGGCCGTGGCGGCGGGTGATGCTGTTCACCGAGCTGACCAAACACACCGGCGACACCCAACGCCGGGTGCACTACCCCCGGCTGAGCCGAGTCCGCGCTGATGGCTGGCGCGACCGAGTGTCCGTGAAGCTGTTGCACGGGCAATGCGCCGCCATTTACGCCGTGCACGCTCAGGAGTTGGCGAACTCCTTCGGCGCCCGGTCCTGCCGGATACGGGTGGATCGGCCTCGGTGGATTTGGCTGGATCTGATCCACACCGATCCTCTCGCCGACCCGGTCCGGGTACCTGTGTTGGCTGGCCCCGGTGCGGCGGTGGATTTGGCGCGGGTGGTGATCGGGCGGACCGAGACCGGCCGGGCGTGGGTGCTGCGCCTGCTGGGCCGCCACATCCTCGTGGCCGGAGTCAGTGACGCCGGCAAATCCTCAGTCATGTGGGCCGTGCTGCGCGCGCTCGCTCCGTGGATCCGGGCTGGCCGGGTGCAGGTGTTCGGGATCGATCCCAAGGGCGGCATGGAACTCGGGCGCGCACCCCGACTGTTCCACACACTCGTCTGCACCAACGGCACCGAGGCCGTCGAGCTGCTCGAACACGTCGCCACCCTGACCCGCCAACGCGCCGAAGCGTTACGCCAGCAGGGCACCCGGAAATGGAGCCCGACCTCGGGTCAACCGTTCGTGCTGCTCATGGTTGACGAGCTGGCTGACGTGATCGCCTACCAACCGGACACCGGGCTGCGCAAACGCGCCAACGCGGCGTTGCACTCCATCCTCTCCCAAGGCCGGGCGCCAGGGGTGTGTGTGATCGGGCAGATCCAGGACCCCCGCAAACAGGTCATCGACTGCCGGCACCTGTTCCCCATCAAAATCGCCATGCGCCTGGATGAACCCGAACAGGTCGACATGGTCCTCGGGGATGGGGTGCGGGAGCGGGGCGCGGCGGCGCACGAGATCAGTGAGGACACCCCCGGTGTTGCCTGGGCCAAGGTCGACGGCCGCCGCGAACCCGACCGCGCCCGCGCGTTCCACACCACCGACACCGACCTTGACGAGTTGTCCGCTTACGTGACCGCTGGTCATCGCACCGCCCCCCGCCCGCTCACCGGAATCGAGGCGGCATGAACACCACCGTGATGGGCCTGCTTGACGCGATCCGCTGTCACTTCGATCGGTTCGAGCTCCCGGAGCTGTACTCGGTGCACGTGATCATGGGGTCGGGGGAGCCCAGGGTGAGCGCGCAACTGGCCGCCCACCACCCTTCCCAGATCGCCACCGGGCTCCTGACCTGGGCCAGCACCCTCACCCACCTCACGATCGAAGCCTGGCGGGAACCCGGTGGGCAGGCGGTGCACCTGTCAGTGACCGGCCAGCTCGCCGAGGGCGTCACGATCCGCGTCTACGGCGCCCTGCCCCACACCCCGCACGGCCCCGGCGCTGATCTCGCCCCGAACACCAGCGCGACCGTCCCCCTGACCGCACTGCGCCACCTCGCCACCCCCGAAGAGGTGATCTGCTGATGACCGGCACCGAACCCAGCTCGCTGGACGTCGCGCGGATGACCCGAGCCCAACGCGCCGCACTCCCGCTGAGCACCGACGTCGCCCAAGCGTTGGCCGAGCAACACGGCGTGTGTGTGCGGCCGTTGGCGATGCGCCGGATCGACACCACCACCGGGCGGGTGGAGGTCGTCCCTGTTCCATGCGGGTCCACTCGGGAGGATCAGTGCCGGCCGTGCGCGGAGAAGGCACGCCGGTTGCGAATGGTGCAATGCCGCCAAGGCTGGCACCTGGACACCGAACCCATCACCCACCGCGCCACCCCAAGCGAAGACCACACGGCACTGATGGCCACCCGCGCCGACCTGGCCGCCGCCTACACCGAATGCCGGGAGGCTGGTGACGAGATCTCGTGTGAACAGATCGCCGACTCCGTTGCCGAACTCGACACCGAACTACGCGCACTCGGCGTACGAGGCCGGCTCACCCCCCTGGACCCACCACCCAAGCCGGTCAAGCGGTCGACCCGGCGCCGCCAAGACGCCCCCGATCTGCCCCGCCGACCCGTCGAGCACCGCACCCTCGGGCGAGTGTTCGCCGGACGGTACCGGCCCTCCACTTTTCTGACCCTCACCTTGGACTCCTACGGCCGGGTCGACAACCACGGCGCGGCAGTGGACCCCGACACCTATGACTACCGGCAGGCCGCCCGCGACGCCATCCACTTCCCGGCGCTGTTGGATCGGTTCTGGCAGAACACCCGGCGGTGTGTCGGGTGGGAGGTGCAGTACTTCGGCACCGTGGAGCCCCAAAAACGCGGCGCCCCCCACTTCCACACCGCCATCCGAGGAGCGATCCCCCGCGCGGAACTCCGGCAGATCACGGCGGCGACCTACCACCAAGTGTGGTGGCCCGCGCATGACCAGCTCGTCTACACTGACGGGCGGCTCCCGGTCTGGGACATCCGGGCCAAGGGATTCACCGACCCCGACACCGGCCAACCGCTGCCCACCTTCGACCAAGCCTGCGAGAACCTCACCGAACCCGCGCACGTCGTCCGGTTCGGGGAGCAGGTGCATGTCAAGGGCATTCTGGGCGGCACTGAGGAAGCCGGACGCCACATCGGCTATCTGACGAAATACCTCACCAAATCAGTAGGCCAAGCCGCTGGACTCGGCGAGACCGCGACAGACCGGCAGCGTGATCACGCCCACCGGTTGCACGCCGAACTGAGCATTACCCCGTGCTCACCGCGCTGCCCGGGGTGGCTGCTCTACGGCATCCAACCCCACGGCGCCCGGCACTCCATGACCCCAGGGCACTGCAAAGGCAAAGCACACAAGCCCGAACACCTGGGCATCGCCGGACGCCGCGTCCTCGTGTCTCGGAAATGGTCGAACAAGACCCTGGAGGACCACCGGGCCGAGCGTGGCGAATTCGTTCGGCAACTCCTCCACCAAGCAGGAATCCACCCCGCCCACGGCCCCGACGACGGGCCATACGTGTGGGAACGGCCCGGACCGGCAGACCCCGACGTGCCACCCCGGCCCGTGCTGCTGCTCCGAGCCGTCGCTGAACGACAGCGATGGAAAGCCGAATACACCGCCGCCCAACTCGCCGCGAGCGGGTCACCACCGGGCGAGAACTGTTCGGCAACTGACGATCAAGCTGCTTGAGGGGGAGAAAGACAGTGGAGATCAGACCTCGGCTGTGGACGGTGCAGGACGTCGCGGACTACCTCGGTGTCCCGGCGCGGACGCTGTACGACTGGCGCTGCCGTGATTACGGCCCTCGCGCTCGCAAGGTCGGCCGGTATCTCCGGTACGAGCCGGCTGAGGTGCGCAGCTGGTTCGAGTCGCTCGACGATTACGCGGCGTAGGAGGTTCCCATGGGCAGGCCAGCGCTGCCGGTCGGCACGTACGGCCGGATCCAGGTGTATCCGCTGAGCTGGGGCGGGTTCCGTGCTCGTGTGCGATACCGGGACTACGACGGCGTGACCCGGCATATCGAGCGTGTCGGTTCCTCACGGACCGGAGCGGAAAACAACCTCAAGCAGGCGTTGCGCGACCGCGCTCGTGTCTCGGCAGATGGTGAGATCACGGCGCAAACCAGGGTCAGCAAGCTGGCGGAGTTGTGGTTGCGCGACATTGATGAGTCCGACCGCGCTATTCGCACAAAGATCACCTACCGGGACGTGTGGGATCGGTGCCTCGCCGCGTCGATCGGTGAGCTGCGGATCGGGGACGTCCGCGTGTCCGGTGTGGACAGAGTGATTCGGGAGATCCGGGAGCGGCGTGGGGCGGAGAGCGCGCGACACTCCAAGATCGTGCTTTCGGGGCTCTTCGGCATGGCGGTCCGCCACGACGCGCTCGACGCCAATCCGGTGCGTGAGCTGAGTCGGTCCCGGAACAAAAAGCCGCGACTGGCCGTCGAGCTGACCGAGGAGAGACTGGCCGCTCTACGTGAGCATCTGTGCGCTTCTCCGGACGCGCGCAAGCACGACCTCATCGACCTGGTGGACGTGCTCTCCGGGCTCGGGTGCCGCATCGGCGAGTTGCTCGCGCTCGACTGGACGAAGGTTGACGCTGAGGCTGGCACGCTGAGCATCGAGGGAACGGTGATCCGCGTACCGGGTGAGGGATTGATCGTCCAGCCGCACACGAAGTCGAAGGCTGGCATGCGCACGCTCTATCCGCCGGGCTGGGTGCTGGACCTATTCCGGCGCCGGCACGCGGACGCTCTCGGTGAGTGGGTCTTCCCGTCGACCCGGCTCACCTTGCGCGATCCGGACAACACTCGGGCGAGGCTGCGCGACGTGGTAGGGGGCACGCCGTGGGAGGGCCTGCATCCGCATGCGTTCCGGCACCTGGTCGCCACGCGGCTCGACCGAGCGGGGCTCTCGGCCCGGGAGATCGCCGACTACTTGGGGCACGAGCGGATCTCCATGACACAGGACGTCTACATGTCGCGCCAGACGACGGGAGTCGCCGCAGCGGCCGCGCTGGGCCGGCTCGGACCGAACGAAAGCGCGGGGTAAACGTGGGGTCGATCTTGATCAACGCTTTCCATAAGCTTCTGACCTGCGACGATGCGCCCCCGGCAGGATTCGAACCTGCGGCCTAGCGATTAGAAGTCGCTTGCTCTATCCGGCTGAGCTACGGGGGCAGGCGACCAGCGTATCGACCCCCGGCCGCTAGCCGCATCCAGCGGGCTCAGCGGGGTAAAAACCGCCGGATAACCCCGCTGAGCCCGCTGAATGCGGCGGGGGCGGGGTGGGGTGGGGGTCTAGGGTTGCGGGGGTGGGGCGTCGGCGCATCGGAGCGGCACGGATCCGGTGGGGCGTGCTGGTCGTGGCCGGGGTGTTGTTGGGGATGGCGGTCGGCGCGGGACTGCTTGTCTTCGCGGGCGGTGACGGGCTGGGGTTGTCCGATCCCGGGCTGTTCACGCGGGCCGCGTTGCCAGCCGTTCGGGTGTTGTCTGAGTGCGCTGCGGTGGTTACGGTGGGGTCGCTGCTGCTGGCCGCGTTCCTGGTGCCGCCGCAAGCGTCGGGTTACCTCGACATCGGTGGCTACGCCGCCGTGCGCACGGCGCGGATCGCCGCGCTGAGCTGGGCGCTGACCGCGGCGCTGATGGTGCCGCTGCTCGCCGCGGACGCATTGGGCCGCCCGGTGACCGACGTGTTGCACCCGTGGCTCCTGGTGTCGATGGCGTCGGCGATGTCCCCGATCGGAGCCTGGGCTCTCACCGCGCTGATGGCCCTGGTGCTGACCGGGTGCTGCCACACAGTACTGACCTGGGGCGCGGCGGTGTGGTCGTTCGCCCTGTCCCTCGCCGCGCTGATGCCGGTGGCGCTGACCGGGCATTCCTCGGCGGAGGGCGCCCACGACATCGCCATCAGCAGCTTGCTGTATCACCTGGTCGCCGCCGAGCTGTGGGTCGGCGGCCTGATCGCCCTGCTGGCGCACCTGGCCCGCCGGGGTGAGCACGCCGGGCTGGCCTGCGCCCGGTTCTCCCGGCTGGCGCTGGTCTGTTGGGTCGTGATGGCCGCCTCCGGGGTGCTCAACGCCCTGGTCCGGGTTCGGCTTGACCAACTGTTCAGCACCTACGGGCTGCTGGTGTTGGGCAAGGTGGCCGCACTGCTGGCGCTGGGCGTCATCGGCTGGTCGCACCGCCGTGGCGCGGTGGCCGATCGGGTCGCCGTCCTGCGGTTCGGCGGCGCCCAGGTGCTGATCATGTTCGCGACGATCGGCCTGGCCGCCGCGCTGAGCGGCACCGCGCCGCCCGGGGCGGGCGCGGCCCGGTTCAGTCGCACCGAGGTGCTGCTGGGCTATGACCTGGCTGGCCCGCCCACTCCCGCGCGGCTGCTCCTCGATTGGCGACCGGATCTGGTGTTCGGGGTCGCCGCGCTGGCACTCGCCGGCGGTTATCTGGCCGGGGTGCAACGGCTGGGGCGCAGAGGCGAGGCGTGGCCGGTCGGACGCACGGCGGCCTGGCTGGGCGGCTGTGCGGTCATCCTGATCGCCACGTCCTCGGGCATCGGCCGCTACTCGATGGCGATGTTCAGCGTGCACATGGTGGCGCACGTGCTGATGTCGATGATGGCCCCGATCCTGCTCGTCCTGGGCGCGCCGGTGACGCTGGCGTTGCGGGCGTTGCCCGCCGCGGGGGTGGCCAACCCGCCGGGACCGCGGGAGTGGCTTCAGGCCTTCACGCGCTCGTGGGTGGTGCGAGTGTCCACCCACCCGCTGGTCGCCCTGGGTGTGTATGTGGGGTCGTTCTCCGTCCTGTACTTCACCGGTCTGTACGACGCCACGGCCTCGTCGCACTGGGCGCATCTGGCACTGAACGCGTGTTTCCTGCTGACGGGTTACGTGTACTACTGGCTCATCATCGGCACCGATCCGCTGCCCCACAGGGTGTCCGACCTGGGCAAGCTCGGCTTGCTGCTGGGGGCCATGCCCTTCCACGCGTTCGTCGGGCTCACGCTGATGCGTTCGGCGACAGTGCTCGGTGGCGACTACTACCGTTCGCTGGCCCTGCCGTTCGTGCCCGACCTGCTGGCCGATCAGCACGCGGGTGCGGCGATGGGGTGGGCCTTGGGCGAGATTCCGATGGTGATCGTGCTGGTGGCGCTGCTGGTGCGGTGGTCCCGAGCCGACGCCCGCGAGGCCCACCGGCTCGACCGCAGGGTTGGATCGGACGGCGAGGCCGAGCTGGCCGCACACAGCGCGCTGCTCGCCCGGCTGGCCCGGCTGGCCCAGCACGGCCCCGCTGGCGACTAGGCCCCTAGCACCGACCCCTGACAACTCCGAGTTGTGACGGGGGCGCGCCAGTCCAGTTGTGCACAGCGCACCCGCCATCCCCATGTCGATCATGAATCACTGTCGAAGATCCTCCGGTTCGCGCAGCCTGGGTGGCGTCGGCCGAGGGGCCGGCGTCCCGCCGCGGAGGGCGGGACGGCCGAACAGGAGGGCATATGATCATGAGAGAGACACCGGTGACCGTGGTGGGCACGCTGGTCAGTGACATGCGTCCGCGCCGGGTGGGACCGGACGGGGCGCTCGTGCTCAATTTCCGGGTTGCCTGCAACGAGCGTCGGTTCGACAAGGCGTCCGAGTCGTGGGTGGACGGGGAAAGCTTGTATCTTTCGGTGAGCTGCTGGCGCAGGCTCGCCGAGAACGCCGCCTCGTTGGTCAAGGGCGACCCGGTGATCGTCAGAGGGAAACTGCGCACTCGGGAGTGGACCACTGAGCAGGGCGAGCGCCGGTCGGTCGTCGAGCTGGAGGCCAACGCGGTTGGCCCGGACCTGGCGCGATGCGCCGTGACCGTGCGCAAGCAGCGCCGTGAGGAGCCCCCGCGTGGTGCCGATGAGGTTGTCCCGGCCGCATCCGGTGAGGACCCGCCAGAACCGCTTGATGGGGCGGAGTCACCGTACGGGGTGAGCCTGTCCGAGCTGGCCGAGGCGGCCCGCCCGCTGGTGAGCGTTTCCGCGTGAGCGCCGCCTGGGGCCGGGTGGCGGCCGGCCGCGCCGCCCGGTCCCGGCGGCCACCTCTACGATCGCGACCGTGGCGGAATTCATCTACACGATGAAGCAGGTGCGCAAGGCGCACGGTGACAAGGTCGTCCTCGACGGGGTCACGCTCGCGTTCTATCCCGGCGCGAAGATCGGCGTGGTCGGGCCCAACGGAGCGGGCAAGTCCAGTGTGCTGAAAATCATGGCTGGACTTGACCAACCGAACAACGGGGAGGCGTTCCTGGCCCCGGGCGCGAGCGTGGGCATCCTGGAGCAAGAGCCCACGCTCGACGAGGGCAAGTCAGTGTTGGGCAACGTTCAGGAGGGCTTGGGGGAGATCAAGACCACGCTCGACCGGTTCAACGAGATCGCCGAGAAGATGGCTACCGACTACTCCGATGAGCTCATGGAGGAGATGGGGCGGCTGCAGGAGGAGCTCGACCACGCCGACGCGTGGGATCTCGACTCGCAGCTCGAGCAAGCGATGGACGCCCTGCGGTGCCCGCCGCCCGACGAGCCGGTGACTCACCTGTCCGGCGGGGAGCGGCGCCGGGTCGCGCTGTGCAGGCTGCTGCTGTCCAAGCCTGATCTGCTGCTGCTCGACGAGCCCACCAACCACTTGGACGCGGAGAGCGTGCTGTGGCTGGAGCAGTTCCTGGCCAGCTACCCGGGCGCGGTGCTGGCCGTCACCCACGACCGGTACTTCCTGGACAACGTCGCGCAGTGGATCCTGGAGCTCGACCGCGGCCGGGCCTACCCCTACGAAGGCAACTACTCGATCTACCTGGAGAAGAAGGCCGACCGCCTCGCGGTCCAGGGCCGCAAGGACCAGAAGCTGCAGAAGCGGCTGCGCGACGAGCTCGCCTGGGTGCGATCGGGGGCAAAAGCTCGGCAAGCCAAATCCCGAGCCCGGTTGCAGCGTTATGAGGAGATGGCAGTCGAGGCCGAGCACCGCCGCAAGCTGGACTTCGAGGAGATCCAGATCCCGGCGGGCCCTCGGCTGGGCAGCGTGGTGGTGGAGGTGTCGCACCTGGACAAGGGCTTCGACAACCGTCTGCTGATCAAGGATCTGTCCTTCACTCTGCCGCGCAACGGCATCGTGGGGGTCATCGGCCCCAACGGAGTCGGCAAGACGACCTTGTTCAAGACCATCGTGGGCCTGGAGAAGGCCGACTCCGGCACGGTCCGGGTTGGCGACACGGTGAAGCTGTCCTACGTCGATCAGGAGCGCGCGGGCATCGACCCGGACAAGACGGTCTTCGAGGTGGTCTCCGACGGTCTGGACTACATCCAGGTCGGCAACACCGAGATGCCGTCGCGGGCCTACGTCGGCGCTTTTGGCTTCAAAGGTCCCGACCAGCAGAAACCGGCGCGGGTACTCTCCGGTGGTGAGCGCAACCGGCTCAACCTGGCGCTGACCCTCAAACAAGGCGGCAACCTGATCCTGCTCGACGAGCCCACCAACGACCTCGACGTCGAGACACTGGGCTCGCTGGAGAACGCGCTGGAACAGTTCCCCGGCTGCGCCGTGGTGATCTCCCACGACCGGTGGTTCCTGGACCGGGTGGTGACCCACATTCTCAGCTGGGAGGGCACCGAGGAGAATTCCGCCTCCTGGTTCTGGTTCGAGGGCAACTTCGAGGCCTACGAGCAGCACAAGATCGAACGACTCGGAGCGGAGGCGGCGCGGCCACACCGCGTGACGCACCGCAGGCTGACGCGCAATTGACCGGGTATGGGTGTCTGGTGATCGGGAACGTCGAGGGGAGCGGGAGGTGAGCAGCACGGCGCGCGAAGGAGTCCGGACCGGCATGTCGACCAACGGGAGTGAGGCCGCATCGCTGGTGCAGTCGGCGATGCTGTTGCGCTGGCGAGCTCCAGAGCTGGCGCTCCTGCTGGCCGAGCGGGCGGTGACCGCCGCGCAGGGGGACGCGATGACCATCCTCCAAGCGGACCATGTCGCGGTTTTCGCGCTCAACCGCCTCGGTCGGCACGCGGAAGCGGCTCACCGGCTTTTCCCAGCGGTGCGAGACGTTGACACCCCGCTGGGATTGCGGCACGCGCTGCACGTGGAGCTGGCGCAGTGCGCGGTCGCGCTCGGTGAACCCGTGCTTGCGCTCGAACAGGTGCGCACGGTGCTGGCCGCGGGTGACGACGTCGCCGCGGTGCTGAGGGGCCGTGCGCTCGTCGTCGTGGCGGAGGCATCCGTCGCGCTCGGCCGTGACGACCTTGTCCCCGCCATGCTCGATGAGGCCGACGAGCTCTATCGCGAGGACCCGGGCCTCGACCACGACACCGCTTTGCTGCTGCGGGCCACCGCTCGGGCGGTGGGCGCGGCGCGCCACCGTCGCCGGGGCGCGAGCGCGCAGGCCGAGGCGAAGGCCAGGCAAGGCCGCGAGCTGCTAGCCGGGTTGGCTGATCCCGAGCACGACAGCGGCGAGGTGAGTGCGCGACTGATGCTCGAGATCGTGCTCGCGCTGCTCGACCGTGGTGCGGGGGATGCCGCGACACAGGAAGTGCGCCCACTGCTGCGGCGTCCGGTGCGCGCCGCTGCCGCTGGCGCGGTCGGTGCATTGCGGTTGGCGCTGGCCACCCGGGTGCACCTCGCCGAGGGCCGGCACGAGCCGGCGCTGACCCTGCTCGCCGACGCGGTGGAGGGAGCCCAGCGCCACGGGGTGGACGCGGTCCTCGCTGAATGCCTGGAGGGCCTGTCCCACGTGCACGAGGCTCGGGGCGAGTTCGCCGATGCCCTGCATTGCATGCGCGCGGCCCGCGCGGCTGAGAGCCGGCACCGCCGAGACGCGGAAGTCGCCCGAGCCACGCTGCTGGAGAATTGCGGGGCTACCGGCAGCGAGGAAGCGCGCCTGATCGGCGAGATCGCGGTGTTGCTCGGCGACGCCGAAGCGGGGTGTGCGGGGCTCGACTCGGACACGATGACCGAAAACGACGCTGCGGCCGAAAACGGCACCGTGGTTGACAACGGCACCGTGGTTGACAACGGCACCGTGACCGAAGACGAGCCAGTTGTCGAAGATGACGCAGTGATCGAAGACCCAGGCGCGACACCCCGGAAATCCGACGAGGCGGAATTCGTCGAGTCGTCGAGCGGGCTCGATCCCTGGCAACTCGGGGCACGGCACGGTCGCGATGTTGGCACCCCGGTGTTTGTGAGTGATCTGCTGCCCGCGACGGCGTTGTCGCCAGGACGTTCTGGCCGGCGTCGCGCTATGGAACCCGCCGAGGATCGCGCCGTCGGCACACCCGAGGATCGCGCTGACGACACCACCGCCGGTGTCCCGCCGTCGGCCCCGACGCCACGGCCACTGACATGGCCTCTTGTGGATCATGCTGAACCCAGCCGTGACATGCCGCACTACCGCGTCCTGGGAACGCGCCGGGCGGCCGGTCTTGCGCTGGCTCCGAGGCTGATCCACGGAGACGATCCCGCCGCGGCGGTCACCAACCCGCTGTTGCGGCTGCCCGATCTCACCGCCGAACCACAGTGGGTGTCGCCCGAGACAGCCCACCAGCCTGCGGTCGGTGACTAACGGACAGCCACACGGTGCGCAGCGATCTCGCCGAGCTCATCGCGCTGTACCACCGGCTCGTCCCCCCTGATGAGCGCAGCGGTTCCGAGCCCGCCGAGCTAGCGGCGGCGGTCCGCTCACATCTCGCGCTGGCCTCCCGGCGGGTGCCTGGTCGGGCGCTGGTCCGGGTGGTCAATCCCACCGTCGCCGAGGACGGCTGGAGTTCCCGAGACAGCATCGTTCAGATCGTCACCGACGACATGCCCTACCTAGTGGACTCGGTGGTCGCTGAGTTGGCCCGGGTCAAGGTCTCGGTGCGGCGGCTCGCCCATCCTCTCGTCGTGGTCCGCCGCGATCTCACCGGGACCCTCCGGGAGGTGCTGACCGGTGCCAGTCCCGACGACGCCCCCACCGATGCCCTGCTCGAGTCCTGGATGCATGTGAACGTCGATCGCCTTGGCGATCCCGACTGGGCCCGGCAGGTCGAGCAGCGGCTACTCAGAGTGCTCACGGATGTGCGGGAGGTGGTGGAGGACACCCCGCGGATGGCTGGGGTCGCGTGCGCTCTGGCCGACGAGCTGGACGGAGCGCTGCCGGCGCTGGAGGTGGCCGAGGGCTCGGCTCTGCTGCGTTGGCTGGCCGGGGGACACCTCACCTTTCTCGGCTACCGGCGCTACGAGCTGGTGCGGCGCTGCGCTGGCGGGGATGACGCCGAGCCCAGGTTGCGGGCGGTGCTCGCGTCGGGGCTCGGTGTGTTGCGCGCGGACAGTGTGACCGCCCAGGGCCTGATCACCGGGCCGGACGTCGCCCCGCTCGCCCGCAGCCTGCTGGTGCTCACCCAGGCCAGCGCGCCGGCCACTGTGCACCGGCCGGTCTACCCCCAGTACATCGGGGTCAAGACTTTTGACGAGCGTGGTGAAGTGTCCGGTGAGCATCGCTTCCTGGGGGTGCTCACCACCACCGCGCTGCACGCGGACGTGCTGGGCATTCCGGTGATCGGCTCTCGGGTTCGTCGAGTGATCCACCAGGCCGGTGTCCCGCTCGAGTCCTATTCGGGCCAGCGGATGCTGGAGGTGCTCCAGAGCTACCCGCGGGCCGAGCTGTTCGCCACCGATCCGGACTCGCTGCGGGAGACGGTGACCGGAGTGCTGTCGCTGGCCCAGCGGCGCACGGTGCGGCTGTTCTGCCGGCGCGATCCCTACCGCCGGTTCTTCTCCTGCCTGGTCTACCTGCCACGCGATCGCTACACCACCACCGCGCGGTTGGCCATGCAGGACGTGCTGCTGCGCGAGCTGCACGGCACCGGTGTGGAGTACAGCGCCCAGATCGGCGAGTCTGTGCACGCCCGGGTGCACTTCATTGTGCACACCGACCCCGGCGATGTCGCCCTGCCCAGCAAAGCGGATGCCCGGGCAGTCGCTGAACGGCTCGAAGACGCCGTCCGCACGTGGGACGACCGGTTCCTCGACGCCGTCCTGAGCAGCGGCGCTCTGTCCAACGATGCGGGGCCCATCGACGTGGGGACCGCTGACCTCGCGCGGCATTACCTGGCGGCCTTCCCACAGAGCTACAAAGAGGACTTCGACGCCGCGACCGCCCTGGCCGATATCCGTCGGTTGGAGGCGCTCGCCGCGCCAGACGGCCTGGACGTGCGCTTCGAGTTCCCGCGGGGGGCGCAGGCCGAGGGGCGCTTGACGCTCTACCTGGCGGGGCTGCGGATCACCTTGTCTCAGGTGCTCCCGGTGCTGCAGCAGATGGACGTCGAGGTTCTCGACGAGCGGCCCTATCAGGTCATCCGCCCTGATGGCAGACACTGCTGGATCTACGACTTCGGGCTGCGGGTGAATGCCACCACGCTAACCCAGCTGGCTGGCCAGGATCTCCAGGACATGCGGCGGCGATTTTGTGACGCCCTCGTGGCCGCCTGGCGGGGTGCCTGCGAAGTGGACCACCTCAACGCTCTGGTGCTGCGCGGCGGCCTGGAATGGCGGCAGGCGGCGGTGCTGCGCGGCTACCTCCGCTACCTGCGGCAGGCGCGCGTCCCCTACAGTCAGCGCTATGTCGAGGACGTGCTGCTCGCGCACAGCGCCGTCGCCGCCGCCCTGATCGCCCTGTTCGAAGCCCGCTTCGACCCGGCGCTGGATGACCTCACTCGGGACGTCACACAAGGGGAGCTGGTCGGGCGGATCACCGACATGATCGACGAGGTGGCCGGGCTGGACGCCGACCGGATCTTGCGCGGGCTGTTCAGCCTGATCCGCGCCACGCTGCGCACCAACCATTACCTCCGCGACTCCGACGGCAGCCCCCGGCCCTGGCTGGCCCTCAAGCTCGACCCGACGGCGGTGGCGGAGCTACCCGAGCCGCGACCGGCGTTCGAGATCTTCGTCTGCTCGCCGCGAGTGGAGGGCGTGCACCTGCGGTTCGGCCCGGTCGCCCGGGGTGGGGTGCGTTGGTCGGACCGCAGGGAGGACTTCCGCACCGAGGTGCTCGGGTTGGCCAAGGCGCAGGCGGCGAAGAACGCCGTGATCGTGCCGGCTGGGGCCAAAGGCGGGTTCGTGGTGAAGCGCCCGCCGACGCCGACCGGGGACCCCACGCTGGACCGGGAGGCCACCCAAACCGAGGGCATCGCCTGCTACCGGATGTTCATCTCGGGGCTGCTCGAGCTCACCGACAACCGTGTTGACGGCACGAGGCGGCATCCCGAGCAGCTGGTGTGCCACGACGGCGAGGACAGCTACCTGGTGGTCGCCGCGGACAAGGGCACCGCGACGTTCTCCGACATCGCCAACGAGCTCGCCGCGTCCTACCGGTTCTGGCTCGGTGACGCGTTCGCCTCCGGCGGCTCGGCGGGCTATGACCACAAGGCCATCGGGATCACCGCCCGGGGTGCCTGGGAGAGCGTCAAGCGGCACTTCCGCGAGCTCGATGTCGATGTCCAGACCGAGGATTTCACCGTGGTCGGGATCGGAGACATGTCCGGCGACGTGTTCGGCAACGGGATGCTGCGCTCCGAGCACATCAGGCTGCTGGCGGCGTTCGACCACCGGCACGTCTTCGTCGATCCCGATCCGGACCCGGCCAGCTCGTACGCCGAGCGACGCCGGCTGTTCGAGCTGCCGCGCTCATCCTGGGTCGACTACGACCGTTCGCTGATCAGTGCTGGCGGCGGGGTGTGGCCCCGTAGCGCCAAACGGATCCCGATAAGCCCGCAGGCGCGCCGGGCGCTCGGCCTCGATGAGGGCGTCGCAGAGCTGTCCCCGCCGGAGCTTATCCGGGCGATCCTGCTCAGCCCGGCGCAATTGCTGTTCACCGGCGGGATCGGCACCTACGTCAAGGCCGCCACCGAGACCCACGCCGACGTCGCTGACAAGGCCAACGACGCGGTCCGGGTGGACGGCGGGCAACTGCGGGTGCGGGTGGTCGCCGAGGGCGGCAATCTGGGCCTGACCCAGCGCGGCCGGATCGAGTTCGCCCGAGCCGGTGGCAGGATCAACACCGACACCATCGACAACTCGGCCGGGGTGGACTGTTCCGATCATGAGGTCAACATCAAGATTCTGCTGGACCGGCTGGTAGCGCGGGGCGTGCTGGACGCTACCCGGCGCGATCCGCTGTTGGTCGAGATGACCGACGAGGTCGCCGGGTTGGTGCTGGCGCACAACGCCGAACAGAACACCCAGCTTGGCGTCAGCCGAGCGCACGCCGCGTCGATGGTGTCGGTGCACGGCCGGTTGATGACGCATCTGGAGCAGGGCCACGGACTGGACCGCGGGTTGGCGATCTTGCCGACCCAAGTGCAGTGGCGAGCACGGGAGGCTGCGGGCGACGGGCTGACCTCCCCGGAGCTGTCCACCCTGATGGCGCACGTCAAACTCGGGCTGACCAGTGAGGTGCTGGCCAGCGGCCTACCTGACGCGGAGGTGTTCCGCGCCCGACTGCCGGACTATTTCCCCGCTCCGGTGCGTGAGCGATTCGCCGGAGCCATCCGCGAGCACCCGCTGCGCCGCGAGATCATCACCACCCTGCTGGTCAACGAAGTCGTCGACCGCGGTGGCCTCACCTATGCCTACCGGTTGGCCGAGGAACTGGCGGTCTCCGCCGCCGACGCGGTGCGGGCCTACTCGGTGGCGGTGGAGGTGTTCGACCTGCGGGCGGCCTGGCGGGCGAGCGCGACGCTGAGTCACCCGGTGGCGGTGGCCGACGACATGATGCTCGCGTTGCGCAGGCTGCTGGACCGGGCTAGCCGGTGGTTGCTGCTCAACCAGCCGCAACCGCTCGCGGTCGGCACCGAGATCGACCGGTTCCGCCCGATCGTGCGGGCGCTGGCGCCGCGCGTGCCGGGCTGGCTGGCCGGCCGCGAGGCGGACACCGTCGCGGCCGCCGCCCGCCGACTCGCGCAACAGGGGATACCGGATGAGCTGGCGCGCCAGGTGAGTGCGGGATTGACCAGCTTCGGACTGCTCGACGTCGCTGAGGTGGCCGAACTGGCCGAGCAGGACCCCAAGCGGGTCGCGCGGTTGTACTACGCGCTGTCGGCCCACTTGGGCATCGACCGAATGCTGAGCTTGGTGAGCGCGCTGGAACGTGGCGACCGCTGGGACTCGCTCGCCCGCCTGGCCCTGCGAGATGATCTCTACTCGGCGTTGCGGGAGATCACCCTGCACGCCCTACACGTCGGTGACGCCGAGGCCGCCCCCGTGACGGTGATCGCGCGGTGGGAGCGGGCGAACGCCTCACGGCTGTCCCGGGCCAGGGCAACCCTGGATCAGATCTCCGACGCCGCGAGCCTGGACCTGGCGACCCTGTCCGTCGCCGTCCGGGCGCTGGCGCGCTTATGAGCGAGACTGGGCTTCGAAACGAGACTGGGCTTCGGTGAGTGAAACTGGGGTAGTGATGGCGCGACTGTGGATGCCGGATTCCGCCGAGCGGGACGACCTCGGCGCGTTCGTGACCCGCGCCCTGCGGCTGGACCGCGCCGCGATCGTGCGGTTGCGCGGCGGGAACGGCCGGGTACACGCGTGGGTGGACACCCCGTTCGACACCTTGGTGACCCGTTCGGTGCGGGGTGCCGTGTGGCCCGATGATCTCACCGTCGGGGGCGGCGACCTGCTGGCCGCACTGGCGGCGGGCGGCGAGGCGCTCGACCCCGGCCCGGCGAAGGATGCGCTGTGGCGCTGCGCGCTGCCACCGGACCGGGGCTGGCACGCGGTGGATCAGGTGCCCGCCGCGGTACTCGCCGAGCTCACCGACCAGGGTGTCGCTCTCGCCCGGCGCAACCCCGGCCCGCTCGGCTCACCGCCCGCCGCGCTGCTGGACCAGAAGGTGATCACCATCAGCGGCTCCGGTTTCGACGTGGGGGTCCCGCTGCGCTGCCTGTTCGCCTTGTCGAGCATGGGCTTCGTGGGTGCCCAGGGCGCAACCGAGACCGTCCGGGTGTCGGCCACCGACTCCTGGCTGCGGCTGGACGCCCGCTACGGCGCCGTCCTGCGCCGCCGCCACGCCCTGCTCCCCCTGCTCGTCTGACCTCCAGTGATCGGATGGCGCACCTAGCTCCCCGTTGACGCGACCGTTTCTCCCATCTTGGAGATGTCCGCATTCTCCGGAGCCGCCAGCATTGTGACGGCTGCTCCTGGCCGATGTCGCGGAGTCTGGGTCACGACCAGGGGGAGGACTGGCAACTGACTGCGTCGGGGTTGCGCCTCATTCAGTGCCGCGAAGCGCAGGAATGCCGACACGCTCATGGTGCGCTCGTCGGCGGCAGCGCGGATGAGCGCTGGGGGCTCCTGTGGTGATACACCCATTTGGCTCAGTGGACTGGGCGGCGCGACACGGAATCAGTGGCCGTTCAAGAACGGACTGTGGCTTTCCCTCGGCGGCGGTTGCGCTCCGCGTTCGCACGGACTCGGAAAACCGCCGCAGCTGGCCTGAACTCCACGGGCGCGCTGGCCCGGTGGGAAAGCCGTCAGATCCGGGTGGTGGCGATGTGGCGGGCGGCGCGAGCCAGTTGCCGGGCGTCGGTGCCGGGGTGGGTGGCCAGGGCGGTGACCAGGGGGATCAGGCGTTCCCGGCGGGCGGCGACGGAGTGCAGGGTGCGCACCTCGGTGATGGCGTGGTGAGCCAAGGCCAAGCCCTGGGGTTCGCCGGCTCGGATGTGTATCTCGGCGCGCAGGAGTTCGGCCTCAATGCGGCCCCGGTGGTGATGGCCCTCGCTGTAGATGCGTACCGCGCTGGCGGCGGACCGCTCGGCGGTGTCGAGTTGACCCAGGTCGAGTTGAACCCCTGCGGTCACAAGATTGGCGCCCGCGCACTGGAACGCATGGCGGGGCTCCCACCCGTCGTGCGCTTCGGCGAGGCAGCGGGTGGCCTCATCGGAGCCTTTCATCACGGCGTAGGCGGTCGCGGACTGACGGGTCAGCTGCGCGTTGAGGATCGGTAGCCGGGGGTCGTCGACGTGCGGGGTTGCTGGTGTGGGCTTGCTGGGCCGGAACCCACCGAGGTGTAACCGCCCGACTTGGAAGAGCTTGAGCGCGTCGTTGGGGTGCCCATCGCGGACCAGCGTCGCTCCGGCGTGCAGGGCGGCGTTGGCGACTCCGTAGGTGTCTCCGGCTTGGTCGGCGAAGGCCAAGGCGCGGGTGAAGTGGCCGCTGCCGTCCACTCCGGAGTCGTAGCACGACCAGCCCGCTTCGGTGTGCAGCTCGGCCAGTGCGGCGGCGAGCAGGGCCTTGACGGCATCGGTGGCGGGGACCTGCATCCATCGGGTGTAGTGCGCCGCGGCGTCGGTGAACAGGGTGCCTTGCCCGCCGTGGTAGCGGGACATCCCGCGCAGGTGTTGGGTGGCGGACCGGACGGTGTGCACATGGGAGATGTCCAGCCGGGTGGGCAGCGGCTCGGCCGCGGGCAGGGCCAAGTGGACGGGCTCGGCCAGGGGGTGGGTCGCCTGGCGCAGGGCCGTCGTCATGGCGGTGGTGATCAGGACTCGGCGTTTCGTGGCCTTAGTCACCTCCTTCGCGGCGGGTGGTGTGTCTTCACCGTAGCTCAGGCCCATCCGGATCCGGGGTAGGCCAAAACCGTCTGCGATGCGCTCGAGCACCCGCACGTTCAGCACTTGGCAGCCGTGGAGGATCTCGCTCACCTCGGACTGGGACTGCCCGGTCAGCTCCGCGATCCGGCGCTGGCTCACCCCCACGCGACGCAGCAGACCGTAGAGAGCGCCGATGTCTCGGGCGGCCAGCGCTGCGCGGACCTCGTCATCGTCGAAGAACGCGGGGTCAAGAAATTGCACGGATCATTGCTCTTTCAGCCAGACGGCGGTGTCGGGAGGCAGGGTGTCGCCGAAGGGCGGCAGCGGGCCGCTGGACAGCAGTACCTGCTCGGCTGGCAGCGACACCGGCCGGCCGGAGGCGTTCAGGGCGCAGACCAGCCCGCCGCTGCCACGGCGGAACGCGAGGCACCCGGGTGGCGCGCCGTACCACTCCACCTCGGTGCCGGTGAACGCGCCGTGGTTCTGGCGCAACTCGAGTGCCTGCCGGTACAGCGACAGCGTCGAGCTCGGGTCTTCCAGTTGCGCTTCCACGGTCCGGTCGGCCCAGTCGCCCGGCATCGGCAGCCAAGTGCCCGGCGTCGGGCTGAACCCGTACGGCGAGCTGGCGCCCTCCCAGGGCACTGGGATCCGGCAGCCGTCGCGGCCGCGCACGGTGCGCCCGGAGCGCCTCCACACCGGATCCTGCAGCGCCCAGTCCGGCAGCTCGACGTTGGGCAGACCCAGCTCGTCGCCGTTGTACAGGTACGCCGGGCCCGGCAGGGCGAGCTGCACTAGCGCCATCGCGCGGGCTCGCGCCAGGCCCACCTCACCACCGCCGTAGCGGGTCACCGGGCGGACCGTGTCGTGGTTGGCGAGCGTCCAGGTGGCCGGCGCGGGGCTGTCCTGGACGGCCAGCAGCGAGTGCTCGATGGCCGTCTGCACGCCGCCGGCGTCGAACTCCGCCTCGAGCAGTCGGAAGTTGAACCCCAGGTGCAGCTCACCGGGGCGCAGGTAGCGGGCGAACGCGGTGTCGTCGGCCACCCAGATCTCGCCGACCGCGACCCGCGCCGGGTACTCGTCGAGCACCTTGCGGATCATCCGGTGGATGTCGTGCACGCCCTCGGCGTCGAAGCGGTGATCGGCGGCGTCGCCCTCCAGTAGCCCCGGGCTCACTCCGGCCGGGTGTGCCATGTCCGGCAGCCCGGCGGGTTTGGCCATTCCGTGGGCCACGTCGATGCGGAACCCGTCGACCCCCCGGTCCAGCCAGAACCGCAGCGTTCGCTCCAGATCGGCGGACACCTCCGGGTTGTCCCAGTTCAGGTCGGGCTGCTCGGGCGCGAACAGGTGCAGGTACCACTGGCCGCCACCGGGCAGGCGAGTCCATGCTGGCCCACCGAAGACACTGGTCCAGTTGTTGGGCGGCTGCGACCCACCGAAGCCGCGGCCGTCCCGGAAGTGGTAGCGGGCCCGCTCGGGGCTGCCCGGCGCGGCCGCTACCGCAGCCTGGAACCACTCGTGCCGGTCGGAGGTGTGGTTGGGCACCAGGTCGATGGTGACGCGCAGCCCGTGTCGGTGGGCGTCGGTGACCAGACGATCGAAGGCGTCCAGGTCACCGAACAGCGGGTCGACGGCGCGCGGGTCGCTGACGTCGTACCCGTGGTCGACCATCGGGGATCGGAAGAACGGGGTGAGCCACAGCGCGTCGACGCCGAGCAGCTCCAGGTAACCCAACCGGCTGCGCACGCCCTCCAGATCACCCACCCCGTCACCGTTCGCGTCGGCGAAGGAACGGACGTAGACCTGGTAGAACACGGCATTGCGCCACCAGGCCTCGTCATCGGGGGCCAGGCGGCGGTCGTCGGTGCGTCGCACGGGGATCAATCTTGCCAGTGAGGTCCGCGGTGGTGCACGTCGCTCAGCTCAGCGAGTTCAGCAGGCTGTTCGCCGCCATCACCATGTAGTCCCACAGCACGGCATGGTAGGCCTCACCGAGGTCGGCCTCATCCACGGCGATGCGCATGCAGCGCAGCCAGGCGTCGCGCTCGGTCGGCCCGATCCGGAACGGGGCGTGGCGCATCCGCAGCCGCGGGTGCCCGCGCTCGGTGGAGTAGGTATGGGGCCCACCCCAGTACTGCATGAGGAACAGCCGCAGCCGCTCCTCGGCGGGCCCCAGATCCTGCTCCGGGTAGATCGGGCGCAGCACCTCGTCCTTGGCCACCAGCTCATAGAAGCGGCCGACGATCCGCCGAAACGTCTGTTCTCCGCCGACGGCCTGGTAGAAGTTCTCCGGTGCAGCCATCCGTTCATCCTGCCCTGCCCGTGACATGACGCGGGCAGGGCAGGGGTTTCAAGACTGCGGGGCGGCAACGGCGACTGGCGAAGGCGGTGGGATCCCGGCTTCGGTGAAGGCCCCCATGATGGCGGCCCGCATCGCCCGCTGCACGGCCCACTGCCGCCCGGCCGCCACCTTGGTGGTGATCCGCAGCGTGATGCCCTCCGAGGTGATCGACTCGACGCCGAGCACCTCGGGGGGCGCCAGCACGTCGGCGGCCCAGGCGCCACCGTCGGCGGTGAGTTCGGCGGCGGTGCGGCCAGCGAGCGCGGTGCAAGCCGGGATGTCCGCGTCATGCCCGATGGGCAGGTCGATGACGGCCACGGAGTAATCCTGGCTGGAGTTGCCGACGCGCTCCACCGTGCCGTTGCGGACGTACCACAGGGCGCCCTTGACGTCCCGAAGCATGGTCACCCGCAGTCCCACCCCCTCCACGGTGCCGGTGGCCGCACCGAGGTCGACCACGTCGCCGACGTCGTACTGGTTCTCGAACAGCATGAACATCCCGGACAGGAAGTCCTTCACCAGGTTCTGCGCGCCGAAGCCCAGCGCGACGCCCAGGATCCCGGCGGAGGCGATGATCGGCGCGAGGTCGATGCCGAGCTCGCCCAGCACCAGGGTGCCCGCCACCCCGTAGACCACGAACGTCGTGCCCGAGCGCAGCACCGAGCCGATCGTGCGGGCCCGTTGCGATCGCAGTCTGCGCCCTTCCTCGCTCGCCTGGGTCACCCGAGTGATCATCCGGTGCATGATCAGCCGGATCAGCACCGCGAGCAGGAGGATCAGCAGGATTCGCAGTCCCGCGCCCAGCACGGTGTCGGCGTAGCGCGACAGCAGGTCGTTGTGCGTGAGGTGGTAAATACGCGCGCACCACGAGCCATCGTCGCGGAAGCACCCCGGCTGGGAAACGGTCACCCGCCGGACTGTATCCGCAGTGCTCACCGACGACTCCGCTCCGCCATACGTGCGCGATTGCCGCCTGGTGTGGTGGACTAGTCCCGCGCATTGGTGGAGGTGGTCGCGTGCACGAACGACAACCCAGCCCGGAGGGTCACCCAGCGGGGGCGGACCAGTGGCTCGCCTCGCGCTCAGGGACCTCAACCGGGCTTCTCGACACCCCTGCCTTGGTCGCGGAGCGGCCCGTGGCCCCGGTCGCGGAGCGGCCCGTGTCTTCGGTCGCGGAGCGATCTCCAGCCACAGGTCCACCGGCTACGGGCGCGCCAGCCTGGGGACGTCGGCGGGTGTTGCTGCTCAACGCGAGTTTCGAGCCGCTGACCGCGCTGCCCTTGCGCCGGGCGATCGTGTTGGTGGTGTGCGGTAAGGCTGATGTGCTGCATGATGACGGCGCGGGCTTGGTGCTGCACTCCGCGACGGCCAGCGTGCTGGCCCCCTCGGTGATCAAACTGTGCACGTTCGTGCGGGTGCCCTACCGGGCGCGGGTCCCGATGACCAGGGCGGCGCTGATGCACCGTGATCGTTACCACTGCGGCTACTGCGGAGCTCGCGCGGAGACCATCGACCATGTGGTGCCGCGCAGCCGCGGCGGCGAGCACTGCTGGGAGAACTGCGTGGCCTGCTGCTCGCTCTGCAACCACCGCAAGGCCGATCGGCTGCTCAGCGAGCTGGGGTGGAAGCTGCGGGTGGCGCCGCGCGCGCCGCGAGGGCAGCACTGGCGGTTGCTGGCCACGGTGCCCGACGCCGACCCGCAGTGGTTGCCTTACCTCGGGGAGGTCGCCTGAGGCGCCGCGCGGGCCGGTCAGCTACCGTGATGGCCGTGACATCGTTGGAGGTCGTCCTCGTCCTGGCGGGTACCCCGCTGGCTATTATGATCCTGATCGGGACGCTGACCCTGCGGCCGAAATTCGCTCGAACTCCCCGCTACCGCCCGGGCGAGCAGTGGAGTCACCCACCGGTGCTGTGGACGGCGAACCCCGAGGCCGCGCGTGACGGGGTGGCGCACCATCTCGGCCGGGGCGGATTCGGTGGAGTGCGCGGAGGTGCTCGTGGCAACTGGTAATGATCAACACCGGGATCCCGCGCGGCGTGAGCACTCGGGCAATGGCCAGGTTCCCGGTGAGGTGACCGTCGGCACTGGACGGATTTCCGCGGCCCGGGCGGTCAAGCCGGTACTGAGCACGCTGCCCTTCACCCGCACCCAGCTCGGGGCTCTGGACGACGAACTGGTCCGGGCCAGCCGGGCCGCGCGCATGCATTTCGGGATCTACCTCGGTGACCTCGGCGCCGACACCCGGACTCGGGCCGAGGAGCTGCACGACTCGATGGGCGAGTGGGCCGAGGATGCGGTGCTGGTGGCCGTCTCGCCTGGTCAGCGGGTGGTCGAGGTGGTCACCGGCGGCAATGCCGGTCATCGGCTGCCTGACCGGGGATGCAAGCGCGCGGTGGAGAGCATGGTCTCCGCGTTCAAGGAAGGCGATCTGGCCGGAGGCCTGACCTCCGGGCTGCGCATACTCGCGGATCACACGGACTCGTGAGTGGGTGACAGCGCCCTGGCCCTGTCACCCACTCCACTCACGAGCCCCTTGCGTCCGCGACGCGAGCGGCCAACGCCCGGACCACGCCCGCTCGACCCTCAGAAACCAGTCGGTGCAGCGCGGGTGGATGCTCACTGGCCTCAAGCCACGTGCGCGCGGCGTCCACGCAGCGCTGTTCGACGATCCACGAGGGGAACAGCCCGGTCACGCAGGACTGGGCGCGCTCGGAGGTTCTGCGCTCCCACACCTCCGCGATCTCAACGAAGTACCGGTCCAGGTAGGGGGCCAACAGCTGCTTCTGCGCGGGATGGCTGAAGCCGCCGATCGTCGCCTCGCTCAGCGCGTTGGGCAGCTCGTCGTCGCGCATCGCGCGGCGCCACGCGTACTCCTTGGCGGCCGGGGTGGGCAGCAGGGCGCGGGCCCGCTCGGCTTGCCGGCGCCCGGTCGCGGTGGCGTCACGGTCCTGTTCGGCGACGATCTCCTCCTCGCCCGTCACACCGTGCGCGGTGAGCGCCTGGAGTAACCGCCAGCGCAGGTCGGTGTCCACCACAAGTGCGGCGGGCGCGCCATCGCCGGCCAACCAACCGGCCATCGCGTCCAGTTCCGGCTTGGCCAGCAGCGCCCCGGTCAGCGCGTTCACCAGGGCGAGCTGGTGATCAGAGCCTGGTTCGGCCGAGCCCAGCAGGTTCATCAGCGTGCTGGTGAACCGGGGCCAGCCTTCCTCACTGGCCCAGACCGGATCGGCGTAAGCGGACAGCGCGACCTGCGCCTGCAACAGCAGTCGTTGCACCACGCCCACCTCGGTCTCGGCGGGCAACCCGCTCAGCACCACCGCGACGAAGTCCCGGGCCTTGAACTCAGCCTCCCGAGTCATCTCCCACGCCGCCGACCAGCACAGCGACCGCGGCAGCGACTCAGCGATGTCACCGATCCGGTTGACCAGCGTCGCCAGTGACTTCTCGTCGAGCCGCAGCGCGCAATAGGTCAGGTCATCGTCGTTGACCAGCACGAGCTGACCCGCCGGCACCCCGACCAGCTCGGGGACCTCGGTGCGCTCCCCGCTGACGTCGAGCTCCACCCGATGGGTGCGCACCAGCGGACTGTCGGCGTCGGGGGAGTCGTAGACGCCGACCGCGAGGCGGTGCGTGCGCCGTTCCCCGGCACCGGGGCGGGCGCCGGACTGGAGCACCGCGAACGACGCGAACGCGCCGTCCTCATCGACCGTGAACTCCGGTCGCAACGTGTTGAGCCCGGTGGTCTCCAACCACTGCGCGCTCCAGCCGGACAGATCGCGACCGGAGGCCTGCTCCAGCGCGGCCAACAGGTCGGCGAGGGTGGCGTTGCCCCAGGCGTGTCGGGTGAAGTAGATCCGCAGGCCGGCGAGGAATTCCTCCAAGCCGACGTAGGCGACCAGCTGGCGCAGCACGCTGGCGCCCTTGGCGTAGGTGATGCCGTCGAAGTTGACCTCGACGGCCTGCAGGTCGGGGATGTCGCAGGCGATCGGGTGGGTGGAGGGCAGTTGGTCCTGCCGGTAGGCCCAGGCCTTCTCCACGGTGGCGAAGGTGGTCCACGCGCCGGTGTACTCGGTGGCTCCCGCCTGGCACAGCACCGAGGCCCAGGTGGCGAAGGACTCGTTGAGCCACAGGTCATCCCACCACCGCATGGTCACCAGGTCGCCGAACCACATGTGCGCCATCTCGTGCAGCACCGTCTCGCAGCGCCGCTCGTAGAGGAAGCGGGTGACCCGGCTGCGGAAGACGTAGTCCTCCAGGAAGGTCACGCAGCCGGCGTTCTCCATGGCTCCGGCGTTGAACTCGGGCACGAAGCACTGGTCGTACTTCTCGAACGGGTAGCGCACCCCGAAGGCGCCGTGGTAGAATCTGAACCCCTGCTTGGTCTCGGTGAACAGGCGCTCGGCGTCCATGTGCTCGGCCAGCGACGCGCGGCAGTAGATGCCCAGCGGGATCGTGCCCTGCGCGTCGGTGTACTCGTCGGTCCACCGCGAGTAGGGGCCGGCGACCAGCGCCACGATGTACGGGCTGATCCGGGCGCTGTCGGCGAAGACGTGGCGCGTCGCTCCGTGGGCGAGGGCCTCGGTGCGCTGGCAGGGCGTGTTGGAGACCACCACCCAGCCAGTGGGCGCCACGACCCGGATGCGGTGCACCGCCTTGAGGTCAGGCTGGTCGAAGCAGGCGTACATTCGTTTCGCGTCGGCGGTCTCGAACTGGCTGTAGAGATACACCCCGCCGTCGACGGGGTCCACGAAGCGGTGCAGCCCCTCGCCGGTGTTCATGTAGCGGCCGTCCGCCTCGATGACGAGCTCGTTGTCGGCGGCCAGGGCCGGCAGCGCGATCCCGTTCGCCTCGTCGTAGCCGGCGACGTCCAGCGCGGTTCCGTTCAGCGTCGCGGCGCGCACGTGCGCGGCGACCACGTCGATCCAGCTGGCCGAACCTGGGGTGCGGCAGGTGAAGCGGACGGTGGTGGTGGCGCGGAACGTGCCTTCGCCCGGTTCGCCGCCACCGTCGGTGAGATCAAGCTCGACCGTGTAGGAGTCGACGTCGAGCAGGGCGGCGCGCTCGCGCGCCTGCTCCTGGGTGAGGTTGGGGACGGCCACGGATCACCTCGGGTGTCGGATCGGGATTACCTGAGATCCAATCATGGGTCCCCGGGTGGGTAAGGCCCGGGGAAGACGTGACCACCCGGATGGGTTGCACAACTTGACGAGGAAACGGAGGGTTGTGATGACGGTTACCACCGGCCACAGCGCTGAAGCCCGGATTGAGCCCCACCGTGAGCGAGTCGATGTCTACTTCGACCCGCTGTGCCCCTATGCCTGGATCACCTCGCGGTGGATCCTTGAGGCCGCGGCGGTGCGGGACATCGACGTGCACTTCCGGGTGATGAGCCTGTCGGTGCTCAACGAGGGCCGCGACGGGCTCCCCGAGATCTATCAGAACATGATGGCTCGCGGCTGGGGGCCGGTCCGGGTGTGCATCGCCGCGGCCCGCGACCACGGGGACAAGGTGCTCGAACCGCTCTACACCGCGCTGGGCCGGCGAATCCACAATGAGGGCAATGCGGACTTCGATGCGGTGATCGCGGCCGCGCTGGTCGAGCTGGGGCTGCCCGCCGAGCTGGCGGCGGTGGCGCACAGCACCGAGTACGACGAGGAGCTGCGCGCCAGCCACGCGGCCGGCATGGGCCCCGTGGGGCTGGACGTCGGGACGCCGATCATCCACGTGAACGGGGTGGGCTTCTTCGGCCCGGTGCTGACCCGCATCCCGCGCGGCGAACAGGCCGGGAAGATCTTCGACGGCGCCCTGCTGCTCGCCACTTACCCGCACTTCTTCGAACTCAAGCGAACCCGCGACGAGCAGCTCGACTTCTCCTGACCTGGTAGGCGGGCCCGCGGCGGCCGGGCGGTTGATTCGCTCTGCTCTTCGGAGCGTCGATGTGGCACTGTCGGAGCTGTGTGCGATGGTATGAACGTGGCACAGGAGATTTCACTGTTGCACCGGCCGGTCTACACCTATGCGCAGGTGGACCGGCTCCTTGGGCTGACCTCGGGCACCGCGCGTCGTTGGATCAACGGCTACCGGCATGGTCGGCGGACCTACGAGCCGATCATCCGCCCGGAATCACGGAACACGACGTGGGTCACGTGGGGCGAGTACGTCGAAGCCAGGCTGCTCGCCAACTGGCGTGACCTCGACAGGCTCCCGATCCCGAAGCTTCGGCGGCTGGCTGAGTATCTCCGCCGTGAGACTGGGGAGGAATTCCCGCTGGCGTCCTACTCAACGCTGATGCGCCCTGAAGGTAGGACTATGGTGTGGCAGGCACAGCAATTCGCCGACCTTCCTGAGGATCTTGCGGTGGAGGTGAATACCGGCCAGATCGTGTGGACGCCCGTAATCGGTCGGCTTGTCGAGGCAGCTGACTTCGGCCCAGACACAACACCAGACGGTCGGCGTATGGTGTCCGAGCTCACCGCCGATGAGGACTTCCCCTTGATCAAGCTCGATGTCCGCCGTCGCGGCGGGCAGCCGGTCATCCAGGGCCGGAATGTCCGGGCTTCGACGATCTCGGAACTCGTGGCGGCGGGCGAGTCGCGCGATGACGTCGCTGAGTGGTACGACCTCAGTGCCGAGCAGATCGACCAGGCGGTGGGCTATTACCGCCGCCATCTCCGCATCGCGTGACGGAAGGCGCTCAGACCGATTATGACTGACGGTGAGTGGTATACGCGCGCAGGAGTGGGGGTGACGAGCACGATTGAGTCAGCCAGAGTAACTGTGCGCTGCGTTCAGCACAAGCGGCTACTGGAGATCTTTGACCGTACCCCCGAGGGTTGGGCGGGCCTGATCTTGTACTAACGCGGGTGATGCCCGCTTCGGGCATGACGCGATTGTCACTGCCGCAGACGAGGCTGGTGTGCCTGCGGAAGTGATCCAGCGGCGGCACCTGGTCCGGGATGGCGAAAAGTGGATCAACCGCCATCGGGGTGGCATCGATCGCACAGAGCTGGGGTTCAAGATGGGGTGCGGCGCATGCAAGCGACCACCCTTCCACTTCCGGGAGCCGGTGTTCGGGCAGCTACTCGACGAACTGGCCGCGCTGGGCACCGACGAGATCGACGTGCACGCGCTGGCCCGGCGGTATCGTGGTGCGTCTCGCGTCGTGTAAGCTGACCGCATTAGGCGGTCGCGTAATCGCCTGTGGGTGCCGGTCAGCCCGGTTGACCGAGACCTCTCCGTCGCGCCTGGCGCTTTCGGGGTTTCTCGCTTGTCTGGAGATCCCGTTGGACACCCATGATTCCAGCTCACCCGAGTCGCTGCGCGCTCGGCCGAGATTCACCAACGCAACACATGGACGGTGCAGACCATCATGTTGCCTATCCACAGGAGTCGAGCGCTGGTCTCCCTTCCTTTCTGCGGGTAATCCTGCGCCCATCACCAGTGCCCAGATGCAGCTTGGCGGTGTCGCGTGAGCCCGCCGAGCCTTGATGAGGCACGTTTCTTCGTCGACGAGAATCTCAGTGGACTCGGGATCGCGCTCATGCGGCTGCGCCGTGATGTCATCGTGGGGCGTCGTGCTCCGGCGCTCGACGTCGTGCCGAAGGACGATCCTGACTGGATTCCCATCGTTGCCGCCCGAGGATGGGTGGTGATCACCAACGATCGACACATTCGCACGCGCCCAGGCGAAGGTGACCAAGCCAGGGACGCAGGTCTTCGGTGCGTATGCCTTAGACCCACTGTCAAGGACGCTATGCTGTGGGACTTCATGATGGTCCTCGCTCGGCATTGGCCGCGCGTGGACGAGTTGGTAGGTCGCAAGGGTCCGGCGTGGTTGGAGCTTCGAGGTTCCAGATCTCGTGAGCTTGGATATTAACCCGGGCAACCGCCGCGACTGCCGTTGTCGTGGACCGGATGACGAAGCAGCGAACTACTTGCCCTAGCCCCGCCGCCGATGACCCCGACATGGAGATATGTCGGGGTCATCGGGCCCTCACTAGGCCCGGTATGTCTCCATGTCGGGCGGGGGGAGCCGGGTGAGGGCGGTGAGGGTGGTGGCGGTGCCGAAGGGGGAGGCGTTGCGGGCGCTTGTGGTGTCGTGTTTGCCGGTCAGTGTGGCTTGGCACAGGTCGGCCAGGGTGGCCAGGTCGTCGCGTTGGGCGGTGACGAAGGCCGCGTCTACCGGGTCGCCGTGGCCGGGGACGACGATGCGCGGGTTGAGCCGGAGCAGCTCGGTCACCGCGACGGGCCAGTGCAGTGGGTGGGCGTCGGTGAAGTCGGGGTCGGCGCCCTGCTCGACGAGGTCCCCGGCGAAGAGCACGCCGGTATCGGGGGACCACACCGCGATGTCGTGGTCGGTGTGCCCCAACCCGGGATGGGTCAGCAGCACCCGCCGACCACCGAGGTCGACCTCGACGGGCTCGGTGACCAGGTGATCGGGCACCACTGGGCGCACCAGCACCGGCTCGTGCGCTACCCGTTGCGCGCGGGAGAGGGCCAGCGCCTCGGCGTGTTGCGCCGCGCCGCCCCTAGCCAGGTCATCCCGGCAGCGGGGATGCGCCCACACCGCGGCCGGAAGGAAAGCCCCGGTGCCCAGGCAGTGATCGAAGTGCGCGTGGGTGAGCACCACGGTGCACAGTTGCCGGGTGACCTCACCGACCGCGGCGCGCAGCTCCGCGCCCTGAGCGGGATCACCGCGGGTGTCCACCACCAGGGCGCCGTGGTCCCCGATCACCAAACCCACAGACAGGTCCAGCTCGGTGTACCGGCGCACCAGCACACCGTCGGCCAGCTCGATCCACCGCGGCGTCATGTGGCAATGTTGCACGCTGTGCGCGTCTACTTCGGTTCCGATCACGCTGGTTTCGAGCTCAAGGTCTTTCTGGTGCGGCACGTGAACAGTCTCGGGCACGACGTGGTGGACGTCGGCCCCAGCGCCTTCGACCCGGACGACGACTACCCGCCGCTGTGCATCGAGACCGCGCGCCGGGTGGTGGCCGACCCGGGCAGCCTCGGCGTGGTGATCGGCGGGTCGGGCAACGGCGAGCAGATCTCCGCGAACAAGGTCCCGGGCTGCCGGGCCGCGCTGGCCTGGAGCACCGGGACCGCCCAGCTCGCCCGGGAACACAACGACGCCCAGGTGGTCGGGATCGGCGCTCGGATGCACACCCCCGCCGAGGCGGCGGAGATCGTCGAGGCGTTTGTCGCGACGCCGTTCTCCGGTGGTGAGCGCCACCGCCGCCGGATCAGGCAGATCTCGGAGTTCGAGTCGACCGGGGAGCCTCCCTCGATCTCCGCGGGCTGAGGACGCCATGCCGGAGGGCCACACGACGCACCGGCTGGCGGGGGAGCACCAGCGGCGTTACGGCGGGTCACCCGTGGCGGTGTCCAGCCCGCAGGGTCGTTTCGCGGCAGCCGCCGCGGTGCTGGACGGCAAGGTGTTGGAGTGTGCGCAAGCGCATGGCAAGCACCTGTTCCACGTCTACCAGCCCGATCTCGTGGTGCACATTCACCTGGGCCTGTACGGCGCTTTCACCGAGGCGACGTTGCCGGTGGCGCCGCCCCGCGGGCAGGTGCGCATGCGTCTGGTCGGCGCCACCCACTGGAGCGATCTGCGCGGGCCGGCGGCCTGCGAGTTGCTCACCGCGCACGAGGTGGATGCGATCCGCGCCCGGCTGGGGCCGGATCCGCTGCGCCGCGACGCTGACCCGGACCGGGCCTGGGCTCGCGTCTCCCGGTCCCGGGCGCCGCTGGCCACGTTGTTGATGGATCAGGCGGTGGTCTCGGGAATCGGCAATATCTATCGGGCTGAGCTGTTGTTCCGCCATCAGCTGGATCCCCTGGCGCCGGGTTGCCAGCTGCGGGAGGATCAGTGGGCGGTCCTGTGGTCGGATCTGGTCGAGCTGATGTATGACGGGGTGCGTAGTGGCCGGATCGATACCGTCCGGCCGGAACACGACCCGGTTGCGATGGGCCGCGCTCCACGGCGGGACCGCCACGGTGGTGAGGTTTACGTGTATCGCCGCGCCGGGGCACCGTGCCTGGTGTGTGGCACGGCCGTCCTCACCGCACGGCATGGGGGGCGCAACCTCTACTGGTGCCCCCGCTGCCAGCGGCGGTCCGCGATGTAGAAGCCGATCAGTTGAAGGATCGTGGGAAGGTGGTGATCATCGCAGTCGTGGGGCAGAGTAGCAACGAGACTAAGGCGGCTCACGTGGCGCTGGTGTTCCTGCGGTATGGGGAGGCACGGTGCAGGGGCAAGCTGGCGGCGTACTACGGGATCACCAAGACATGGCAGGTCGCTTCGATATGATCAATCCGGTGCTGCTCACCATCGACGACGATCCCGGTGTGTCGCGCGCGGTTGCTCGTGACCTGCGCCGCCGTTACGGCGAGAATTACCGGGTGGTGCGAGCTGACTCGGCGGCTCAGGCGCTGGAGGCGCTGCGGGAGCTGAAGCTGCGTGGCCAGCCGGTCGCGGCGATGCTCGCCGATTACCGGATGCCACAGATGAACGGCATCGAGTTCCTCGAAGAGGCCATGGATCTCTTTCCGCTGGCGCGCCGGGCGTTGCTCACCGCTTACGCCGACACCGACGCCGCGATACAGGCGATCAACGTGGTGGATGTGGATCACTATCTACAGCGTCGATGAACCGGAAGGGCGGCGGCTGCTGGATGCCGCTGGCGCGGCTGTGGAGGACGGCCCAGTGTGGATCACTCCGGACGGTGCGGTGCTGCGGAGCCCTTCGGATGCCGAGGTCGCTGTCGCGGTCGGATTGTCGACCGAACCCGCCACCGATTTCTACGATCTGGTCGTCGTGGGAGCCGGTCCCGCCGGACTCGGTGCGGCGGTCTATGGCGCTTCGGAGGGTCTGCGCACCGTGCTGGTCGAACGGGCGGCCACCGGTGGGCAAGCTGGACAGAGTTCACGGATCGAGAACTACCTCGGCTTCCCCGACGGCGTGTCCGGTGCCCAGCTCGCCGACCGCGCCCGCCGGCAGGCACAGAAGCTCGGCGCGGAGGTGCTGTCGGCGCGCGAGGTCACTGGGTTGGAAGCCCGAGGCTACCGCTCGTGTCGTGCGCTTCGGCGACGGCACCGAACTCACCGCGCACGCGGTCATCCTCGCGACCGGGGTGTCGTACCGGACCCTGGAGGCGCCGGGTATCGCCGAGCTCACCGGGCGCGGCGTGTATTACGGGTCTGCGATGACCCAGGGACCTTCGTGTGAAGGCGAAGACGTCTACATCGTTGGAGGCGCGAACTCGGCCGGGCAGGCCGCGGTCTTCTTCTCCCGCTACGCGCGCACGGTCACAGTGCTGGTGCGCGGTGCGTCAGTGCACGACTCGATGTCGCACTACCTGGTCAAGCAGCTTGAGGGGATCGACAACATCGGGATTCGTAACGGCACCGTGGTGGGAGCGGCGTACGGGACTGAACACCTGGAGCAGCTGAGGCTGTGCGACCGCGGCAGTGACCAAGGAGAAATGGTGCCCGCCGCATCGATGTTCATCTTCATCGGTGCCGCACCGCACACCGAGTGGCTCGGCGAGGCCGTGCGCCGAGATTCCCGGGGCTTTGTGCTGACCGGCCCTGATCTGCTCATCGACGGACGCCGTCCTCCAGGGTGGCCAGTCCAGCGCGACCCCTACTACCTGGAGTCCAGCCTGCCTGGGGTCTTGGTGGCCGGAGACGCTCGGGCGGAGTCGGTGAAGCGGGTGGCCTCCGCGGTGGGGGAGGGCGCGATGGCTGTCACCCTGGTGCATCCCCGCTGCAGACCAGCGACCGCGAGGATGAGCTGACCAACTGGCTCGACGACCACGGCGTCACTTCCGGGTGGGAGATCGCGTCGACGCTGGTCGCCGGCGGTGTCAGCGTCGAGGATCTCCAGCGCGTCGCGGACGCGCTGGAGATCAGCTACCTCGATGGTGCCATCCGGTGGCTGGCCTACACAGTCGAGACCGAGACGCTGCTGGGCGAGATCCAGAACGCTACCGGCCGCATCTCCGCGTTGGTCGGCGCCGCCAAGCAGTACTCCCAGATGGACCGCGCGTCGCACCAGTCCATCGACGTTCATGATGGCCTCAACTCGACTCTCATCATGCTGAGCCGAAAGATCGGTGACCAAATCAGGGTCGTGAAGGACTACGACGTCAGCCTGCCGAAGGTGCCCGCCTACGCCGCCGAGCTGAACCAGGTGTGGACCAACCTCATCGACAACGCCATTGACGCCATGCGCCGCTCAGGAACCCTCACCCTGCGCACCGCACTCGACGGAGAGCAACTGCTCGTCGAGATCGGAGATACCGGCCCCGGCGTTCCTGACAACATGCACCAGCAGATCTTCGAACCCTTCTTCACTACCAAACCAGTCGGGGAAGGCACCGGCCTCGGACTGGACGTGTCCTGGCGCATCGTGGTCAACCGGCATGGCGGCAGCATGCGAGTGATCTCAAAACCAGGTGACACCCGGTTCCAAGTACGCCTCCCGCTCACCGAGCTAATCGTATAGACCCGTCGGAGGTGACTCGCAGAGGCATGACGGCCGTGGATATGGTGCACGCGGTGGTCTTCGGCTTCGATGGCGTGTTCGTGGATTCGGAAGAGCTGTGGGACAGCGATGTTTACATGCCTGCTCACCGTTGGTCACGCTGGCCTGACGGTCTGGTAGCCGTGTTCGTGTGTGCTTGGCGGGCTGTTCACCGAATTGTCACCGAACAGATCCAGCGCCCGAGCTTAGCTTCGACCAGGGAAAACGATCCGAACTGGCGGTGGGCCGAGACGCTAAGATTCGGGGGGATATCGCGCCCACGAGGTTCGTCCCCAGGAGGCTTCAGCGTGGCTGATTCCCGTCTCCAGACCATCGCTTATCCCTCGCCGAGCTCGCGTCCGTTCCGGCGTCACCTCGACCCGCTGGCACCCCATGTCATCGTCTTGTTCGGGGCGACGGGGGACTTGTCCAAGCGAAAGCTGTTGCCGGGTCTTGCCTACCTCGCGGAGTCAGCGCTCGCACCGGACATCCGGGTGGTGGGCATGGCGATGGAGGACATCAGCAGCGGCGAGTTCCGCGCCCTCGCCCGGACGGCCGTCGAGAGCTTCGGGCTGCACGCGATTGACGCCGACGCGTGGGGGAGGTTCTCGGAGCGGCTGACCTACGTGCCCCAGAGTGGCGGCCGGACGGTTTGAGGGCAGCGGTGAAGGAGGCCGAGACGCTGCTCGGTCCGCAGGCGCGGCGGCTGCACTACCTGTCCGTGCCGCCCAAGGCCGCCAACGCCGTGATCACCATGCTGCGCGGCGCCGACCTGGTCGACAACGCCCGGGTGGTGATGGAAAAGCCCTTCGGAGACGACCTCGGCAGTGCGATCCGGCTCAACAACCTCGCCCACGAGGTGTTCGACGAGTCGCAGATCTTCCGGATCGACCACTTCCTGGGCAAGGAGGCGGCGCAGAACATCCTGGCGTTCCGGTTCGCCAATGGCCTGTTCGAACCGATCTGGAACCGCAATTTCATCGACCACGTGCAGATCGACATCCCGGAGGCGCTTGGGCTTGACCTGCGGGCGAACTTCTATGAGTCCACCGGCGCCTATAAAGACATGGTTGTCACGCACCTGTTCCAGGTGCTGGCCTTCGTGGCGATGGAGCCGCCGACCGCGCTGGAACCCCGCGCGATCAGCGAGGAGAAGAACAAGGTCTTCCGGTCGATGCTGACCATCGACCCCGGGGACGTGGTCCGGGGCCAGTACGACGGCTACCGCGAGGAGAACGGTGTCGCACCCGACTCCGAGACCGAGACGTTCATCGCGCTGAAGGTCAGCCTGGACAACTGGCGCTGGGCCGGCGTGCCATTCTACCTGCGCACCGGCAAACGCATGGCCGAGGGTCTACGGATCATCTCGATCGCTTTTAAGGAGGCGCCGCAGACCATGTTCCCGCCCGGGTCCGGGGTGGGAACGCAGGGACCCGACCACCTCACCTTCGACCTAGCCGACGCCTCACGGGTCTCGCTGTCGTTCTACGGCAAGCGCCCCGGACCCGGAATGCGGCTGGAGAAGCTGTCCATGCAGTTCTCCACCCAGGAGACCGACTCGGCGGCCGACGCGATGGAGGCCTACGAGCGGCTGATCCTCGACGCAATGCGTGGCGACCACACCCTGTTCACCACCGCGGAGGGCATCGAGTCATTGTGGGAGCGCTCGGTGCCGCTACTCGAGGACCCGCCACCGATCACAGTCTACGGTCCGGGTACGTGGGGGCCCAACTCGATCCATCAACTCATCGCGCCGAACGCGTGGAGGCTGCCCTTCGAGCGGGCCTGGCGGACGAAGAAGGGCTGAGGAATACTCGTGGCTGCGGTGCCATAACGGTCAGTGATCTAGAAGTCGCCGCCACCACCGAAGTCGCCGCCGCCCCAGTCTCCACCGCCACCCCAATCGCCGCCGCCTCCGTCGCCACCGCCGTAGTCTCCGGCGGCGTAGTCAGCACCGCTGTAGTCCCCGCCGCTGTAATCGCTACCGTCGTAGTTGCCGCCGCTGTAATCGCTACCGGCCCAGGCATTGTCCTGCCCGGCGTCATAGCCGCGCTCCCAGGAGTCCGACGACCCGATCCCGCCCATTCCGGAGAACAATGAGTTGAACAGCACCGCCGAGCCCAAGCCCCAGGCGCCGCCGATCAGCGCCGGTTTCCACCAGGGCTCGCTGTACCAGCCCTGGGGCACCGGCCGGCCAGCGATCCTGCCACCGGGGTAATAGTGTGGCGTGCGGTCGCTCGGATTCGGTGACGCCGCGTATCCGCGACCGTCGACCTGCACGTCACGGTCTTCGGTGACCGCGCCGGCGCCGCCCTGGCCCGGCACCGGCGGCAGCTCCGGTCCTGGGTCCATTGCCATCGCGACCCGGGCCGCGCGAACGTAGTACAGCCCTTCCATGGCAGTTTGGGTTATCAAGCGGCTTTGGGCCGCGGTGCGGGCCGACTCCAGCTGGGAGCTGGCGGCGGTGTAGCGCTCCGCGGCGTCGGCCAACGCCTGTTTGGACGGCTCGTCGGTGCCGATGAGATTGAGGACTTGCCCGCCGAGACGCTCCACCCAGCGGCGCGCCTCGGCTGTCGCGTCATCAAGATCACGCTGCTGGGCGGCTCGCTGGTGCTGGAAGTAGTACGCCGCGCCACCGCCGATCAGAAGCACGAGTATCAGCACCGAGATCAGCGTGCCCATGGCGACCTCCTCCTGGCGACTGCTTCCTGGCGACTGCGCTGGACAGCGCCGACACTACCCCGCTGTGAAGGGTTCCAACCGCGCGGGAGTGTTGCGCAGGGTGACCGCTGATCGCCTCAGAGGTACCGTTCGCCGTTTCGTCCGTCACTGGTGGATGATCAGGTGTTGACAGCGCGCTCGACCCTCACGATCCTCGCTCAGGACACAACGGAAGGAGCGCGATGACATCAGCCACACCAATCTTCGAGCAGCTCTGCCGGGATTTCTTCGGCGCCGGTAAGACTCGGCCCGCGGATGGCACGCAGCCACACCTCGCCAGCCAGCCGAAACCGAAACCTCCGGCGCACGCGCTTGAGGACACCGTAAGCGATCTGCTGTATGAGCGAGACAGTCGTCTGCCACGCGAGCTCGCCGAGTGGGCGTGCCCCGCGAGTTGAGTGAGGATTGGGCGTAGTGGTCGACATGGCGATGGAGCCGGAGCAGCGGTATCGATCGCCGATCGTCGGCAATCTCGTTGAACATGGTTTTTTCAGGCGGTCTCAGCGCGGTCACCGCCGCGTTTTTCGACGTGTGGACGCACGCCGCGCTGGGAGCGCTGGATCTTGCCGGAAGCCCCTCATCGGTATCTCTTCCCTCAGGACTCGGGAGGGTGACCGCGAAGCTGCCGCGCGATCATGACCCATAGCACCGGCCCAGCGACACTTGGTCATGGAGGCATTGGTCACATCTGTCGACTGTTAACGGATTCGTGACAGCTTGGAGTGTGGTTGTGGGCCAGGCTCGGCGCCATGGTCGAACCACAAATGTTGGTTGGCGAGGGATCGAGCGGGCGGGGTGGCTCGCCGGGGTGGCACCGGGAGCTCGTTGAGCTGGGGGCGCTGTTCTTAGCCGCCGCCCTGGCCGATCTGTTTGCCGACGCGTTCGCGCATCGCACACTCGGTCCGGTGATGCTGATCGTCCTAGGCGTGTCGTTGCTGCTCAGCACGGCGTTGCACCGCCGGTGCAGCCACCGCCCCGCCCGGCCGCCGCCGTGGGTAACCCGTCCAGCGTTCGACACCTCCGGCAGCAGCCGGGGAGCGGCTGGGGGGAGGAATCTGTGGCGCGTGCGAGCGGCGGTGCGCGACAATCCGGGCAGCCTCGCCGCGCTGGCCGCCAGCCTGGCCGGCCACCGCCTGAACATCCTGTCCGTCCAGGTCCACGTCGTCGCCGACGGGGTGGTTGACGAGTTCCTGCTCGAAGCACCCTCAGGCACCTCGCACGGGGACGTCGTCGCCGCGACCGAGGCGGGCGGCGGGCAGGACGTGCATGCCGACCGTGCCGGCATGCACGACCTCGTCGACGTCCCGACTCGCGTGCTGACGTTGGCCGCTCTGGCGACCGGCACCGGGGCACAGTTGGCGGCGGCGCTGCGCGCGTTGCTCGGCGCGTCCACCGTCCGCAGGCAGGATCGGATCGGCGACGACCAGGATACGTCGGACGGATGGGACGGAACGACGATGCGGCTGGCCGATCCCGCGGGTGGGGTGCTCACGTTCGAACGCGCCACCTTGGCGTTCACTCCGGCCGAGTTCGCCCGTGCCCGGGCCCTGCGCGACCTGGCGCCTCCCGTCCGGACACAGCCCGTGGTTGATAGCTGGCCGCCGTGTTGATCGCGGTAGAGGATCGGGTGCTCGCGCAGCTCGATGCTGCGCGTAGCCCCGATGACTACGCGCAACGCTGGGAGCGTGACGTGCGCGCTACAGCGGAGCAGCTCCGTAAACTGCTCGATGAGCGCCCTGGCGCACCGTGTTTGGAAGATCGGGCGGCGATCAAGGTTCTGACCTGCGCGGACGCTGAACCGCAGGCATGCGGCGACAGGTGACGTGAGTGACCGCTGTTGACCCCTTGTGACCCTGTGAAGAGGCACGCCGGGGGCACGCCCTGTCGAAAGTCGCAGCCGTACCCTGCGCGGGTGACCTCCGACCCAGGTGCCAGCATGTCGCCCGAACACGATAGCGTCCGACGCTTGATGCGCGTAGGTGTGTACGTGGATGCGTTCAACCTCTACTACGGGGGTCGTGCTCACTTCGGCGGTGGGGTAGCTGGCTGGCGCTGGCTTGACCTTCGAGCGTTGGCGTCGACCCTGATCGGTGAGCAGGCCGCGCTGTGGGAGCAGGCGCGAGTGACGCAAGTGACCTACTGCACCGCCCGGATCAGCGCCCGCGACAACGTGAGCGGTTCTCAAGATCAAGACGTGTACCTGAAGGCGTTGATCTCATCGAGCAGCGTGGACTTGATCGAATACGGCTACTATGCGAGTACGGTCAAGACTCGACCCATGGCAGTTCCGGATCGCAAAGGTCGACCGAAGCTTGTCCACCCCGGATGGCCGGTAAAGGTCAAGACCGGATCGATGCTCGATGACCCCAACGCAATCTTCATGGTGTCGATCGCAGATCGTGAAGAGAAGGGTTCCGACGTCAACGTAGCCACCCATCTCCTGACTGACGTGTTTGAGCAAACGATTGACGCGGCTGTGGTGATCTCGAACGACAGCGATCTCGCTCTGCCTATCAAGCAAGCCAGGGCTCGTGTGTCGGTCGGGACCGTGCACCCAGGTACCAACTACCCCGCCGGTGCGCTCAGCGGCAGCCCCGATGATGGAGTTGGGAGACACTGGTGGCGACAGCTTGCTAAGCCCGACTACGTGACCCATCAGCTGCCCGACCCCACTGGCCGGTACCGTCGTCCCGCAGGCTGGTGAAGGTAATGCTGTCCGGCGACAGCGTTTTGACGGCGACCGCTGGGCCAGCTATCGTGGGCTCATACCCGCCCGGCCCCTCGTGGGCCGGGTTTTTCATGTCCTAGCCTAGGACTCGTCACTGTAGTGCTGGCAGCGGCATCAGTCGTCTGACTGGCACCAATCCGGCACGTGGC
>JBDTAX010000012.1:0-12623 GCA_039924425.1 Pseudonocardiaceae bacterium
ACCCCGGTGATGTCCAGAAACGACAGCAGGTCGCGCAGCTCCTCGCGGGTGCCCATGGTGGAGCCGACCATCCGCAGCTGCAGGAAGAACAGCCGCCGCAGTTCGGCCTGCTCGGCGTCACCGCTGGTGGCGCCGCTGCAGACGATGATGCCGCCCGGTTTGAGCGACTTGGCCGAATGCGACCAGGTGGCCTTGCCCACCGTCTCGAACACCGCGTCCACCCGCTCGGGCAGCCGAGCGCCGGGCTCGAACGCCTGGTGCGCACCCAGCGAGCGGGCCAGCTCGCGCTTGCCCTCGGTGCGCCCGGTCACCCAGACACGCATCCCGGCGGCCCTTCCCAACTGCACCAATGCGGTGGACACCCCACCTGAGGCGCCCTGCACGAGCATGCTCTGCCCGGCCCGCAACCCGGATTTAACGAACAACATCCGGTAGGCGGTGAGCCAGGCGGTGCCCATGCAGGCCGCCTCCGGAAAGGTCAGCGACGGCGGCTTGGGCACCACATTGCGCGCTGGCACCACGACGGTGTCGGCGAAGGTGCCCGGCTGCGTCTCGGTGAGCAGCGCGCGGTGCGGATCCAAGGTCTCGTCGCCGGTCCAGCCCGGGCTGGACAGTACCGGGTAGATCACCACCTCGGAGCCGTCGGGCAGCACGCCGGCGCCGTCACATCCCAGGATCATCGGGAACCGCTCGGGCGCGATGCCCACCCCGCGCAGCGTCCACAGGTCGTGCATGTTCAGGCTGGCCGCGACAACGGTGACCGCCACGGTGTGCTCGGGCGCGTCGGGATCGGGGCGGTCTCCGATGCGCAGTGCTGCCAGCGGGTCTCGGGGATTGGGTTCGGAGGCGTACACGGCGAACATGCCACCAAACCTAGTGCCGGCCGCTGGGGGGCAGCGTCGGGCAAGCTACTCTGCGGCTGTGCTGTGGGCGGGGTGGGACGTGGTGAGCCACTGGTGGGACGGGGTTGAGCTGCGGCTCACCCAGCTCGGGTTCGCGCCGCAAGTGATCGTGCTCATGCTGGTGGCGCTGCCGGTCTGCTGGTGGGCCACCCGGGCGCTGGACTGGGCGGTGGGCCTGGCCTTCGAACGATTCAGCCACCGCCGCTCCGTGGACGCGCGGGAGCCGGGGGAGTCCCGGTGAGCTCCCGCCGTCGGGTCAGTGCCGCGCTGATCGGCCTGCTCATGCTGGTGGCCGGTGGCGCCCTGGGGCGCCACGCGCTGTCCGCGCCACCCGTCGGTGACCGGTTCCCGGTGGTCGTCGCGGCGGCTGGCCTGCCGGCCCAGGCCATGTCGCAGCTACCGCCGCAGGCCGCGCAGGTGTACCGGTCGATCCAACACGGCGGCCCGTTTCCGTACCCGAAGGACGGAGTGGTGTTCGGCAACCGGGAAAGCCGCCTGCCGCCTCGACAGTCCGGTTTCTACCGGGAGTACACCGTCCCGACGCCGGGAGCGCACGACCGGGGTTCCCACCGCTTGATCACCGGCGGTGCCACCGAGCTGTACTACACCGGCGACCACTATGTGTCCTTCGTCACGGTCGATCCCACGCGATAGAAACGCGATAACGCCGTGCCGCATTACGTTCCCGACGCCACTCGCGCACTCACCGACGCCCGTGACCGAGGCGCGGTGGCGCACCTGGTGGGCCCGGTGACCAGCAAGGCCGAGGCGCTGCAGGCGATCGGCGTCGCCTTGAGTTTCCCGGCCTGGTACGGCCGCAACCTCGACGCGCTGCACGACTGCCTGGCCGACCTGTCCGGTGAGCACGTGCTTGTCTGGGCAGGACACCGCCAGCTGGCGGTGTCCGACCCCAACGCCTACCACGCCATCCTAGCCGTGCTAGAGACCGCGCCCAGCTCACTGTGCGTGCTGCTCGCCCCCTGACCGCCATTCGGAGCCGAATCGCGGTCAGGACACGCTGGCTGATCGCTATTCGGAGCCGAATCGCGCTCGGGCCCAGGACGGCGAGCGTTTCTCGATGAAGGCGCGGATGCCTTCCTGGGCTTCTGCTGACACGAAGCGTGCGGCGGACAGTTCACACATGGCCGCGAAGTCCGGCGCGGGGGAGCGGCGCGGCAGCTGCTTGGTCAAGGCCAGCGCCTGGGGCGCGCCCTGGGTGAGCATCTCGGTGTAGCGGAGCACCTCAGCGTCGAGACGCTCGGCCGGCACCGCGCTGTTGAGCAGGCCGATGGCGAGCGCTCGGGTGGCGTCGAAGGTCTCCCCAGTAAGGAACAGCTCGTGCGCCGCGTGCGGCAAAAGCCGACGCAACACCGTCAGCGAGATCACCGCGGGCACTACACCGAGACGCACCTCGGTGAACGCGAACGTGGTGTGCGCTGCCGCGACGGCGATGTCGGCGGCCGCGAGCAGGCCGATCCCGCCAGCCCGGGCGTGCCCGGCAAGCTTGGCGACGACCGGTTTCGGATGCGTCCAGATCCGCTCCAGGATGGGGGGCAGCTCGTTGACGGCCGCTGGGGGCTCGGTGAGGTCCAGCCCGGCGCAGAACACTGGGCCGGTGTGGTCGAGCACCACCACCCGCACCGAGCTGTCGTTGACGGCGCGCTCCAGAGCGTCCATCAGTTGAGCGCGCATCAGCGCGGACAGCGCGTTGCGGTTGGCCGGGGAGTCCAGCGTGATAGTGGCGATCCCGGACCGTACGGCCAAGTGCACCAGTTCGGCGGTCATGGTGCCGTCCGAAGACACCTCCTTGGGTCCCGCGGCCGGTTAGTCTTCGCTGGCCTGGATATCCGCCGCGAGCTCTTTCAGCTTGGAGGAGTGCTCGCGGGCATGGTGGTGACAGAACAGCAGTTCACCACCAGAGGGCAACACCGCCCGGACGCGCGCGGCGGCGCTGCACCGGTCACAACGGTCGGAAGCAGTCAACTCAGGGCGGGCAAGCGTGCTGGTCATGGCTTCTCCCTCCGTCCTGGCCCGGTCAGTGTGACCAGACCGGGTCGAACCGGCGGTGGTGCTCACGGGATCCCTCTGTCAACCCTGACAGCGCATCCCGGGGCACTACTCTTCCAGACGAACGCGGTCCCCGATGCGTTCCCGAAGTGGCCCGCGTGTCTGGAGCCAGTACCGCACTCCGTGCGCCAGGTGCGCAAGAGCGCGTCAGGATTTGGCGCGGTGCCGGGCTCCGCCGCGCTAGCCTGACCACAGGAATTGACCGGTGCGCGGGAGGACGGCGAGGACGGCATGGTGGATGCGGCGGCGCTCGCCTCGGAGCTGGCGGCGCGCGGCGTTGTCGGGGTGAGCATCGTGTGGGCGGACAACAACGGGATACCGCGTTCCCGGATCGTGCCGATCGCCGCGCTCCCCCAGGTGGCTCAGCGCGGGGTGGGGGTCTCGACGCTGTTCGCGGTGTTCGATACCCACGACGCGATCACCTTCGCCCATCAGGGCATCGCCACCCCGTCCGGCGACGTCCGACTCATACCGGACCTGCGTGGGCTGACGCGACTCGCCGGGCAGCCCGCGTTGGCGTGGGCACCCGGACGCCAGGTCGCCGTGGACGGCTCGCCTTGGCCCTACGACCAGCGTGGGGTGCTCGAAACTCAGGTCGAGGCGGCCGCGGCGGAAGGGTTGGAGATCAGGGCGGGCTACGAGATGGAGTTCGTGCTCACCCAGGCCGGCGACCCCGGTGATCCCGGAGACGAGCCGCGGCTGGCGTATCACGCCCCCGCCTACAGCCCGCACGCCCTGCTGGCGGTGGACGAGTTCGTGGCCGACCTGCTGGCCGACCTGGCGGCCAATGGGGTGCCGGTCCATCAACTGCACGCCGAGTACGGGCCGGCCCAGGTGGAGCTCAGCATCGCCGCGGCTGACCCGATCACCGCCGCCGACCGCCAGCTGCTGGCCCGCCAGACCATCCATGCCGCCGCCAGGGCGCACGGCCTGCGGGCCTGTTTCGCGCCGCTGTTCACGGCCGATGGCGTGGGCAACGGCTGGCACCTGCACACCTCGGTCTGGCGCGACGGGCGCAACCTGCTGGCCAGTGCCGCACCGTCGGTTGACCGCCCCGCTGTTGACCGCCCCGGCCCCGACGGCGTGGGCTGGCTGGGCGGGTTGCTGCGCGACCTGCGCGCGGTGGCCGCGGTCACCGCGCCGAGTGTGCCGTCGCTGGCCCGGCTGCGCCCCGGCTACTTCGCCAGTGCCTACCAGTTCTGGGGAGTGGAGAACCGCGAGGCACCGCTGCGGTACGTCCTCGGCTCGGAGCTGCTCGGTGCCGGTCACGCCAATGTCGAGCTCAAGGTTTCTGATGCTTCCGCCAACCCCCACCTGGCGCTGGCGGTGGTGATCGCGGCCGGCCTGGCGGGGTTGCGTGAGGGCGCCGACCCCGGCGAACCGATTCAGACCGACCCAGGCCGCTGGAGTGAGCGGGAACGCGAGGCCCGCGGCCTACGCCGCCTGCCGACCACACCCGCCGAGCAAGAGGAGGCGCTGATCAATTCCAAGCGTCTCACCGCAACCCTAGGCGAACCCCTCCTAGGCGCGTTCCTAGCCGTCCGCCGCTCCGACGCGTCATGGGCCGCCAACCGCTCCCTCAACGACATCATCGTCGCCCACCGCTGGCGCTATTAAGACCCCCGCATTCAGCGGGCTCAGCGGGGCTATTCGACCTGTCGTAACCCCGCTGAGCCCGCTGAATGCGGAGATGTCAGAAGTCGTTGAGGAGGTCGTGCATGGGGATTCGGCCGTTTGGGAGGGGGGTGGTTAGCCAGTGTTCTTGTAGTTGTCGGTACTTTTGGGTGGCCGCTGGGTCATTGGCTAGCAACCGGTCGGGATCGATCTGCGCCGCGGTGAGGCATTCCTCGAGGTGCGTGACGAGCAGGTCGTGCAGCTCCTGTGCGAGCGGCGTGCGCGCGGGCTCGTCATCCCACACATATAGCCCGATGATCGTGGTCGGCTCGGTCCCGGTTGCCTCAAGCCAGCCGTGCACCTCGCCGACGGTGGCGCTGCCTTCGGTGATCCGGCGCAGGATGGACTCGGCGGAGCTCCAGAAGCTGGTCGAGAAGGTGTGACGCGCCGCGAGCAACTCATGGCGCAGCCCGGGCAGAGTGGTCAAGGCTTCCGCCGCGGGCACACTGAGCAACAGTCGAGCGACGTCGCGCCGGGTGAGCTCAGCGGCTGGCCGGTACGCGTGAGCCAGCAGCGCGCTGGTGTCGATCGTCACGCGCCGATGCTAGGGCGTGGGCAGGGGCACTCCCGCCGAGGGTCGGCGAGGGTAGCGTTGTTCGGGTGGCGAGCATGCTGGAGCGGGCCCACACGATCGCGGATGAGGTGTTGTTTCCGGCGGCCCTGGACGTCGATGCGTGGGGAATCATCCCCGGCAGCCATTTCGATCAGCTTGCCGCACAGGGTTTTTATGGCATTGGGGGCGAGGTCGAGCACGGCGGTGGCGAGGTCGATCTCCGGACGCTGGCCGGCATCCTCGAAACGCTCTCCGGTGGGTGCCTGACCACGACGTTCACCTGGATACAGCATTACAGCGTGGTGCGCGGCCTCACCGGCACGGCGAACGCGCAGCTGCGGGACAAATGCCTCAGCGCGGCGATCCGGGGCGAGCTGCGCGGCGGGGTGGCGTTCGCCGGTGCGATTCCGCGGCCTCCTCGGTTGTGGGCGAGCGCCACTGACGGAGGCTGGCTGCTCAGCGGCGAGGCTCCGTTCGTCACCGGTTGGGGGATCATCGATGTGCTGCTGATCTCGGCGCGCAACACCGCACTCACGGCGGGGGAGCCGACCGGCACCATCGTCACCGGGCTGGTCGATGCCGAGGCGGGCGCCGGCCTCACCGTCGAGGAGTTGCGGATGGTGGCCGCCCAAGGCAGCAACACTGTCCGACTGCGCTTCGAGGACTACCTCCTGCCGACCGAGAAGGTCACCTCCGAGGTCTCACACCGCGACTTCCTGGCCAAGCAACCCATCAGCTCTCGGCTGAGCGGCTGCCTCGCGATGGGAGTTGCCGGGCGGTGCATCCGGCTGATCGGCGAGGCTGGAGCGCCCGAGGTCGCGGAGCTGCTGCGGGCTGAGCACGATGTGGTTCGCGACCGTCTCGACGATGGGCTCGGGGCTCCGGAGACGTTGCCAGCGGCCCGTGCCGCCGCATCTGAGCTGGCCTACCGGTGCGCCGGCGTGCTCGTGGTGGCGGTGGGCAGCTCGGGCATCCTCGCAACGCGGCATGCGCAGCGGTTGGTCCGGGAGGCGACGTTCACTTTAGTCGCGGCCGGCCGGCCGGAGATCAAGGACAACCTGCTGGACATGTTCGGCCGGGTCCATGGGTAAGCTCACCCGGTGAAAGAACCCGGTCGCGCAGTGTGATCAGTCGTGCATGATCGTCACTGGGTGCGGGAAGACCTTGCGAGTAGGGGGCTGGCATGAGACGTGCGCCTGCGCTGTCCGTCGGGCTGACGCTCGCGGCGGTGGCGTCCTTGGCGTTGGCGTGCACCTCCGCCGCTGGCACCACGGCGCGGCACGGACCGGTTGGCCCAGTCCCCGCGGGATTGGGCCGGTTCTATGGCCAGGATCTGTCCTGGGGTGGTTGTTCCTCGTTCGCCAAGACTCCGAGTGACCAGAAGGCCTACGCCGAACCCGGTCTGCAGTGCGCGTACCTCACCGTGCCGCTGGACTATGCCGACCCGAACGGCCGGGCCATCAAGGTCGGCCTGCTCCGTCGGCCCGCATCAGACCCGGGGCAGCGCATCGGATCGTTGCTGCTCAACCCTGGTGGCCCCGGCGGGTCCGGCATGAGTACCGCCGCCAGCCTGGCCGACACCATCGCGAACAATGACGTGGGACGACGTTTTGACCTCGTGGGTTTCGACCCCCGCGGCGTCGGCGCGAGCGAGCCACAGGTGCTCTGCCGGACCCCGGCGCAGCGGGACGCCGAACGCCTGATGAACCTCAACGTCGACACCTCGCCGGCTGGCGTCGCGAAGACCGAAGCCCAGGAAAAGGCTGACGACGAAGGATGCCTCAAAGGCACCGGAAAAGATGTGCTCGCGAACATCGGCACCCGCGAAGTGGTCCGCGACATGGATGTGATGCGGTCCGCCCTCGGTGATCAGAAACTGACGTACCTCGGTTATTCCTACGGCACTCGGATTGGCGCGAGCTACGCTGAGGCTTTTCCCCGGAATGTCCGAGCGATGATCCTTGACGGTGCTGTCGATCCCGATCAGGATCCGGCAACCGAGCTCGTTAACCAGGGGCGGGGATTCCAGAAAGCCTTCGACGCGTTCGCGGCGTCGTGCGCGGCTCGTCCTGGCTGCGCTTTGGGGCAGGACAAGAGCCAGGCCGTGAGCAAATTCCAGGCTCTTGTTCGGCCCCTGATCAACAAACCGGTCACCGTGTCCGACGGGCGTAAGCTGTCTTACACCGACGCCACGATCGGCACCGTTCAGGCGCTGTACCTGTCAGAACTATGGCCGATACTGAACCGCGGTCTGCAGGAACTCGCCCAGGGCCGGGGGGACACTCTCATGCGCCTTGCCGACAATTACTACGGACGATCCCAAGACGGTACCTATTCCACCGAGATGGATGTTTTCCAGGCTGTCCTCTGCGTTGACGATCCGCCCATCAAAGACCCGAAGGTGGCCCGCGATATCGACGCTCAATATCGCCAGGTAGCCCCGTTCCTGGACACCGGCGAACCTCCCTCGCCCGCCCTTGACAACTGCGCGTTCTGGCCCGTGCCACCCACCGGCGGACCGCACCAACCCAAGACCCCCGGGTTGCCGACGGTGATGGTGATCTCCACGACCCAGGATCCGGCCACGCCCTACCAGGCCGGAGTCAACCTCGCGCAGGATTTGCAGGCCCGCCTGTTGACTTACGAAGGCACCCAGCACACCGCCTTCCTGCAAGGCAACAACTGCGTCGACGGCGCCGGAGTCAGCTACCTCACCACCCTTCAGCTCCCACCCGAGGCAACCCGCTGCCAACCCACCAGCTGAGTTCTCTCCGAGTACTCGATGACGGACCGTAGTCGCTCCGGCGCCACGCGTCGTAGCTGTTCACATGTTGCGCTTTCCGGTGTCTCACCCTCATAATGGATCAGCCAAGGCATTAGCTGCGGAAGTGGGCCCGGTTCCTCTCCGGACGGTTTGGAGCCGGGTTTCGCGTTTTCTACGATCGGTTACCGATACAAGATCGGGGCGATCCGCGTCTGCCACGTGCCTCCCGCGCCCGCGCACCAGGCGATTGCGTCCGCGACCCACAACATCGGCTTGCCGGTCTGATCTTCATGCTGGTATGTGAGGCTGAACTTCCGATTGAGGGCCAGCAGTGCGTTACGGATGTCCCTGAGGTCGCGGGCTTTGCTGCCGTCGTCGATCCGCTCGATGGTCAGCTTGACGACCCCGAGCTCGGTAAGTTGTGGCACAACCATCCGCCAGCACTCCGACCGAGCGTTGGTCTGCCGCCCGCGCGCGCTGACGTAGAGCGCACGGATGTTCTCCGGCGCGAGCTGGCTCACGACTAGCCGACGGTCGCGGTCCCGCAGCTTCGAGAAATGTACTCGCTGCGTGCCCGGCCGGACCGATCCCTGCATGACCTTGCTGACGATCTCCACCTGACACGGGCACACGATGACGACCGCGATGCCGTAGCGGCCCTGCCGACGAGTCTCATCCGCGAAGCCCAGCCAGTCCACCCGATCGCAGTTGAGGCACGTCGAGCGGCCCAGCCGCATCCTCGTGCGCGCCACGCCGGTCGCCTCCCTTCCGTTGAGTTCCGGCCGTGCCAGGATCGTGAGCGCGGTTCGCGTACTGCGCTCGGTGGCTGCTGGGTTGGCCCTCGGCGCGCCGCTCCTCGCATGACCTCGCCGCAATAGAGAGCAGCCACCGAGCGTGATGGAGTGTATCATTGCTCATATGCTCCGCGCATTACCTCCAAATTTTGATGACTGGGTAGGCGTCGCGACTGGTGGCGCGCGGCCTCACGGCTATCAGTCCCGGCTCGCCGAGCAGGGACTGCCGGACGTACTGCGGGTGCCGACCGGGACCGGCAAGACCTTGGCTGCGGTGCTGCCGTGGCTGTACCGGCGCGTGGGGCACCCGGACGCGGAGGTTCCAAAGACGACCCCGCACTGGCTGGTGATCGTGTTGCCGCAGCGTGCGTTGGTGGAGCAGACCGTCGAGGTGACCGAGCGCTGGCTGCGAAACCTCGGGCTTGACGTGCCCGTGCACGTGCTGATGGGTGGCGAGGATGCCGGCGATCGGGACTGGAAGGCGCACCCGGAACGGGCGAGGATCTTCGTCGGCACCCTGGACATGGTGCTGTCCCGGCTGCTCATGCGGGGGTTCGCTGAGTTCCGCGGTGCTTGGCCGATGAGCTTCGGGCTGCTGCACGCCGGGGTGCAGTTCGTGTTCGACGAAGTGCAGCTGATGGGACCGGGGTTGTCGACGGCCTTGCAGCTGCAAGGGTTGCGGGAGGCGATGGGCACCGCGATGCCGTGCCGGTCGATGTGGATGTCAGCGACCCTCAACCCGGCGGAGCTGTCCACGGTGGACTTCCGGCGCGAGCTGTCCGTCGTGGAACTCGACGAAGAAGATCGCTCCGGTCCGCTGAGCATCCGCATCAATGCCCGCCGGACGGTGCGGCGGCTCGACCTGGGTGACGTCGACGCCCGTCGGTATTCGAAAGCCCTCGCTACGCGGGTGGTGTCCGAGCATCGAATCGGGACGCGGACTCTCGTGGTGCTCAATACCGTGACGCGGGCGACCGAGGTCTTCGACGAGCTGGCCAAGAGCTGCCCGGACACGGAACTGGTGCTGCTGCACTCCCGCTTCCGCCCTGGCGAGCGCCAGGAACAGACCCGGCGACTGACGCCGTCTGGGAATGCCGGGAGCATCGTGGTCGCCACCCAGGTGCTGGAGGCTGGCGTCGACATCACCTCCGAGACGCTGATCACCGAGGTGGCGCCGTGGTCGTCGATCGTTCAGCGGGCCGGCCGCTGCAACCGGGACGGCCTGGCGAGTGACGCCAGGCTGCTCTGGGCCATGCCGCTCTGGGCCATGCCGTACGAAGCCGCCGAGCTCGGCCACTCCGCTGGTGTGCTGCAAACGCTGGAGGGCCAGGTCATGACGGGTGAGGAGTTGGCGGCGGCGGCCACCGAGCTGACCCGCCCACTGCACCCGACCCTGCGCCGCCGCGACTTGCTTGATCTATTCGACACCGCGCCTGACCTGTCGGGCAACGACATCGACGTCAGCCCCTTCATCCGGGACGCCGCCGACCGCACCGTCCACATCGCGTGGCGGCAGATACCCGACGATCAGTCGATGGAGAGCGCGCCCGGTAGGGCGGAGCTGTGTCCCGCTCCGATTGGCGACGTGCAGGCGATGATCCGCGAGGGTCGTACCAGAGCACGGATTTTCGACCAGACCTCGGGCGCATGGGTGTCCGCGCGCCCCGAGCACGTCCGGCCGATGGCGGTGATCGTGCTCGACGCCGCGCGGGGTGGTTACCTGTCCGACCGCGGGTTCGCGCCGCGGAGCACGGCACCGGTCGAGCCGGTGGCACAGCCCGCGCAGATGCCCGACGCGGTTGACACCGATCCGCACTCCGTCGTCCCGAACGGGCGCTGGGTGTCGCTGCACGAGCACCTCGCCGACGTGGAGCGGGAATGCCGGGTGCTGCTGGACGCGCTCACGCCGGAGCTGACACCAGCCCAGCGTGAGGCCATCGCGCTGGCGGGGCGCTATCACGACTTGGGCAAGGCGCACCCGACGTTCGTCGCGTCGCTGGAGGGTGCCGACGGCTCGGCACCCTCCGAAGGTGGACCGTGGGCGAAGTCACCCGGCCGGACTCCGCTGCGACACAAGCCACCGCATTTCCGGCACGAGTTGGTCAGCGCGCTGGTGCTGCTCGACGACACGACCGGCCTGCTCGACGGAGTCGACGAACCGGACCTCGTCATCTACCTGGCGTTGGCGCATCACGGCAAGGTACGACTCACGGTGCGGGCGCATCCTGACGAGCAGCTCAACACCGTACTGGGCGTAGTCCACGAATCGACCACAGTGGAGACGACACTGCCAGTGATCGGCTCGCTGGCGGCGCGGCCGGTGTCGCTGGGGGCCATTCGGTTCGGGCGGGGATCGCTGACCAGCCGGGCGCTGCGGCTGCGCGATCGCGAGGATCTCGGGCCGTTCCGGCTGGCGTTCTGCGAGGCGGTGGTGCGCAGCGCCGACTGGCGCGCCAGCGCAAGCTACGAGGAGACCGCGCCGTGACCGAGCTCACCCTGCCGGGCTGCCGCACCACACCGTTGGGCGGCTACTTGACCGCGCTCGGGCTGCTGCGTGCCGTCACCCGGCTACTCGACGGCGAGGCGGCTGGATGTTGGGAGCGCCAGCGATTCGTGCTCGGCAGCCGCTATGGGACGCTCGATGAGCTGGTGGACGAGCTGCTGGCGCGGTTCGAGCCGGAAGCCATCGTCTCACCGTGGAACGCCGGCTCCGGCTTTGCTGGCAATGGCAAGAACGTCACCGCTGAACGGGCCCTGCAGGCCGTCCGGCAGTCCGAGGATCATCGGCTCGCGCGCCTCAAAGAGGCGGTCCACACGGGTGATCGAGTGGTGGCGCTCGGCCGGGAACGAGGGTGGGGCGGCAAGGGCGACGATCTCTGGGACAAGACTCGCAAGCGCGATGTCCTTGGTTTGTGCCGCAACGAGTTTCCCGATCACGCGTTGCCGTGGCTCGACGCCGCGGTCGCCCTCGGCCAAGACGATGACCCCGCCTACAGCCGGCTGCTCGGCACCGGGGGAAACTTCGGCCGCCAGGATCTGTCGGCCACGTACCTGGCGCGGGTGCAGTCTGCTCTCACCGATCACCGCACGCGGGGGTGGCTGCATTCGCTGCTCAGCGGTGTGGAGTCGATGCCGTACCTGCGGGACGCGGTAGGGCAGTTCGACCCCGGCAGAGCGGGCGGCATCCAGTCCTCGCCGTGGGAGAAGGTGGACGACAAGGGATTCGTCAACCCCTGGGCGTTTCTGCTCACGGTGGAGGGCGCGCTGTTGTTCGCCACAGCTGTCGTCCGCAGGCACGGAACCGAGTATGCGCGGGTGGCTCTGCCGTTCCAGGTCCGCAGCTCCGCCGTCGGCTACCCGACGCAGGCACCGGGAGAGAACGTGCTGGGGGAGTTGTGGGCGCCTGAATGGTCCGCTCCGGCTCAGCTGGACGAGGTCACGCACTTGCTAGCAGAGGGCCGTGCTGAATGGAACAAGCGGCCCGCCGGTTCCGGGCTCGATTTCGCCAGGGCGGTCTCCACTCTCGGAGTCGACCGCGGCATCGACGCCTTCGAGCGGCACCTTTTCGTCGACCGGCACGGCCAGAATCCGCTTGCGATACCAGCGGGGCGTATCAAAGTCTGCCGCAGGCGTGGGGTGCAGGTGCTGGCGAAGCTCGACGCCTGGTTGAATTGGCTGCGCCGCGCTGACCTACCCTCTCAGGTGGAGACGGGTTTGCGGGCGGTCGAGCAGGCACTGTTCAACCATGCCCGCTCTGGCGCACCCGACCTGTTGGTCGCGGTCATCTCGGCCGTCGGGCGTTGCCACGAAGCAGTGGCCCGTTCTGCGGCGGCGCGGGGGCTCGTCCGTCCTCTGCTGATGAGCGACCC
>JBDTAX010000013.1:0-16593 GCA_039924425.1 Pseudonocardiaceae bacterium
TGGTTGAGCCTTGCACCCCCGGCGGGGGTGCCCGCGATGCTCCCGGCGGCCGGTCGGCCCCACACCACGTATCCCCAGGTCGGATTCTCCCTGGCCAGGCGCTGTCAGCGGGCGTTGGGCGAGTCCGTCACCACTGGGGTGAGGGTGTCCGCAAGATGTTGCGTGAGAGCAACCATCGTCATCGTCGGGTTCCACGATCCGCCAGTCGGCCACAGGCTGCCGCCAGTGATGTAGACGTTCTCGACTCCGCGAAGCTTGTAGTCAAGACCGACTGGGGCGCCGTCATCGACACCGATGTGGAGGGTCGATCCTTCGTGAACCAGACCGGGGACGCGTCGCTCGTGGACATCAGGACGAGCGCTCCGCCAGCTTCCAGTGTTCGGGTCTCCGTGCCAGTACTCCACCCGAGTCTCGCCGACGGGGGAAAAGACTCGTTCCATCATCTCGAATGTGGCTTCGTCCATCGTGTCCCAGGTCCTGTCATCGACTGAGTCCGCCAGGACTTGCAACAGCACGTTGCTCGTCGGGTCCAGGCCTTTATCGAGGGTCAGCGCGTTCGCGGGGTTGGTATCGTTGAGCTCGCCGAGCACAGCGCAGACAAAAACGAGGTGGTCCGGGGATGACACGAGCTGCGCACGCGACGCGGTCGCCACCACGTCGGGCGCGTAGCGCTGGGCCTTCGCCGCATTCTTGATCGGGTCCCTGTCGGAAAGCACAGACAGCTGCACGTGGTACTGACGGTCTTCCTCGCTCTTGCCGGCGAGGTAGATAGCCGCGAGCTCCAGGTCGGCGATCTGCTCAGCAAACGGGAAATCACCGCGCCGCACGCGCGCGATGACCGACGTGATGAAGTGCGCGGTGAACCGCCGGCCTGCCGCGGGCACTTCAGTGAACGAGTTCAGCACCAAAGTGGTCGGAGGTAGCGTTCCCATAGCCAAGATCAGGTTCGCGTCACCGATGTTCAGCACCCCGCGCGAGGTGTCTAGCGCCGTAGCCCGGCCGTCTTGGGCGAGGACCCGGTTCACCGTGCAATTCGCCACGGCAGCAAGCGGCGCACCGGTACCCGCCGAGGCAAGCTGCTGTTGGGAGGCGATCAGCTCCAGCAATGGCGCCGGGGTCGAGAATTTCGCGAAATCGAGGCCGGCGGCGTCGCCGGCCGCGGCTGCGAGCGGGGCCGGCATCGAGCGAGTTGCCGATGGGATCCGGTCAAGACCGTCAGCCAGCATCGTTTGCAGCGCTCTCTGCATCAGGCCGTAGACAGGACGGTTCTCGTTGACCACCGCTACCACCGCCGGATCGAGCTTGGCGTCGATCTGATCCGCCGAGATGACGTTCAGGAGCGACTCCGCGCTAGCGAAGTACCGCTCGGCCGTGCTGATCACCGCCGCGGGCCAGTCGCGCATCTCGTCGACGAGCGGTCGCGGGCACCACGCGCTCCACATGATGCTGCGGCCACCAAAGAACGGGACCATTCCGTGTTGCCAGGAGATCCTCCCGGGCGGCTGACTCGCCGTCTCCCGCGACAACGTCCACGGAAACGTCTCCGACATCCCGCCGAGCGTCAAGCTGTAAGGCATGGGAAGGTTCTGGAAGTGATCCGGCAGGAAGAACGGTCCCCGCTCGATCATCAAGATCTTGGCTGACGGGTCCCGGGCGAGCACACGCTCCGCGAAGGCGAACCCGCACACCCCGCTGCCGACGATAACGTGATCGAACCGCTCCTGTTCCCGCACTCGCTTCCACGCACCCTCGGACAGGAAGAAAACGTGATCCATCACCTTCTGCGGCGTCGGGCTCTGCGGGCCAGGAGCCGGATAACCGTGACCGAAATTAGGCGACGAAGAAAACGACACGAGCCCTCACTTCCACTCCATGCTCCGAGTCCGGGAACGCTGAACAAACATGCCCTATTACACGTTGAAGCGGAAATCGACCACGTCGCCGTCAGCCATCACGTAGTCCTTGCCCTCCATCCGGACCTTTCCGGCGGCTCGCGCCCGCGCCATCGACCCGGTCTCGATCAGATCGTCATAGGACACGATCTCGGCCTTGATGAACCCGCGCTGGAAGTCACTGTGGATCACCCCGGCGGCCTCCGGGGCGGTGGCCCCGGCCCGGATCGTCCACGCCCTGGCCTCTTTGGGCCCGGCCGTCAAGTACGTCCGCAATCCCAGGGTGTGGAACCCGGCGCGAGCCAGCGCATGCAGCCCCGGCTCGGGTTGCCCGATCGAGTCCAGCAACTCCCGCGCGGACTCCTCGTCGAGCTCGAGCAGCTCGGACTCCACCTTGGCATCCAGGAACACCGCGTCGGCGGGGGCGACCAGCTTGCGCAGCTCGGCTTGGCGCTCCGGATCGGTGAGCACCGCCTCGTCGGAGTTGAAGACATACAGGAACGGCTTGCTGGTCAGCAGGCTGAGCTCGGCGAGTGCGGGGACGTCCAGCTCCGCGCGCGCGGCGAACAGGGTCCGCCCGACGTCGAGCACCTCGCTGGCGGACCGCGCGGCGGCCAGCGCGGCGCGTCGTTCCCTGGGGTTGGTGCGGGCTTCCTTCTCCAACCGGGGCAGCGCCCGCTCCAGGGTCTGCAGGTCCGCCAGCACCAGTTCGGTCTCGACGGTGGCGATGTCGTCGGCCGGGTCGGCCGGACCGTCCACGCGCAGCACGTCGGGGTCATCGAAGACCCGCACGACCTGGCAGATCGCGTTGACTTCGCGGATGTTGGCGAGGAACTTGTTGCCCAGCCCCGCGCCTTGGGAAGCCCCGGCGACGATCCCCGCGATGTCGACGAACGACACCGTCGCCGGCACCACCTTGGCGCTGTCGAGCAGCGTCGCCAACCGCCCGAGACGCTCATCAGGCAACGCCACCACCCCGACGTTGGGCTCGATGGTGGCGAAGGCGTAGTTCGCGGCAAGGGCATTTCCGCAGGTCAACGCGTTGAACAGGGTGGACTTCCCCACATTGGGCAACCCCACGATTCCCAAACCAAGGCTCACGAAGGATCAACCCTACGGCTTCCCGCATCCAGCGAGCTCAGCGGGGCTATCGGGTGCCGTTTTACCCCGCTGAGCCCGCTGGATGCGCTGGGGACGGCGTGGTTTCGGGGTTTCGTCGGGGGAATGTTGCAGGGTGTGCGGTATGGATTACTCCTTGTTGGTGGGGCTGGTTGTCGGGGTTGTGGTTGGTGGGGTGGTGGGGTGTGTGGTGAGCGCGGCACTTCGGCGGGCCGCGGTCGCCGAAGCTGGGCGGGCGGCGGACGCCGCCAGGGCCGGTATCGAGGCTGAGCTCATCGCCGCTCGCCAGGCGGGCGAGAGCGCCGCGACGGCCCGGGACGCCGAGGCAAGCCGAGCGCAGCAGCACCACCAGCGCGCCGAGGAAACCGGTGCGCGGCTCGCGGCGGCGCAGGCGGAACTAGCCGGCGTGCGCGGTGCGCTCGAAGCCGAGCGCCGGGCTGCGGCCGACCGGGAACGGCTGCTCACCCACCGCGAGGCCGAGCTCAAGGACAGCTTCCAGGCGCTGTCGGCGCAAGCGCTCTCACGCAACAACGAGGCGTTCGTCCAGCTGGCCGAAGCGCAGTTCGCCAAGGTCACCGCGGCGATGTCGGCCAAGTCGGAGGGCGACGCCACTCAACGCCAGCAGGCCATCGAGGTGCTGCTCGGCCCGATCACCCAGAGCCTGCACCGGCTCGACGGTCAGATACGCACCGTGGAGAAGGAGCGCCAGGCCGCCTACGCCGGCTTGCACGAGCAAGTCGGGGCGATGCACCGCACGTCCGAACAGCTGCAGAGCGAGACCCGGCAGCTGGTCACCGCGCTGCGCGCCCCGCAGGTCCGCGGCCGGTGGGGCGAGCTGCAACTGGAGCGGGTCGTGGAGCTGGCCGGCATGGTCGAACACTGCGACTTCTCCCGGCAGGTGACCGCCACGGACTCCAGTGGCGACGACGACGCCCTGGTCCGCCCCGATTTGGTGGTGCACCTCGCCGGTGGCAAGCACATCGTGCTGGACGCCAAGGTGCCCTTCGGCGCCTACCTGGAGGCCGTCGACGCCACCGACCCGGACCGCCGGGCCGACCGGCTGGCCGCACACGCCCGGCACCTGCGCACGCATGTCGATGCGCTGGCGCACAAGTCCTACTGGCAGCGTTTCGAGGCCACTCCGGAGTTCGTGGTGCTGTTCGTCCCGGGCGACCCGTTCCTCGAGGCGGCGCTGCAAGCCGACCCCGCCCTGCTTGAGCACGCCTTCGAGCGCAACGTCGTGATCTCCACGCCGACAACGCTGATCGCGCTGTTGCGGACGGTGGCCTACGCTTGGCGGCAGGAGTCACTGGCGCACAACGCCGCGCGGGTCCACGAGCTGGGCCGCGAGCTGCATTCCCGGCTGGCCACGATGGGCGGCCACGTGGCACGGCTGGGCAAGCAGCTCGGTGGCGCGGTCGAGGCCTACAACAAGGCGGTCACGTCACTGGAGTCGCGGGTGCTGGTCACCGCCCGCCGGTTCAGTGAGCTCGGCGTGGTCACCGAACAGCTGGACACACCCGAGCAGGTGGAGCGCGCTCCCCGGGCCGTGCAATCGGTGGAACTTCTCGCCAGCGCGACAGATTCGCTCATCGCACTGGATCCCGGGCAGCGCAGGCGGGACTCGAGCCAGGAGCCGGAGTTCGAGCGTCGCGGTGAGGACTGGCGCTGGGTCACCGAGGCGCTGCACCAGGACGGGGGCGACGATCAGGTGCGGTCTACGGTGAACGAGTGACGGGCAGCCGATCCCGAAGCAGCGCGAGGCGCCAGACCGCCCAGCGCCAGAGTGCCCAGCACCAGACTGGGTCGCGCCAGACTGGGCAACACGAGGCTGGGCCGCACGAGGCATGGGGCGATCAGGCGTTGCTGCCCGATAGCGTCGGGCTAGCCTGGTGGGCGGCCACGTTGTGCGCGCTCGGGCTCACCGGGATCGGTGCGTTCGTGGATCTCGAGCGGGTCAACCACCTGGGCATCGTGTTCCAGCTTTGCTATTTTCTCGGTTGCCTGCTTGCTGTGGTGGTGGTGCGGCGCAAAGGGCTGTTCGGTCCGATGGTGGCGCCTCCGCTGATCCTGGCGGTGGCGGTGCCGGGTACCGTCCTGGCGGTCAGCTCGCGTCACCCCAGCGGGGGGATGATCGCCACCGCGCTCGCGGTCGGCACTCCCCTGATCACCGACTTTCCCACCATGGCGATCACAACCGGGATCACTGTCGCCATCGGCACCCTCCGGCTGATCATCCAGCGACAGCCGAGCTCACGGCATGATGGCTGAACCCAGCTTCCCATGGTCGCTAGTCGAGTGCCCCGGTGTTGGCGATCGATCCCCTGAGCTCACGCGGCAGGGCGAACACCAGCGACTCCTGCGCCGTCGTGACCTCCCGCACGTCGGTGTATCCCCACTCGGCAAGAAAATCCAGGACCCCGCGGACCAGTACCTCGGGCACCGAGGCGCCGCTGGTGACGCCGACCGTCCAAACCCCGTCCAGCCAGGCCGGGTCGATCTCCCGCGAGTAATCCACCAGGTGGGCCGACCGGGCACCGCATTCCAGAGCAACCTCGACCAACCGCACCGAATTTGACGAGTTCCGCGACCCCACGACGATAACCAGATCGCACTCGGCCGACATCGCTTTCACCGCAACCTGCCGGTTCTGGGTGGCATAGCAGATGTCGTCACTGGGCGGGTCGGCCAGCTCGGGGAAACGTTCCCGCAGGCGGGCCACGGTGCGCATGGTCTCGTCCACCGACAGCGTCGTTTGGGACAGCCACACCACCCGCGACGGGTCTGCCACGGTCACCGAATCCACCGCGTCCGGCCCATCGACGAGCTGAACCCGTGCGGGCGCCTCACCAGCGGTGCCCTCGACCTCCTCATGCCCAAGGTGGCCGATCAGCAAGATGTCGTAGCCGTCGCGGGCGAACCGCTTGACTTCCTGATGCACCTTGGTCACCAACGGGCAGGTGGCGTCGATGGTGCGCAGGCCACGCGCGGCGGCCCGCTGGTGCACCTCCGGAGACACCCCATGCGCGGAGAAAACCACGAGGGCACCCTCGGGCACGTCATCGGCCTCGTCGACGAAGATCACCCCGCGGCTCTCAAGGGTCTCCACCACATGCCGGTTGTGCACGATCTGCTTGCGCACGTACACCGGCGCCCCATGCGCCTCCAATGCCTTCTCGACGGTGACCACCGCGCGGTCAACCCCGGCGCAATAGCCACGAGGCGCGGCCAGCAGCACACGCTTGGTCATGGCCCCCACCCTACGGCCAAGTGGTTCGAACACCCGGGTAGGCACAAACTCGGTAGCCGCGGCAGGCTTGACGGCCATGAGCTACGTACCTTTGCCGGTCCGGGTCGCCATGGGCTTGGCGGTCACCGCCGTGGAACAGGTCTGCAAGCTTCCTGAGCAGCTCTCCGAGCTTCCTGTCCTGGCCGCCAGCCGTGCCGTGCAGGCCGGGATGCGGGTGCAGCAGCGGGTCACCGAGCTGGCGATCAAGGGCGATCAGGTGTTCTCGCTGTTCAACCCGGTTGAAGATGCCCCGACCTGGGCCAGGTTCGATGAGGACGACGAGCCGCAAAGCCCGGACGCCGAGCCGAGCGTCGACCTGTGCCCCGACTTGAACGCGGCCACCACGATCGAGGCAGCCACCGCGAGCGAATTCGGCGCGGCAGGCGAGGGCGCGGTGGTGGCTCCTGATCCCGGGTACGACGAGCTGTCGCTGGCTCAGCTGCGGGTCAAACTGCGGAAAATGTCTCTGCCCCAGCTTGAGGCACTGCTGGAGTACGAACAGCTCCACCAGGATCGGCCCGCGTTCGTCACTCTGCTGACCAACCGGATCGCCACGGTCCGCTCCCACCCGACCGAATCCCCGTGACCGGGCCCATTACCGGGCCGGTGACTGGGCCTACGACTGGGCCCGCGACCACGCCGGAGGCACCCTGGCCGGTCCGCACCGTCGCCCGCAAGATCGCGACATGGATCGATCGACTGGGCTCAGTCTGGGTCGAGGGGCAGCTCACCCAGGTCAGCGCCAAACCGGGCACCGCAACCGCGTTCCTCACCCTGCGAGACCCGGCTGCCGATGTGTCGATGACCCTGACCTGCTCGATCGCGCTGGTGCGCGATCGGCAGCCGCCGCTGGCGGATGGCTGCCGGGTCGTGGTGCACGGCAAGCCGTCAGTGCACCTGAGCCGCGGCACGCTGAGCCTGCGGGTGGATGAGATCCGCGCGGTCGGCATCGGCGAGCTGCTCGCCCGCATCGAGCGGCTCCGCCGGCTGCTGGCCGCCGAAGGCCTGTTCGACCCCCGGCGAAAGCGCCGGCTGCCGTTGCTGCCCAGCTGCGTCGGGCTGATCACTGGCCGGGCCAGCGCGGCTGAGCGCGACGTGCTCAGCAACGCCACCGCCCGCTGGCCCGCAGTGCGTTTTCAGGTGCGCAACGTGGCGGTGCAAGGCCCGCTCGCGGTGGGCCAGCTGATCGATGCGCTCACCGCGCTGGACGCCGACCCGGCGGTGGACGTGATCGTGCTGGCCCGGGGTGGCGGCAGTGTGGAGGACCTGTTGCCGTTCTCCGACGAGGCGCTGTGCCGCGCGGTGTCGCGGTGCGCCACCCCGGTGGTCTCGGCGATCGGGCACGAGCCGGACACCCCGCTGGTGGACCACGTCGCGGACAAGCGCTGCTCCACCCCGACCGACGCCGGCAAGTGCGTCGTACCCGATGTCCGCGAGGAGACCGCCGCGCTGTGCCAGCTGCGCAACCGATGCCACCGCGCGCTGCACGGCTGGGTGGACCGGGAGCGGAGGCTGCTGGATGCGCTGCGGACTCGCCCGGTGCTGGCCACCCCGTTGCGTCCGCTGGCCGAGCGGGGCCAGCTCGTAACCGACTTGCGGGCTCGCGCCGACCGAGCCATGGTCGGGGGTCTGGCGGCGGCGCGCGACGGGCTGGAGCACACTGCGGCACGCTTGACGACTCTGGGGCCGGCCGCCACCCTGGCTCGCGGGTACGCCGTGGTCCAGCGGGTTGAGGGTTCCCCAGCCCGGGTGCTCCGATCGGTCGCCGACGCCCCCGAAGGCACCGAACTGCGGGTGCGTCTGTCCGACGGGGCCCTGCACGCGGTGGTGACCGGTGACCGATGATGACCGCATGACTGACCCCGCAGGGCTGGGCTACGAGGCCGCCCGGGACCAACTGGCCGAGGTGGTCCGCAAGCTGGAGACCGGCGGGCTGAGCCTGGAGGACTCGCTGGCACTGTGGGAGCGCGGCGAGCAACTCGCCGCAGCCTGCGAGCGCCACCTCGCTGGCGCCCGAGAACGAATCGAGTCGGTGATCGCCGCTCGCGAGCAACAGGGCGACTAGTCCGTGCCGCGTTTCTCCTGACCCGGCAGAGAGAAACACGCCGGATGACCACCGTCAGGGTTCGAGGCGGTTCGGTCCTCGGAACAGGAACGTCGCCTCACGGATGCTCTCGAGGCCGAGCAACACCATCATGATCCGGTTGAGTCCCGCGCCGAAGCCTCCGTGGGGTGGCATACCGAAGCGGAAGCAGTCCAGGTAAGAGCGCAGCGGCTCCAGGCTCAGCCCCTTTTCCTCAGCCTGCTTGCACAGTACGTCGTAGCGGTGTTCACGCTGTGCGCCAGTGGTGACCTCGATACCCTTCCACAGCAGGTCAAAGCTCGCGGTCACGTCTGGGTTGTTGGCGGGCCGCAGATGGTAAAACGGGCGCACCGACACCGGGAAGTCCGTGACGAACACGAACGGGTGACCGTACCGGTCCTGCACCAACGCCGAGAATGCGCGCTCGCCTTCCGGGTCGAGGTCCACCTTGTCGCCCTCGGGGTTCCAGCCTTGCTCGCGCAGCAGCCGGATCGCCTCGGCCATCGGGTAGCGGGGAAACGGCACGGACGGCACCACAACCTCAGTGTCGAAGTGCTCGCGAATCTGCTCGCCGTGGCGTTCCCGCACAGCGGCGAGGACGTGGGCGAGCATCCGTTCCTCGAAGCTCATCACATCCTCAACACCGTCGATCCACGCGATCTCCGCGTCAACACCGGTGAACTCAGTGGCGTGGCGCGAAGTGAACGACGGCTCGGCCCGGAACACCGGCCCGATCTCGAACACCTTGTCGATACCGGACGCGATCGCCATCTGCTTGTAGAACTGCGGTGACTGCGCCAGATAAGCGGTGCGATCAAAGTACTTGACCGTGAACACCTCCGCGCCGCCCTCCGACGCGGTGCCCATGAGCTTCGGCGTGTGCAACTCGGTGCAGCCCTGCGCGTAGGCGAACTCGCGCAGCGCCTTCTCGACCGTGGTTTGCACCTCGAAGATCAGACGCCGCGCCGGGTTGCGCAGGTCCAGGAAGCGCCAGTCAAGACGCTGGTCGATGCCGGTCTGCTCGTTGATCGGTAGCGGCGAATCGGCCCGGTTGGTGACCTCGATCGAATCTGGGAGGATCTCCAGCCCACCGAGGTTGACCACTTTGTTGTCCACCACCGTGCCGATGACCTTGACCACCGACTCGATCGGCATCCCGTGCTCGATCAAGTCCTCCAGGTCGCTGCCACCCTGGGGTCGCTTGTGCGTGACCTGCGTCATGCCGGTGTGGTCACGAACCACGACGAACTGGATCTTGCGCTGCAAGCGCAGGGTGTTCACCCACCCATACACGGTCACGCGCTGACCGATGTGCGCCCGAAGGTCACGCACCAGCGTCCTGGGCATCAGTCTGTCCTCGAAATTCGTCCGGGCAGCGGCTCACGCTCGCTACATGGTGATCACGTCATGATAATGGCGGCAGCGGCGGCCACGCGCACCAGCGCTCCACGCGACAGTGTCTCCACGACGCCGTACGCTTCGAAGAATGAAAAAGCAGGCCTGCTTGACGCCGCTCGGCGTGGTCATGCGAGGCGCGGCGGCGGGAGTTGTCGGCACCGTTGCGATGGATCTGCTCTGGTTCTCCCGGTACCGGAGCAACGGCGGGGACAGCGGGCCCCTCGAGTGGGAGTTCTCGCTCAACCTCAGCAACTGGGACGAAGCTCCCACCCCGGCCCAGTTCGGTAGGAACCTGATTCGGGGGATTTTCCAACGCGAACTACCCCCTGAGCGGGCGCAGCTCGTGAACAACATCATGCACTGGACGACTGGGGTGGGGTGGAGCGTCGTATTCGGCATGGTGAGCGGCTCGTTCCCCACTCGTCGCGCCTGGCATGGACTGGCTCTGGGAGCAGCCGTGTGGGCGCAGTCCTACGCGGTGCTCGTGCCGGCGAAGCTCTACAAGCCGATATGGGAAAACGACGCGAAGGCCCTGTGGAAGGATCTCAGCGCCCATCTCGTCTACGGCCTCGCGACGGCCACGGCGTTGCGTGTCCTCGCGGGACGCGGGCCTCGGAACCGGTGAGTAGTCATAAACACGGTATTCACCTCACCCACCACGGTGCAGCGCCAAGCACTCTGCGAGGATAACGTGTTGCGAAGTCCATTCGGGGAGGGCCCATGAGCGCCGTGCCGAGCTCACACGAGAAGGTCACCGGGGAAGAACCACCGGACCGCAACCTCGCTATGGAACTGGTGCGGGTCACCGAGGCCGCCGCGATGGCCGCCGGACGCTGGGTCGGCCGCGGCGACAAGAACGGGGGTGACCAGGCTGCCGTGGACGCCATGCGCAAGCTGGTCGGCTCGGTGTCGATGCGCGGCGTTGTGGTGATCGGCGAGGGCGAGAAGGACGAGGCGCCGATGCTGTTCAACGGCGAAGAGGTCGGCAACGGGCAGGGCCCGGAATGCGATGTCGCGGTCGACCCGATCGACGGCACCACGCTGATGAGCAAGGGCATGCCCAACGCGCTGGCCGTGCTCGCGGTCGCCGAGCGCGGCGCGATGTTCGATCCCTCCGCGGTGTTCTATATGGAGAAGATCGCCACTGGGCCGGAGGCGGCCGAGGTCATCGACCTGTCCGCGCCGGTGGCGGAGAACATCGCGCGGGTCGCCAGGGCCAAGCGGATGGGCATCTCCGACATCACCGTGTGCATCCTGGACCGGCCGCGGCACGACGAGCTGGTGCGCCAGGTCCGCGAAGCCGGCGCCCGGATCACCTTCATCACCGATGGGGACGTCGCGGGCGCGATCGCCACGGCCCGCCCCGACACCGGGGTGGACCTGCTGATCGGCATCGGCGGCACCCCGGAGGGCATCATCAGCGCGGCCGCGCTGCGCTGCATGGGGGGCGCGATCCAGGGCCGGCTGTGGCCTCGGGATGACGCCGAGCGCGCAGGGGCGCTGGACGCTGGGCACGACCTGAAGCGAATCCTCACCACCGAGGACCTGGTCCGCGGCGAGAACGTGTTCTTCTGCGCGACCGGGATCACCGATGGGGAACTGCTTCGCGGGGTGACCTATCACGCGGGCGGATGCCGCACGAATTCCATCGTGATGCGCTCCAAGTCCGGCACCGTGCGGATGATCGACAGTTTCCACCAGTTGACCAAGCTGCGCAAGTACGCCACTGTTGACCGCGACCCGCTCTCGCAGCCATGACCCAGGACTACCGGCTGGAGCGCGACAGCATGGGCGAGGTGCGAGTGCCCGCCGACGCCCTGTACCGCGCGCAGACGCAGCGCGCCGTGGACAACTTCCCGATTTCCGGTCGCGGCCTGGAACGCGCCCAGATCCGCGCGCTGGGACTGGTCAAGGCCGCCTGCGCGCGGGTGAACGCCCAGCTCGGGGTGCTCGACCCGGCACTTGCCGCAGCGATCGCGTCGGCCGCCGACGAGGTGGCGGCCGGTGCGCACGACGCGCAGTTCCCGGTCGATGTGTTCCAGACCGGCTCAGGCACCAGCTCGAACATGAACGCCAACGAGGTGATCGCCACGCTGGCGAGCCGGGTCACCGGCCGCGACGTGCACCCCAACGACCACGTCAACGCGTCGCAGTCGTCCAACGACGTGTTCCCGACCACCATCCACCTCGCCGCCACCGAGGCCCTCGCGCGCGAGGTGATGCCCGCGCTGGCGCACCTGGCCGCGGCGCTGACCCGGCGCTCGCGGGACTGGGCCGAGGTGGTCAAAGCGGGCCGCACGCACCTGATGGACGCGGTGCCGATCACGCTCGGCCAGGAGGCTGGTGGGTGGGCATCGCAGGTTCGGTACGGCGTCGAGCGGCTCGCGAGCTGCCTGCCTCGGTTGGGCGAGCTGCCCATCGGGGGCACCGCGGTGGGCACCGGGCTCAACACCCCGGCGGGTTTCGGCGCCGCCGTCGTCGAGCGGCTGCGCGCGGCCACCGGACTGGACGCGCTCACCGAGGCGCGGGACCACATTGAGGCGCAGGCGGCCCGGGACAGCCTGGTGGAGTGCTCCGGCGCGCTGCGCACCGTCGCGGTCTCCCTTTTCAAGATTGCCAATGACCTCAGGTGGCTGAGTTCCGGACCCCGCACCGGCTTGGCTGAGCTGCGGCTACCGGATCTGCAACCCGGCTCGTCAATCATGCCGGGCAAGGTCAACCCAGTGATCTGCGAGGCGACGATGATGGTCGCCTCGCAGGTGATCGGCAACGACACCTGTGTCGCGTTCGCCGGCTCGCAGGGCAACCTGGAGCTCAACGTGATGATGCCGGTGATGGCGCGCAACGTCCTGGAGTCGGCCCGGCTGCTCGCAGCGGTTGCTCGACTGCTCGCGGACAAGGTCGTCGAGGGCGCTGAGGCGGACGTGCGCCGCTGCCACGAGTACGCCGAGTCCTCCCCCGCGATCGTGACTTCGCTCAACCCCTACCTCGGCTACGAGGAGGCGGCCTCGATCGCCAAGCAGGCACTGCTCCAGCGGCGCACCATTCGCGATGTGGTGCGCGAACGTGGTCACCTCGACAACGGCAACCTCACTCCTGAACAGCTCGACAAGGCCCTGGACGTCCTGGGTATGGCTCTTTCCGCGAACCCTGGCCCCAAAAACCCTGGCCCCGCGAACCTCGGCCCCGCGAGCCCTGGGGCTAAACCTCGGTAACGCGGTCCGCAATTACCGAGGCACGCCCCATGTCATCGTCATCACGCTGCGCTTGTCACAACGCCGCGTTTGCCATCACCTTGTGAACGCTGGCGGCGGGTGCTCTTCGCAGGGCACACTGCTGCCGTAATAGGGCAGCAGATCATCCCGAACCCAGCCCTGGTCCCCGGTGGAGGTATTGCGCAGGAAGGTCCAGGTGCCACCGTCTCCTGGGCTGTAGCAGAGATACTGGGCGCGCTGGTCGTGCAGCCCTTGCCCGGTTTGGATGCAGGAATTACTAGGGCCACTGCGCAACGTCGAGGTATTGGCTGGGAATTCCACCCAATGATTGTCTCTCGCCGGGTAACTCAAGCCACAGGAGATCATCGTGGAAGACCCCACCCCAGGGTACTTCCCGTCATGTTGCCCGTGCCCCTCGTCTCCGGCGCTGGCCGGCGAGGCGACGGCGAGTGTGGCGGTGGCCGCGGCGAGTATCGAGCCGCCGACGCGTGCGGAGATCCAAGACATCAAGAAAGCCTCTCTCTCGCTCATCTCGGGGATCTCAGGTCCCCGCGCCCGACCGCCCCTGAGATCCATACGTGTTGTGTTGACCACGCTAGGTGCTTCCGCTTTCCTTCCGCTTTCCGCTTGCTTGCCGCTCTCACTCACCGTTGCACCAGGAGCCCCATGGGATGACTGGCGAAGCAACTCGCGACGGGCGCGGACTCCGGCTCGCACACCGATCGAGCGAAAATCCGGTTACCAACTGGTACCGTTCGGCTACACTCGGTGTCAGCCCGGCGGTGCGGCGACTCGGCTGTCGAGGTGCGGCGCCGCGCGGTGACGGAGCTGCGCCGTGACGGAGCCGGGGGGAGGCGCGATGGACTTCGAGGTACTCGGCCCGCTACAGGTGCGGCAGGGCGCACAGCCCATCCAGCTTTCCGCACCCATGCATCGCATGGTGCTCGGGGTGCTGCTCACGCGGGCGAACACACCGGTGCCGGTGGACGTTCTGGTGGATGCGCTGTGGGCTGGTCAGCGGGACCCGCGCGCGGCCAAGAAACTGCAGCTGCATGTCCATCGGTTGCGCCGGGCGCTGGGCGATCCGACGCGGATCCGCTTCGAGCACGGTGGATACACACTGCGAGTGGACCCTGGCGAGCTCGACGCCGAGCGCTTCGAGTCCATGATTACGGGGGGGATAACTGGGGGCATTACCGGGGGGACCAACGCCGGACAGCCGGCACGCGTGGTCGCCGCACTCCGCGCCGCGCTCCGGTTGTGGCGGGGGGACCCGTTCAGCGACATCGCGGATCTGCCACCGCTGCGCGTCGAGGCCGACCGGCTGATCGAGCGCCGGCTGGCCTGCCTTGCCCAACTGTATGCCGCTGAGCTGGCCTGCGGTCATGCCGATGCGATCATCCCCGAGCTGGTCGAGCTGGCCGCGCGGCACCCGATGCGAGAACAATTGCAGGGATTGTTGATGACCGCGCTCTACCAGGCGGGCCGGCAAGCTGAGGCGCTGGAGGTCTACCACCGCACCCGCGGCGCCCTGGTCGAGCAGCTCGGGCTGGAGCCCGGCACCGAGCTGCAACGCCTGGAGCACGCCATCTTGACCGGTTGTCCGATACTGGAGGCCCCCACGGCACCCGCGATCATTCCGGCGCAGCTGCCCGCTGACATCACCGATTTCGCCGGCCGCAAGGCCCAGCTCGCCACGATCGCGCACCTGGCCGCTGCGGCGAACCAGCCGGCGACGGTGCTCGTCGCGATCACCGGGAAGCCTGGCGTGGGCAAGACGACGCTGGCCGTGCACGCCGCGCACCGGCTGCGGGTCCACTACCCCGATGGGCAGCTGTTCGTGAACCTCCGTGACGCGCGGGCCCGGCCGCTCGCGCCGACGGACGTCCTGGCCCGGTTCCTGCGTTCACTCGGGGTGGTCCCCGCGGCGATCCCCGACGACGCCGAGGAACGTGCCGCCCTGTATCGCAGTCGGCTGGCGGACCAGCGGCTGCTCATCCTGCTGGACAACGCGGAGTGTGAGGCTCAGCTGCGGCCGCTGCTGCCGGGCACCCCCGGCTGCGTGGTGCTGGTCACCAGCCGCACCCGACTGGCCGGCCTGAACGGCGCCCAGTTGATCGATCTGGACATCTTCGAGCCCGACCAGGCGCTCGAGCTGCTGGCGCGCGTCACCGGGCCCCGGCGGGTGGCCGCGGAACCCGCGACGGCCAGGGAGATCGTGCGGCTGTGCGGTTGCCTGCCGTTGGCCGTCCGAGTCGCGGGAGCGCGTCTGGGAGCCCGACCGCACTGGGCCTTGTCGCGCCTGGAGGCTGACCTGGCCGACGAGCCGCAGCGCCTCGAGGCGCTGCGCCACGGTGATCTGCAGGTGCGCTCCAGCTTCGCGCTGAGCTACGAGAGCCTGGACGTGCGCGCCCGGCGCGCCTTCCGGCTCCTCGGGCTGCTCGAGATCAGCGACTTCGCCCCCTGGGTGGCCGCGGCTACGCTCGACGTGCCCCAGGCCAGGGCGGAGGAGCTGGTGGACACCCTGGTCGATGCGCACCTGCTCGACGTGGCCGGGCCCGACGCCTCGGGACGGTTGCGGTACCGCTTTCATGACCTGCTCCGCGCCTACGCCCGGGAAGTACTCGCCGCTCAGGAGACGGAAGCCGACCGACTCGCCGCGCTGGATCGGGCATTCGGGGGTTGGCTGGCGCTGGCCGAGGAGGCGGTGCGCTGCATGACCAGTTCCGCCTTTGCGGGACACTTCGCACGCGCGACCTGCTGGCGGCCCGACGAGTCGGTGGTCAGGGCCGTGTCCCTCGACCCGGCTGGCTGGTTCGCGGCCGAATGGACGGCCCTGGTCGGCGCCGTGAAGCAGGCCTACTTAGTCGGGTCCGACCGGCTCGGCTGGGCGCTGGGTGTGCGCCTGGCCAGGATCTTCCTCGTTCGTGGGCACTACGAGGACTGGCGCGGAGTCTGCGAGCTGATACTCGCTGGCGCTCGGCAAGCCCTCGACAGCGGGCGGGACAGCCTGGCGCCCCTGGCTCTGGACGAGCTACACCGCCTCACGCACCGCCTCGATGAGGCCCTCACCGGCTTCGAGCGGACGCTCACCACGTGCCCAGTCGCGCGCCCCGCCCTCGCCACTGGCAGCCCCGACAAAACCTTGCCCCGGCTGGAAAACGCCTTGACCTCGCTGCACGAGCTGGCTGAGCGCCACCGCGACGCCTCCGCGACACGGGGGCTCAGCGCGGTGCATCGGCAGCAGCGGTGCTACGAGAAGGCGACTCGCTGCTTCCAGCAGGTACTGGACGCCCTCGATGTTTTCTCCGATCCCCTGCAGGGCGTGGCTCTGGTGGCGTCGGGTCCCCCGAGTGGCATCAGACTCGCCACTCTCCACGGCACCCAAGTGCGGGTCGGCAGCTCGTGAAGGAGCTACGACGCCAAACTCCTCGACCGAATCTTCTTGTCTGGCCGCTGATCTGAACGTCCCGAAATTGTCAGGGGTGTAGGCAACAATGGTGGTGTGTTGCAGACGCTGGTGGATCCGAGGCAGGCGATGGTCGCCGGTCTCGACCAGTGGCGTTCGGTGATCGCCGGGTGTGATGACGCGGGCCT
>JBDTAX010000014.1:0-3348 GCA_039924425.1 Pseudonocardiaceae bacterium
CCGTCATCGAGGCGTGCACGACGGTGTCAACCTTGGCGCTGGAGATGACCTTGGCGATGAGTGGGCCGCGCAGGTCGAGGGCGACGAACTCAGCACGCCCCATCCGGCGGGACAACTCGTGACCCGGCGCGACCGTGTCCACCGCAAGAACCCGGTCGATCGTGGCATCAGCCGCGAACCGGGCAACCAGCTGACCGCCGATGAAGCGGCTGGCTCCGGTGACGAGGACCGTGGACGGCGGCATGCTCCTCCGCTGAGGTTACTCCTTCTGGGGTTACTTCTTCAGCTTACGACGTTGCACCCGCGTCTTGCGAAGCAACTTGCGATGCTTCTTCTTGGACATGCGCTTGCGGCGCTTCTTGATCACCGAGCCCATACTCGGCCTCCTCGCTGGTCGTGGACGGGCTGCAAGCTTAGCCCTGATCGGATCCGCGACCCGCAACCAGGTGTGATCTCATCCCGCATCGAAGTAGGAATTCTCCAGGTAACCGTGCACGGCCATCTCCGGAACTCGGAAGGAACGCCCAACGCGCACCGCAGGCAGCTCACCCGCGTGAACCAGCCGGTAGACCGTCATCTTGGACACCCGCATCATCGCGGCCACTTCGGCGACCGTGAGGAACTGCACCTTCGTCGGCCCGGTTTGTTCGTTCATCACCATGGTCATCGCGTCCTCACCACGTCACGCGCCGCTGGGCTTCCCCTCCCGCGGTCCGTGACGCAACCGTTCTCAAGAGAGTAGCGGGACTGATGGTGTCCGTGCGACTTCCATCCGTGGTAGTTGGTGTCAACGGTCGGGTGGCGTCAGTCGTGGTGGGCGGCTCCCAGTTCGACCGACCGCGCTCGAGCCGCCTCGATGGCGGCCAGCAGAGCCGCACGCACCCCGTGGCGCTCCAACTCCCGGATCGCCATGATCGTCGTACCGCCGGGGGAGGTCACCGCCTCTCGCAGCAGCACGGGGTGCTCCCCGGTCTCGCGGAGCATCCGGGCCGCGCCCACCGCGGACTGAGTGATCAGCTCGGTCACCATCGGCCGGGGCAACCCGATCATGATCCCGGCATCGATCATCGCCTCGACCAGGTAGAAGAAGTAGGCGGGGCCCGATCCGGACAGTGCGGTGACGGCATCCTGCTGACTTTCCGGGACCCGGAGCACCTTGCCCACGCTGCCCAGCAGCTCCTCAGTCAGCTCCAGGTGCGCGTCGGTGGCGAAACGGCCGGCGGATATCGCGCTCATCGCCTCGCCGACCAACATCGGCGTGTTGGGCATGACACGCACGACCGGCACGCCCTCAGGCAGCCGACGCTCGTAGAGCGCGGTGGGCAACCCGGCGCACAAGCTCACCACCAGGGTGCCCGCGTCAATCAGCCCGGCGAGCTCGGCCAGCAGTGGGTCGATGTCCTGCGGCTTCACCGCCACGACCAGCACGTCGGCCTTGCGCGCCGCGGTGGGGGTGTCGACCGCACGCACCTGGTAGGTCCGTTCAAGTTCGGCGGCTCGGTCGGGATAGCGCTCGGTGAACATCAGATCTTCCGGGCTGCGACCGGCCTTGAGCAGCCCGGACAGCAAGGATTCGCCAATTTTGCCGGCGCCCAGTACGGCAATCGTGGTCATGGCCGCAGAGTGCCACAACCGTCTGACAGTGTCAGTGTGCGGTCAGCTGGCCGGACAGCACGGCGCGCAGGAAGAAGGCGACGTTGCCGGGTCGCTCGGCGAGCCGGCGGGTCAGATAGCCATACCAGTCCGAGCCGTAGGGCACGTACACCCGGACGGTGTCGCCCGCCGCGGCCAGCCGTCGCTGCTCGGCCGGACGCACCCCATAGAGCATCTGGTACTCGAAGCTGCCCGGCGCACGCCCGTACCAGCGGGCCCGCTCACCCACGATGTCGATCAGCCGCGGGTCGTGGGTGGCGAACATGGGATAGCCCCCACCGGCGAGCAGCACGTTGGCGCAGCGCACATAGTTACGGGTGACCTCGTGCGGGGTCCGGAATGCGAGCTCGGGCGGTTCGGCGTAAGCGCCTTTGCACAGCCGCACCCTTGCGCCCCCGAGCGTGCCACCGACCGCCAACGCCCGGCAGTCCGCCAGCGTGCGGCGCAGTTGGGCCTGCAGCACCGCCCCGGTGCCCGGCCAGTCGCGGCGCAGCTGCGCGTGCACCCGCAGAGTGGAGTCGGTGAGGGTGTGGTTTTCGGCGTCCAGAGTGACGGTGGTGCCGGCCTGCTCGGCGGCGGCGCAAATCCGGGAAGCGTTGCGCAGCGCCAGTGCCTCGTCCAACCGCTGGCCCAGCGCGGAGAGCTTCACGCTGACTTCGGCCCGATTGGCTAGACCCTGTGTGGTCAAACACTCCAGTAGCTCAAGGTAGGCCCGCACGGTGGACTGCGCATCGGCCGGCGCCGCGACATCCTCCCCCAGGTGGTCCAGGGTCACCGCTAAGCCTTCGGCCACCAGGGCGGTGACGACGGCCACCGCCCGCTCAGTGCTCTCCCCCGCCACGAAGCGGCTGACCAGGTACCGGTTGGCCGAGCTGGTCGCCACGAACCGGCGCACGATCGGGTTTCCGGCGGCGGTCAGGATGAGCGAGCGCGACACGGCATGCACGCTAGCGCGTCTCCGCGTTCTCTCGGGGACAGGTGTACTCAGCCGACCAGCATCAGGGGCGTGTCGCTGAGCCGGTCACCGAGGAGGTCGTCGAGCAGTTCGGGCAGGTTGCTCGGCAGGAGCTTGTCCTGACAGCGCCGGAGTTCGGCGGCGGGCCACCAGCGACGTTCGATCAGCCCGGCCTTCTCGTTCTCGGTGGGTTTGAGCGGGACCTGGGCCAAGGTGCTGGGAGTCCGCCCGAGGAACACGTGCTCGATGCGATGGTGGGCGCGGCCCCGGTAAACGAATCGTGACTCGCGCACCCACAGCTTGCGGCCCAGCTCCCGGAGCAGGATCCCGGATTCCTCGGCGAGTTCGCGGCGGGCGGCATCAGCCAGGTTCTCTCCGTCATCCAGGCCGCCGCCGGGCAGCTCCACCAGTGGTGGCCAGGGTCCTCGGGGTCCCTGGCGTGGATGAGCAAGACCCGATCGAGGGGATCGAGCAGCAGGACTCGGGCGCCGAGGCGCGGGGCAGCGCTGGTGCTGAACATGCAGGTAGGCCCTTCGGCTGGTCGGAGGTGGCTTTTTCTGGGCATTATGCTTCGCTACCGGCATGCCAAGAAAAAGCCCGGTCGCCGTCCGCGCCCACGAGATGGGCATCTACAAGCGCTACTTTGACCTCATCGCCACCGGCCGCAAGACCACCGAAATCCGGGTTAACGACTCCAGTCGAAAAAAGATCAAGGAAGGCTCGCTGATCCGGTTCCGCTG
>JBDTAX010000015.1:0-3656 GCA_039924425.1 Pseudonocardiaceae bacterium
CGGGTCGGTGCAGACCCTGGATTTCATGACCTGGCTCGGCATCGACGTCCCCCGATGGCTACGCGCCGAGATCACCCGGGGTGACCCCCTCACCGCCTCGTACGAGCAGTGCCTCCTCAACGCCCGCGCCCTGATCGCGCACTGCCGCCGTCTCGGCCTGCCGTTCGGGGTCAACGTCGAGAGCCTCACCAACCGCAAACTCGAGATCGACGCCTCCATCGACCTCGCCCGGGATATCCGCAACCTGCTGGGCTGAACTAACAGAGAAACCCTTTGCTACAGCAGAGGCTTTGCACCGTCCACTGCGCCGCTCCCATTGGTGTCGATCGCTGCGCGCGACACCGCCCGGTACACCGTCGAGCGAGCAACGGAGAACAGTTCGGCGAGCTCGTCACCGGTGTGCTCCCCCGCCTCGTGCAGTGCGACGAGATGCGCTTGCTGGCTCGGGCTGAGCTTGGGCTGCTTGCCCCTGAGCCGGCCCTTTGCACGGGCGACTTTCATGCCCTCTCGTGTCCGCATTTTGATCAGGTCCGATTCGCGACCATGGCGAGGACGTTGAACAGCAACCTTCCGACCGGATCGGTCGGGTCATGCACCGACCCGCCAAGTTGGAGCTTGACGGTGCGGGCAGTGGTAAGCATTCGGAGTTCCCGTCGGCCTGGCGGTCCCGCTCGTTCTGTTGTGGCTGGTGGGGTCGGGTGCGGGCATCATGATGAGCCCGTCGGCGGTCATCGTCGGCGGGTTGAGGTCGGTCGGGATGTGCATGGCCGGGTTGGGTGGGTGTTCAGGGTGCTGGCCCGGGGTGTGGATCACCCGTGGGACGGGCGTTGCTCCCGGTGGTGTCGGGGTTGGGTTGGGGGTCGTGGGCCCAGGTGGCGCGGTCGTCGGTGCCGGCGGTCCAGGGGAGGAATCGGGTCAGCGTTTGGCCGGTCGGGGCGGTGCCGCCGGCTCGTGCGCATTCGTCGAGGTAGGCGGTGAGGTAGGTCAGCGGGTTGAGTCCGGCCCGCTCGGCGGTGGCGGTGATGGTCCAGGCTCGGCTGGCCAGCTGCGCGGAGACCACCGAGCCGGAGCCGTAGTAGTTCTTGCGTCCGATGACCGGTCCGCGCAGTGCCCTCTCGGAGGTGTTGTTGTCCAGGGGTAGTTCGGGGAACTCGCGGTGGCGGGCCAGCCCAGCCCATTCCCGGTCCAGGGTGGCGAGCACCTTGGCCGCGGCCGGGTGGAGCAGGTTGGGATGTGATGTTTGGGCGGTGCGGTCGGCGTCGATGGTGTTCAGCGCGGCGGAGAACTGTGCGGTGGCCCAGGTGTGTGCGGAGCTGCCCGGCGCGGCGGCCGCCATCGCGGTGTGCGCGAGGTAGAGCGCGGCGATGCGCTCAACCCAACCCGCGGTCCACGCCGCCAGCTCGGGGTGGGCGTCGCCGGCGCGGATGAAGTAGCGCCGGATGTGCGCCCAGCACCACAGGTTCTCGACCCCCTCCAGACGCCCCAAAGACTGGTAGACGGTGTAGAAGTCCGTGGACAACAGCAGCGCCCGGCCCTCGGGCAGGGTGAGGGTGTCGGTGTCGATGCCCAGCTGCTCGGTGAGCACGGCCAGCGACCGTGATGGGGCGATGCGGAACACCGTGGTGTCCGGGCCGACGAACACCCAGCACCACCAGCGGTGACTGTCTTTGCCCTCGACCGCGGCGTACACGTTCCAACTGGTCTCATCGACATGCAGATGCGCTGCGGCGGCGTTGCGCCCGGTGATCGCCTCGGCCAGCGGGGCCAACAGCTCCGAGCACGCCGCGAACACCCCAGCCAGAGTGCCCTCGGCGACACCGAGCCCGTCGTGGGCCAGCGCGGCGACGACCCGGTGCGCGGGGCGGCCCAGCACGAACTTCTCACACAACAGCCGGGCCAAAAACCCTGAGGTGAACCGGCCCTTGCCGATCGCCTTGGCAACCGGCGGGGCTACCAGGACTCCGCGGACCGGGCATCGGCAGGTCCGCCGGTAGGTCGGGCGCCGGTGCACGATACGGATCAGCTGGACCTGCCAGTCGACCTGCTCACAGACCTCCTCCCCGAACGGGGCGTAGCCCGCGCCGCAGCACGGACACACCCGCTCGCCCTCGGGAACATCGTGGACCTCCTCGCGAGTCGGCAGAGCGAGTAGTCCCGGCGACCGTGCCCGCGCGAGCCCCGCCGCTGCCCCCGACTGGGCTTCGCCTGCCCACCGCCCTGTTCCCCGGGCGACCCACCACCACCATCCCCGTCCGCATCCCGCGTTGGCGTGGCCGCCTTCTCCGACGACGTCCCAAACGCCAGCCTCGCCAGCACGCTCACCTTCTCAGCGAGCGCCCCGACCTGGCCTTCCAACTCAGCGACCCGAGTCCGCAACACAACATTGTCCGCAGCCAGGCGCTCCGCCTCGACACGCCAAAACTCGACGTCACCCGCACCACCGAGATCACCACTGCCCATGACACGAACACAAGATCACGACCAACGGCCCGCGTCCAGCACCCAACTCAACCGGCGTGTCGCTGGACGACCCAGGCACCCTTCCGGCTACGGGATCACCGAATACTTACGGGCAGTGAGTTCATCGGCGATGTCTCGGGCGTCGGGCAGCGAACGTGCGAGCCGGTCCAGCTTGGTAACGACGAGGGTGTCACCGGCCCGGCACGCGGCGAGCGCTTCCCGCAGGCCAGGGCGCGCACGGGTGGTGCCGGTCAGTCCGTGGTCGACGTAGATACGCTCGGGGGCAACGCCGAGGGCGGCCAGACCGTCACATTGCGCGGTGAGGTCTTGTTCGTCGGTCGAGACGCGGGCGTAGCCGATGCGGAGTGCGCTCATGCGCCATAGTGTCCCAGTTAGCCCCCCGCCAGCGGGCATTTCACCGGGCGGGTCTTACGGGACACCTCCACCAGGCTAGCTCTGGCAAGTGTCGGGCCGGCCACAGTGTCGCGTAGAAGGTTCGCCTACGGCACATCCCGTGACCGCGAGGGCAATCAGCGTTCCAGGCAGACGTACGGACCACATCCGTAACCGCGTCGCGTCCAGTTGCGGTACAAGCCCCGTCAAGCGTTACGGCGAGCTGATGATCCAGAAGGCCCGGTGGCCGACTACCGACGAGTCGGCCGAGAGCGAACGCCGACCAGCGGACGGCGAACGCTCGATAGCGTGTGCTGAATGATTGCAACGCGCGAAGTCACCTACGACGCAGACGGTCTGATCATGGTTGCCCACCTGGCGCGGCCGCACGGCGAGGGGCCCTTGCCGGCCGTGCTTATTGGACACGACTGGATCGGCCTCGACGACTATCAACGCCGCCGCGCCGACGACCTGGCCGAGCATGGCTATATAGCCCTGGCGATGGACTACCACGGTGGCCAGTTGTTTTCCGGTAATCCGGAAGCGATGCTGGCCCGGGTCATGCCGCTGATTGCCGATGCAGACCGGATGCAGGCTATCGGCCGCGCCGCGCTCGATGTCCTACTCGCGGTGCCTGATGCTGACCCCGACCGGCTCGCCGCACTCGGCTACGGCGCCGGCGGCAGTATCGTGCTGGAACTTGCCAGCGCCGGGGTGCCGTTCAAAGCCGTTGCCGTAGTCCATCCCGGCCTGCCAGACGCCCGCCCCGAGGACTGGACCAACGTGACCGGCCATTTCCTTCT
>JBDTAX010000016.1:0-21705 GCA_039924425.1 Pseudonocardiaceae bacterium
GCCCTATACGCGCTCTAGCCCCCTGATCATCCCCGAGCGGTGTGGCTGCAGGTGTCGTCGCGCGGGCTCGCCTGTCGGAGCTCAGACTCGACTGAAACGGGTAGCGGCCGTGGTGGGCTGGTCTGCATCTTTACTCGCGGTTCGGTCAGCGAGCCTGGCGCGTGACGTCCGGCTCGCGGGCAGGACGCTGCTGATCTGAGACGGGGTGTCCCCGCAGGATGCGAACCTGCGCTCCCGCCCTCGAACGGGCCTAGCGACGCTGTCGACACCCGCTGAAACGTCCCTCCTTGCCCGACTAACCACCCGTCTCCAGTGGTTACTGCGGTTCGATTAGATCGGTCGGGCCAGATTTGAAACCATGCCCTCTTCGTCCCGAAGCAACGCAGGCGCTGCGGTGACGAGCGGGCTGCTGTGGTGTCGGCCCGCTGAGGCATGGCCGGCGCTGGGCCTGACCGCACCGAGATCTATGATCGGTACCGTTTGGAGCGGATACTGTGGACCTGACGTACAGCGCTTAACGGGCGAGAGGGACTTCAATGACCACGAGCGGCCCCCTCGACGGACCGGGATCTAGAAGTTTCAGCATTCCGGACATTGTTAAGGCCGCAAGCGAGGGGTCCATGAGGGTTCCCACGTTCCAACGGCAGTTTGTGTGGGGTGCCAAGGACGTCCGGGACCTCTTCGACAGCATTTATCGAGGGTTCCCAGTCGGAATTCTTCTATTGTGGAGTCAGGAAGCGCCGGCTGCAACGGTAGCCTTGGGGCCAATCGAGCTCCAGGTATCGCAGACCTCGAACGCGTTCTGGGTTGTCGACGGCCAGCAGCGGATTACGTCCTTATTTGCCGCGCTATCCCCCAACCGCAAGGGCGTCGACGCGCGGTTCGAGATCTACTTCGACCTAACGACCGAGAAATTTATCAATCTGCGGCGGGGTGCGGCGCCACCCCGCTCCATCCCTGTGCGGGAAGCTCTTGAAACGCGAAGCTTGCTGAATTGGATCCGCCGGAATAGCGACGAACTTGAGAGTGACGACCTCGACCTCGCTGACAGGCTAGGTGGAGCCCTGCGGGATTATCGAATCCCTGCTTACATCGTCTCGGGGGACAACCAAGCCCTGCTGCGTGAGGTATTTGACCGGGTCAACTCCGCCGGTAAACCGATAAGCCGAGCCCAGGTCTTCCATGCGCTATTTGCTGGCAATGAGGAGCCTGGAAGTCCGGCCGCTGTAGCGGCGGAGCTTCGACGGCTTCGGTTCGGCAATCTCGAAGAGAGTCGAATTGTTCAGAGCCTGCTTGCATTGCGCGGCGGCGATGTGCAACGAAATATTCGTTTTGAATTCGATAATAATGATGCGGATTCGGCGGATTGGTTTTACCAGACGGAGCGGGCGTTATCCAGAAGTATTGAATTTTTGAGGTCTGAAGGTGTCCGGCACCTCCTGCTGATCCCCAACACTCTGCCGATCCCGATATTGGCGGCATTCTTTCATCTTCACCCAGATCCTGAACCGTGGACTCTCCGCCTTCTAGCGAGATGGCTCTGGCGCGGCTGGGTGCATGGTTTCGGGCGCGACGAGGGTGGTCAGACGCCAACTTTGCGAAGGGCGATCCGCGCGGTCAACCCAGAATTTCATGATCCGAGTGGCGCGCCAACTGAATTCGAGGGAGTGAAATCGTTACTGGACTCCACTCCTGACCTCCCTGCGCCGAGTTTGCCACTTGATAATTTTAGAACAAACTTCGCCAATACTCGTTTGATTCTCCTTGCTTTGGCGTCCTTGGGTCCCCGTTGGCCTGACGGCGCCGCCATGGATATAGAAGAACAGCTTGAAGTGCATGGCGTTGACGCCATAACCGCTTTTGTTCGCGGGCATCGCACGCATGCTGCCGCGCGTGGTTTCTGGCCAATCAATGCCGAACCCGCCGTGAACGTTCGAGATGTCGACGTCCTGAAAAGCCACGCACTCCAGGATGACGCAGTACACGCTCTGCGGCTCGGGGCGGTGTCGGAATTCTTGAAAAGACGGGGCGAACACATCGAACGACTGACGACGAATTTTCTTGCTAGCAGGCTAGAGTCGGGATCTCTCGTACGTCCGTCTCTTAACGACTTGACCCTAGCTGGGGCCGCGGAAGAGGAGTCGGATTGAGTAGCGAGTCAGCCCTAGTTATCCAGCTGCAGTCGTCGTCCGGCGACTGGGTCGACGTCGGCCTGTTGCACAGTATGGACGAACACAATTGGTTCGAGTTTGCTGACTCCTACTGGGAACGCGCGGATAGGCCGGTCCTCGGGCAGATCTTCGAAGAACACGGAAGAACTTGGAAGCCAAATAGCAATGTGGCCTTGCCTCGATGGTTTTCCCACCTTCTTCCTGAAGGTCGACTCAGAAGTGTGGTTGCGTTAGCGGCGGCCGTCAATAGTAAACGCGAGTTCGAGCTGCTCCGGCGTCTCGGCTCTACAGATTTACCCGGGGCTACCAGAGCAATACCGGCGGTACTTGAGGGCCGGACTTATCGCGTCCCGCCTCAGGTAAGCGAAAAAGAGGAAGCCGGTATTGAAGACCCGTTGTTAAAATTTAGCCTGGCGGGAGCGCAGCTCAAATTTTCAGTTTACGGAGACGGTCGGGGTCTGACGGTTCCCGCGACTGGCCAAGCTGGTAACGTCATCCTTAAGTTGCCCGACGGAAGGCCTGGTTTTGAGGGAGTTCCCGAGGCTGAATTGGGTGCTCTTGAACTTGCCAGGACTGCGGGGATAGAGGTCCCGCGTGCCTGGCTCGTAGATCTGGCCGATGTCGCTGGCTTGGAAGATTGGGCGACTGCGGTCAAGGGCAAGGCGTTAGCAATTGAGCGATTCGACCGACGCGAGGGTGATCTACGAGTGCATATGGAGGAGTTGGCGCAAGTTCTCAATATCCCCACAGCTTCAGAACGCGCGAAGTACACAAGCGCGAACTTTGAAACTGTGGCGATCTTCGTGGGTGAACTAAGCGGCGTTCATCGGGTCGCCGATGTGATTGATAGGATTGTACTCAACGTACTGGTTGGCAACGGTGATGCCCACCTGAAGAACTGGGCTTTCCTATATCTTGACGGAAAACGGCCAGATCTCAGTCCGTTATATGATGTGCTTCCGACTGTGTTGTTTATCGCAGAGGATGATCTAGGAATGAACTTGCACAGATCCGAGCGATTCGAAGCGGTCACGTTGGAAAGCTTCCAAGCGATCGGCCTGCGGACCAAATTCGGTCCGGATAATACTCGTAGGCAGGCCGTGTCTGCCGTAGAGAGGATTCTCTCAAACTGGTCAATGCTTAACGATTTTCTTAGTGTCGAAAAATTTTCAGTGCTCAATAAAAGGCTCAATACTTTGCCAATTGTCCAACAACGGTGAATATCCACTGCTGTCAGTGATCACGAGACTACCCCATGGCTGTCCAAGATTAATTTATTCGACTAGTTGTGATTAAGGGTTTCGACCGTTTGAGCCCAAGCTGGTATTGCGTACGTCATGGACCGTAGGTGCCACTGCGTACACAATACGGTGGAGTATCGAGCGTGGCTGAGGTAACCGAGTGGAGGCGTTGTTCGGTGGGTGACGAGACGCGGGCGTATTATGACCATCTGGCGCGGGTGTATGACCAAAACTGGGCTTATAGTCCGGATTTCCTGGAGTGGATGGGTGGGTGGGTGCATCCTCGAGCATTCGCGGGTGAAGCACGGTGATCGGGTCGTGGATGTGGGGTGTGGGACGGGGTGGTGCGCGCTTCGGCTGGCGGAGGGCACGGTGTCTGTGGTGGGTGTTGATCCTTCGGTGGGCATGCTGGAGCGGATTCCGAGCGATTCGCGGCTGGTGGTTGTGCGGGCGTCAGCGGAGGATCTGGCTTCAGGGTCGGTGGTGCTGCCGGGGGATCAGTCCTCGACGGCGAACTTGTAGAGGAGGCCGGCTCGGTCGGCGCGGTGGACGAACCGGGTGACCTCGAAGGGTTCGCCGTCCTGGTCGATGCTGGTGTGCAGGACGTCGAGGACGGGCACGCCGGGGGGCAGGTCGAGTTCTTGTGCTTCGGTGTGGCTGGCCATCCGGGCGGTGATTTCGTCTTGTCCGGTGGTCATGGTGTGGCCGCGTTCTTCGAGCCGGTCGTAGATGCTGCCGGGTCCGGTCTCGGGCTGCGACAACAGGGTGCCTTCGGCGTCGGCCCAGTCGGCCCAGCGGAGGTAGGTGGTGACCACCTGCTCGATCGAGGTGACCTCGACGTGGGGAGTTTTGCCCTGGCGCGCGAAGCCTCCCGCATCGCGACCGACCTGGACCCCGACTGGGCCAGAAAATCAGGAAGGGAATCGTGATGAACTGGCACAGTTATTATGAGAATGGTCCGAACAGGCGTCGAGGAGGCGGCCACAACGCTGCTCTACATCCTGACGGAATGGCTGGGATGACTTGGCGCGGGGCGGCGGCTGCGACGGTGAGTCGGGCTGTTGTCTTGCATTGTTAACCTCCGGGCTTGCCTGGTGTGACCTCGGGCCGCGACGCTGATCGGTGGAAGTGGCCGGCCGCGATCCGGCGGGCTGTGTGCGGTGGTGGGGGCGCAGTGGTGGGAAGGACCGTCGTGTGTATGACTACGACCTGCTGGTGATCGGGTCCGGGCCGGGCGGTCAGAAGGCGGCCATCGCGGCCACCAAGCTGGGCAAGCGCGTGTGCCTGGCCGAGCGCCGCCACATGATGGGCGGGGTCTGCGTCAACACCGGGACGATCCCGTCCAAGACGCTGCGGGAGGCCGTCCTCTACCTCACCGGTTTCGCGCGGCGGGAGATGTACGGCGCCAGCTACCGGGTCAAGTCTGAGATCACGATCGCTGACCTGCTGGCCCACACCCAGCATGTCGTGGGCCGCGAGGTCGAGGTGATCCGAAGCCAGCTGCTGCGCAACCACGTCGACCTGCTCGGGGGCACCGCCCGGTTCGAGGATCCGCATACGGTCACGGTGTGCGGCGATGCCCGCGGCGATCACACCACCGTGACCGCTGAGAAGATTGTGATTGCTACTGGCTCGATGCCGGCCCGGCCGGCTGAGGTCGAGTTCGATGATGAGCGCGTCCTTGACTCCGACGGCCTGCTGCGGATGCGGCGAATACCCGGCTCGATGGTCGTTGTCGGCGCTGGCGTGATCGGCATTGAGTACGCGTCGATGTTCGCGGCGCTGGGTACTCGGGTGACAGTTGTCGAGAAGCGTCCGTGGATGCTGGAGTTCTGCGACCCGGAGGTGGTTGAGGCGCTTAAGTTCCATTTGCGCGACCAGGCCGTCACGTTCCGCTTCGGCGAGGAGGTGGCCAAGGTCGAGATCGCTCCCCAAGGAACCATCACGAGCCTCGCCAGTGGCAAGCGGATCGCGGCGGACATGGTGATGTACTCTGCGGGCCGCCAGGGCGTCACCGACGAACTCCACTTGGAGAAGGCGGGGCTCGCTGCGGACCCGCGCGGGCGGATCGCGGTGGACGGGCACTACCGCACTGCGGTGGCGCACATTTTCGCGGTCGGTGACGTGATCGGCTTCCCCGCGCTCGCGGCCACCTCCATGGACCAGGGGCGGCTGGCCGCCTACCACGCGTTCGGTGAACCTGCCCGCGAGCTGCAGGAACTGCAGCCGATCGGGATCTACACGGTGCCCGAGATCTCCTACTGCGGCAAGACCGAAGCCGAGCTGACCAGCTCCGCCGTGCCCTACGAGGTGGGGATGTCCCGCTACCGCGAGCTCGCCCGCGGCGCGATCGTCGGCGACTCCTACGGGATGCTGAAGCTGCTCGTCTCGACCGAGGACCGCACCCTGCTCGGCGTCCACGTGTTCGGCACGAACGCCACCGACCTCGTGCACATCGGACAGGCCATCATGGGCTGTGGCGGCACCGTCGACTACCTCATCGACACCGTCTTCAACTATCCGACGCTCTCCGAGGCCTACAAGGTGGCCGCCCTGGACGTCACGAACAAGATCCGTGCGCTGGACGCGTTCACGGGCGGCGCCGAATAAGCGGTGGTTAGTTCTGGAGGTCCGCTGCGTAGAGGTCGGTCAGCGCTGTCCAATGGCGTTCGTCAGCGACCGTGTCGTAGGCCTGGGTGTCTGGCACTGCGAAGCCGTGCTCGGCGGGGTAGGTCTCGACGGTGTGCTTCACCCCGGCCGCGGTGAGGGCCTGTTCCAGCCGTTGGCACTGCTCAGGTGGAAAATTACCGTCGTTCTCGGCTGCGGCGACGTAGACGGTGGCGCGGATCCGCTCCGCCAGCAGGGCAGGGCTGTCCGGGTCGTCAGCGACGGCGAGTCGGCCCCCGTGGAACGACGCTGCCGCAGCGACCCGACCCGGACAGTGCCCGGCCACGATCAGCGAAAGCCGCCCGCCCATGCAGTACCCGGTGGTTCCGACTCCAGTTCCGGACACCTCAGGGCGATCGGTGAGAAAGTCGAGGAACACCCCCGCGTCGCGCACGACCATCTCGCTGCTCACACTGGCGGCCAGGGCAGTCAGTCGCTCCCGCTCCGCCGGGTCGCTGAACACGGTGGCCAGGTCAAACGGCGCGTAGCCGCCGCTGCGGTAGTAGACGTCGGGCAAGAGCACGGCGTAGCCCAGCCCGGCGAGCCGATCGGCCATGGCGTGAAAGGTATCCCGGACCCCGGCGGCATCTGGGTACATGATCACCGCTGGCCAACTGCCGCGGCTCGCGGGTGTGTGCAGCGTGACGGCACACACCCCGTCCTCGGTGGTGAGAGTGACCTTCGAGCGCGGCATGCAGCCTCCCGGCTTAGGGGTTGGTCCGGGTCCGTTCTACTCCGCGCTCGGACGTCACGCCGATGCGGGTGATCAGGGCCATCTTGGTGCCGCTGAACGAGGTGATCTCGATGCGCACCGCGATGCAGATCGAGAGAGTCACCCACAATGGTTAACTCTTTCGAAACATTCGTTTGCGATGCGGTAACTCATCGTGTAGTTGACCGTAAGTAGAGGTTCCTACCGTGGCGCACGATCCCAGGGAGGCACCGATGACCGACGTCGCCGCCAGAACCGACCCGACGACCCCCACCGAACCGAAACGGCGTTACGCCAAGCTCGCCGCCGACGAGAACAGCGAGGACTACTCGCTGCGCTACGCGGCCGCCTCGTTCCGCACGTGGTCACCGTTCGCGGTCGCCACCACCGCGCTAGGTGGCATCGCCTACCTCGCCGACTTCGCCATCGGCGCCAGCATCGTGATGCTGCACGGGTTCTCCTCCGCAGCGCTGGCCATCGTGATCGCGGCTGTGGTGATCTTTCTGACCGGCATCCCGATCGCCGCCGCCTGCGCCCGCTACGGCGTGGACATGGACTTGCTCACCCGAGGTGCGGGGTTCGGCTACTTCGGTTCCACACTGACGTCGCTGATCTACGCCAGTTTCACGGTGATCTTTTTCTCGCTCGAAGGCTCGATCATGGCGCAGGCGTTCCAGCTGGCCTTCGGGCTGCCGGTGGCGCTGGGCTACCTGCTGACCACGCTGATCGTGCTGCCGTTCGTGCTGTTCGGCATGCGGGCCCTGGCCAAGCTGCAGATGTGGACCCAGCCGGTGTGGCTGGTCGGGCTGGCACTGCCGTTCGTGGTCGTGGCGGCCACCCACCCGGAACGCTTCGCCCAGTTCACCTCCTTCGGGGGCACCGCAGGTGCCGGTGCCGGCCTGTCGCTGACCGGCGTCGGGCTCGGCGCCGGAGTCGCCCTGTCGCTGATCGGCCAGATCGGTGAGCAGGCCGACTACCTGCGCTTCATGCCCGCCAAGACCGACGCCAACCGGCGCTCCTGGTGGACCGCGGTGATCACGGCCGGCCCGGGCTGGGTGGTGCTGGGCGCGCTCAAGCAGCTCGGCGGCGCGTTCCTGGCCTTCTGCGCGCTGGCCGCGGTCGGTGCGACGGCCGCACTGGAGCCGATCGCGCCGTACGTGGCGGCGGTCCGGCCAGCGCTGGGCGCGGTCACCCTGCCACTGGCGGCGCTGTTCGTGGTCGTCTCCCAAATCAAGATTAATACGACGAACGCCTACTCGGGCTCGCTGTCCTTCGCGAACTTCTTCTCCCGCGTGCTGCACCGCCACCCCGGCCGCGCCTGGTACGTGCTGGTCAACTGTGGCATCGCGCTGGCACTGATGGAGTTCGGCGCGTTCGCGTTCCTCAACGACATCCTCGGCTTCTACTCCAACGTGGCCATCGCCTGGATCGGCGCGGTCGTCGCCGATCTGGTGATCTGCAAGCCACTGGGGTTGAGCCCGCCCTACGTGGAGTTCAAGCGCGCCTACCTGTACCCGATCAACCCGGCGGGATTCGGGCCGATGGTGGTGGCCTCGATCGTCTCGGTGGTCGCCTACTTCGGCGCGTTCGGGGCGGTAGCCGCCGCGTGGAGCCCGTTCATCGCTCTGCTGCTCGCGATGATGCTGGTCCCGGTCACCGCCAAGCTCACTGGTGGTCGCTACTACCTGGCCCGGCCGAACCTGGTGTCCGGCCCCGATTCCGGCGCGACGGACCTGACCGCCACCCACACCTGCACCGTGTGCGCCATCGACTACGAGCTGCCGGACGTCGTCGACTGCGTGTACCACGGCGGTGCGGTCTGTTCGCTGTGCTGCACCTTGGAAACCGGCTGCGAGCAGGTCTGCCAACGGGCGGGCACCGCCCCAGTGCCGCTGACCATCACAGTGCCGCTGACCCTCACCGTGCGGCCGTCGACCACTTCTGTGCTGCCCGGTCGAGGAGCCGAGTGACGTCGGTGACTGGGTCGCCGAGGGCGAGTAGCAGAGCACCCAGACCGTCGAGCGCTTAGTACGCCCAGCGCAGTCCCGGCTCCTCGCCCGCCTCCAGCGGTGTCCCCGTCGGGGTGGGTCCCATCGCATAGACCCGGGGCGGTTCCGAGCGCGACCCCGCGTTCGGCCTTCAGTCGTTCGTTGTCGATGAGGTCCCCACCGGGCCGCTCGTCGGCTACGCCCTTGTCCCGTCCTGCCACCAGGAGTATTGTCGAACATATGTTCGATACTAGCAGTGTGGACTGGCCACCGCCACCGGTCACCACGCCCCCGGAGGGGGTCATCGACTGTATCGTCGAGGAGTGGCCCGGGGTGGGGGAGCCGGTGCGCTGGTCGGAGTACGTGCCGGATGGCTTGTTGGCGGACATGCTGTCCCGCCCCGGTGATGTGGCTCCGGAGCATCGGGAGTTCGAGAGCCTGGAGCGTGTGGGGGCCTGGGAACGGGTCATCGCGTGGGCGCAGGCCGGGCAGGTCCGGGAGATGGACTCGTTCATGCGCAGCGCGGAAGCTCGGAACACGGCTCTGGGCGCCAGCACCTCGCAGGCCCATGAGTCGGCGGTGGCCGAGGTCGGTTTGATGCTGGCCGTTTCGGCGCGCACCGCGGCATGCCGGGTGGGCGACGCGTGGTCGTTGTGTGCCCGGTTGCCGGGCACGTTGGCGGCGCTGGAGCAGGGTCGGATCACTCTGGCCAAAGCTCGTGTCATCGACACCGAGACGATGAACCTCTCCGAGGAGCACATCGCAGGGGTGGAGCGGCTGGTGCTGGCCAAGGCCCGGAAGCAGACCCCGGGACAGTTGCGCGTCGCGACCCGCCGAGCGGTGCTCACGGCCGATCCGGCCGCCGCGCGGAAACGGGCCGAGCGGGCCCGGTGTGAGCGCGGGGTGCGGATGTGGCCCGAGCCCGATGGGATGGCCACCTTGTCGGCTTATCTGCCCGCCGCCGAGGCCACTGGCATGTTCGCCGTGCTCGACGAGCACGCCCGCCACGCCGGGTCCCCCGGCGACGAGCGCGGTATGGAGGCCCGCCGCGCCGACGCCTTGGTCGACCTCGTGCTGACCCCCACCGGCTCCCGCAGCCAGGGCACTAACACTGCCCGGGAACAGGCCACCGAGGAGCCTGACTGCGACTCGGAGAGCGCCCGCGATGATGCCCCAGCCCCGGACGCCACCCGCCCGGCCCGAGAGGCCACCCGTCCGGCCCGAGAGGCCACCCGTCCAGCCCCGGACGCCACCAGCCCAGCGGGCCGTCACTGTGAATGCGGCCACCCCCGCCGCGGCGGGGGCGCGGACATCCGAGTCACCATCCCCTACACCGCACTGCTCGGCGCCGAGGACCAGCCCGGTGAGCTCGCTGGCTACGGGCCGATCCCTGCCGCGGTGGCCCGGGACCTCGCCGCCGGGGGCACTTGGCGGCGCATCCTCACCGACCCCGCCTCCGGCCGCCCGGTGGACTACGGCACCACCCGCTACCGCCCACCAGCCCACCTCGCCGGCCTGGTCATCACCCGCGATCAGACCTGCCAATTCCCCGGCTGCCGAGTACCCGCGCACCGCTGCGACCTCGACCACACCATCGCGCACGACCCAGCCCAGGGCACCGGCCCGACCAGCGAAACCAACCTCGGCCCCAAATGCCGACGCCACCACCAAGTGAAACAGGCTCCCGGCTGGTCAGTGACCCAACACCCCGACGGCTGCACCACCTGGGCAACCCCCAGCGGGCATGTCTACCACTCCCCATCACCACCGCTGACCGACCCCGAACCACTCACCACGCGCCCAGCACCCGATCCCTACGAGCCGCCGCCGTTCTGATTACCTCGGCGAGCCGATCATGTCTGAATGCCGAAACTCGGTCACTTATGCAGGCGCGCCGACATCCGCGCGACCTGGTCGAGAAGCCGGGTGACGTCGAGGACCCGGTCGCCGAGGGCGAGCAGGAGCCAGCCTGGACCGTGCAGCGCTGAGCATGCCCAGCGCAGTCCCAGCTTTTCGCCAGCGTCCTGCGGTGGGGGATCGATTCCCGCCCCCACGACCGTCAACATCCCGACAACGCGTGCCCCGCCGGTGCCGGCTGGTCCGGCGAGCACCGGGTCCGCACCATCGAGCAGCAGGGTGTGCGCCAGTAGCGGCTCACCGTCGCACTCGACGGTGAGCGCACCGTCGAAGCGCCCGCCGCGCTGACCGGCACGGCCCAGCACTACCACCTCGCGCAGGATGGCCCGAGCCCCGCGCTGCAGTGCTACCGTCGTGCTGCTGTAAAGATCGGCGGCGTCGCACACGACAGTGGGCTCCGGGCGCCAGTCCAACATCGCTCCGTCAGCGACGTCGGCGGCAAGGGTCCACCGCGCCGCTGCTGGCGGGCTGCCCGGCTGCACCACCATCGCCGCCGCCGAGCGCAGCCGCAGGCAGGCACCGGCGCCGAGACGGACATCCAACGCCAGGTCGTCGCCGCCCAGCGGACCGCCGCCGGCCTGCACCACGTGCACCCGATGCCTTCCGGTGGGGCGCAGCACTACTGGTGCTGCGCTGCGCCACCGAAGACGGGGGGCATCAACCCCGGCCTCGATGGTGAGCTCGGCCCGAGCCCGCACGTCACTCACCAGCCAGGTGGCAGCTGAGCCCGCACCCAGTCGATGACCGGCTCGGCGGCTGGCTGGTCCCGCAGCGAGATCAGAACGGTGGGTAGGTCGCCGCGGGCCGCCAGGGCATCCCGGCGCATCACGTCCAGGTCCGCGCCGACCAGCGGGGCGAGATCGATCTTGTTGATGACCAGCAGGTCGGAGCGGGTGACTCCGGGGCCGCCTTTGCGGGGCACCTTGTCCCCACCGGCCACATCGAGGACAAAGATCTGCGCGTCGATCAGGCCGTAGCTGAAGGTGGCGGTGAGGTTGTCCCCGCCGCTCTCCACCAGCACCAAGTCGGGATCGTGGCGCGCGGTGAGCTCCTCCACCGCGTCCAGGTTGGCGGTGATGTCGTCGCGGATCGCGGTGTGCGGGCAGCAGCCGGTGCGCACCGCCCGGATCCGCTCGTCGGGCAATACCGCGTGGGTGCGCAGGAAATCGGCGTCTTCGGTGGTGTAGATGTCGTTGGTCACCACCACCAGCGACAGCTCATCGCGCAGCGTCCGGCAGATCGCCGCGACCAGGGCGGTCTTGCCGCTGCCGACCGGCCCGCCGACGCCGATCCGCAGCGCCCGATCCTCACGGCTCGGGCCCTCACGAGGCAAAGAGGGTCACCTCCGTACGGGCGTGCAGTTCGGCCAGCACCTCCGGCAGCGGAGTGCTGGTGCTGGGCAGCAGGCGGGTGTCCCGCTGGGTGACGGCCCGGCGCGCCACCCGGGTTGCGCTCAGCGCGACCTGCTCAGCGGGGCGGCTCGTGCGGGCCTGCACTGCGGCGACAGTGATCGGGTCCAGCCCCAGCAGCCGTATCGCGGCGGCACACACCCCGCCGAGCAGGTGGTGCAGCGTGAGCAGCGCCGCAGCGTCGGCACCGTCGCCGGTGGCGGCGACTGCGGCGCCGAGCACCAGCGGGTGGTGCGGGCGTCCCGATAGGTACAGCGCCTCCAGAGCGGCCGAGGGCCAGACTCGGCGGGCAGTGCGCAGCAGCGCCGCGCCCTGTGCCCGGGACGCCTCCCGGGTGGCGGCCGAAGGGATGCGGGCACTCACCGCCGCGTCCCACCGGCTCCAGTCCACCGGCGCGGTGTCCGCCGCCAGCAGGCAGCCCGCGGCGGCGACTGCGGCGAGCATCGGGCCGGTACCCCGCAACCGGCCGGCCAGGAACAGCGCGAGGTCGGCCTCGTCCCGCAGTAGGCCACGTTCGACGGCCGCCTCCACCCCACCGGAGTGCGCGTGCCCGCCGGTGGGCAACCGCGAATCGGCCAGCAACAGCGACGCCAGCACAGTCATCAGAACAGCACAGTCATCAGAACAGGAAGTAACGCTGGGCCATCGGGAGCTCCACAGCGGGGTGTGGCTCGACCACTTCGCCGTCGATCCGGACGGTGAACGTCTCCGGGTCTACCTCAATGCGCGGCAGCGCATCATTCAGGGGCATGTCGGCTTTGCGCAGTGCTCGGGTGTCGCGCACCGCCACCAGCCGGCGCCGCACCGCCAGTCGGTCCGCGAGACCATTCTGCATAGCCAAAGGCGCCACGAAATGCACCGACGTGGCAGCGGCGCACGCCGCAGCGGCCCCGAACATCGGGCGCGGCAGCACCGGCTGCGGGGTCGGGATGGAGGCGTTGGCATCCCCCATCGCCGCCCAGGCGATCATGCCGCCCTTGAGCACGATGCTCGGCCGCACCCCGAAGAACGCGGGCTGCCACAACACCAGATCGGCGAGCTTGCCTACCTCGACCGAGCCGACCTCACCGTCGAGCCCGTGCGCGATCGCCGGGCAGATCGTGTACTTGGCCACATATCGCCGGGCCCGCAGATTGTCCGACGTCGCGGGGTCCCCGGGCAGTGACCCGACTCGGCGCTTCATCACGTGCGCGCTCTGCCAGGTCCGCAGGATCACCTCGCCGACCCGACCCATGGCCTGCGAGTCCGAGCCGATCATCGAGATGGCCCCGAGGTCGTGCAACAGATCCTCGGCCGCGATGGTGGACGGCCGGATTCGGCTCTCCGCGAACGCGAGGTCCTCCGGCACGGTGGGGTTGAGGTGATGGCAGACCATGAGCATGTCGAGGTGCTCCTCGACGGTGTTCACGGTGTGCGGCCGGGTCGGGTTGGTCGAGCTGGGCAGCACATGCTGCTGCGCGGCGACGGTGATGATGTCCGGCGCGTGGCCGCCGCCGGCTCCTTCAGTGTGGTAGGCGTGGATGGTGCGCCCACCGATCGCGGCCAGCGTGTCGGCGACGTAGCCCGCCTCGTTGAGGGTGTCGGTATGGATCGCCACCTGCACGCCGGTGTCGTCGGCAACCCGCAGGCACGCGTCGATCGCTGCTGGGGTGCATCCCCAGTCCTCGTGCAGCTTGAAACCGCTGGCACCGGCGGCGACCTGCTCATACAGCGCCGCCTCGCCCATGGTGTTGCCCTTGCCCAGCAGCGCCACATTCACCGGTAGCTCATCCAGAGCCTCCAGCATTCGCGCCAGGTACCAGGCACCCGGCGTCACCGTGGTCGCCCTGGTGCCCGCCGAAGGACCGGTGCCACCCCCGATCAACGTGGTGACACCCGAGCCCAGCGCCTCGGGCACCTGCTGCGGGCTGATGAAGTGCACGTGGCTGTCCACCGCGCCAGCCGTCAGGATCATCCCGTTGCCAGCGATCACATCAGTGCTCGGGCCGATGACCAGTGCGGGATCCACCCCGTCCATGATGTCCGGGTTCCCGGCTTTGCCCAGGCCGACGACTCGGCCGTCGCGCACTCCGATGTCAGCCTTGACGACCCCCCAGTGGTCCAGCACGACCGCACCGGTGATCACCAGATCCGGCGCGCCGTCCGCCCGGGACGCCCGAGCCTGGCCCATCGACTCCCGGATCACCTTGCCCCCGCCGAAGACCGCCTCGTCGCCGCCGTGCGGTCCCCGGCACCGATCCTCGGTGACCTCCAGCAGCAGGTCGGTGTCGGCCAGCCGCACCCGGTCACCCTCGGTGGGACCGTAGAGCGTGGCGTAGCGGCTGCGCTCCACCGTCCACGGGCCTCCGCTGACGGGTCCGTGGGGTTTCCCGCTGAGATCCGGCAACCCGCTGGGATCCTCCGCGTCCAGACGCAGACCGGGCACGGTGCGGGTACCACCCAGCGGCACGACCCGCACCACCCGTTCGATGCCGGGTTCGAAACGCACCGACGTACCCGCCGGTACCGCCAGTCGCATCCCGAAAGCGGCCTGACGGTCCATCTCCAGCGCGGGGTTCGCCGCCGCGAGATGGTAGTGCGACCCCACCTGCACCGGCCGGTCACCGGTATTGCGCACGATCAGTTCCTGCCCGGTCCCCGGCCCCAGCACGACAGGCTCCGCGGCGAGCAGCAACTCGCCGGGCACCCCGGTCACTGGACTGGTCGGTGCACGGTGACGAGCTTCGTGCCGTCTGGGAAAGTCGCTTCCACTTGCACCGAGCTCAGCATCTCCGGCACCCCGTCCATGACGTCCTCCCGGTTCAGCAGCCGCTGGCCCCCCGCCATCAGATCAGCGACACCCTGCCCGTCCCGCGCCCGCTCCAACACCCACGACGTGATCAGCGCGACGGCCTCCGGGTAGTTCAGCCGCAATCCCCGCGCAAGGCGCTCCCTGGCCAGCTGGCCGGCCACGTAGACGAGAAGCTTCTCCTGCTCATGCGGAGACAGCAGCATGTCAGCCCCTCTATGGTGTCAGCCGGTGGAATCATTTGATCTTGCGACTGTAGCCCCTGTCCTGGTCGTGCAACCGTGACGTAACGTACCGGGCTGGCTACGGTGTGGTACACCAGTCTTCCGCCGCCACGAGCGCGGCCCAGAGGCTAGGAGCTGATCGGACCACTACCGTACCGGGCCGAGAGCCACTACGATAAAATCGAACTCACGTTCGAATTGTGCGTGGGTAGCCGGAGGGCGAGGACCGATGATGACCGCGGTAGCTGAGCAGGCCGCCGTCCTTGCCTTGACCAGGGCGTCCCCTCGGGAGTGGTTCCGCACCGCGGCCGTCATCTATGAGGCAGGCAGTGCCCTCGCCCTTCTCGACAGGCAGCTTGGCCTCATCCCTGAGGAGCACCGTCCGTACGCCGAGGACTTGCTGGAGCGCGTGCGGCCCGAAGACCTGGAAGCGGCCCAGGAACTGGTCAAGCGCGTGACAGCCCAGGGCGTGCAGCTCCGCACTGTTCGCGAGGATGACTACCCGGCGAATCTGCAATTGATCTATAATCGGCCGCCTTTCATCTGGGTTAAGGGCGACCTGATGCCGGGGGACTTTCGTGCTATTGCGGTCGTCGGTACACGGCAGGCCACCGAGGACGGGCGGCGACGGGCGGCCCGCCTCGTGCGGGGTCTCGTTGAAGCGAACGTCACGGTCCTGTCCGGCTTAGCTCGAGGAATCGACACCGCCGCCCATACCGCCGCGCTGGGCGCCAACGGAAGGACCGTCGCGGTCGTTGGCCACGGAATTCTTGCCGCAGTCTACCCACAAGAGAACCGAGAGCTAGCGGAGAGGATCTGCAAGCAGGGCGCGATCGTCTCGCAGTTCTGGCCCGACGCCCCACCGCGGGCGATGAACTTCCCTATGCGCAACGTCGTGATGAGCGGCATGGCCATGGGCACGGTCGTTGTCGAGGCGGCCGCCACCGGCGGCTCGAAGATGCAGGCGCGTCTCGCCTTGGAACACGGAAAACGGCTATTTCTGTTGGAGTCACTGGTGAAGTCACAGGAATGGGCACAGCGATACGCGGAGCGGCCAGGGGTCACTGTAGTCAGAGGCCTCGACGACGTTCTGGAGGTCATCGTCACGCTGAGCAGCCTCCCGGACCAGCTGGTACTGCTATAGCAGGCCCAGCTAGTACTGCTATAGCAGGCAGAGATCGATGACAGCAGCCGAGCAATATACTGACCCATATCTACGGATCTACCGCCGTGTACCGCCGCACGGTGCCGGAGTCTGCATCGTTTGCCATTCTGGTCCTAACCAGGACTATTCGACCTGCTATAGCTGTCGAATCACGATGGGTCAGGTACGGTATCCAGTGACCACCGTGCTCCCCATCTCGCTGTACGAAGTGTCGGGCCAGTACTGGCACGCTCTGCGTTACTACAAGGACCACCACCTGCCAGAAGTCCGCGCACAGCTCGCAACGATCGTCGCCGCAACCATCGCGCGGTTCACCCACCGTCACTGGCCCTGCATTGCCACGATGCTCGGGGGCACCCCCACCGTGGTTACCACCGTGCCGAGCACCCGGTTGGCCGCCAGATCCGGTGAACATCCACTCGTCGCGGCCGTGCGGCGGAGTTTTCGGCTCGCCGGGCTGCACAGCACCCTGCTCACGAGAGGGCCGGGACAGGTGGGACCTCAACAGGCGAGCGACGACGCGTTCCTTGCCTGCACTGATCTTCGTGACCACCGGGTACCCTTGATCGAAGACACCTTCACCAGAGGCGCACGTGCTCAGAGCGCCGCCTCCGCTCTCCGCCTTGCCGGCGCGTCAGCTGTCGCCGTAGTGAGCGCCGGACGGGTCGTGCGCCCCGACTGGAACGAGAACTGCCAGCAGATCTGGCGCTACGCCTGCGCAGCTGAATTCAGCTTCGAGACGTGCGCGGTATGCACACCCCGTACGTGAGATTTCGGAACGCCCCGGCCTTGATGACGCACCGTTCATCGCGCGCAGCCAACCGTTCGACAGGCCGCTTGACTGAACGGGGTTGTACCGCAGCTGCGCGAATGACGCAATGCCGCTATGTCACAATCAGGTCACGGCCGGCACCGCGCTCCCGCTCGGGGCCGGCACCGCGCCCAAACCCACCATATCCGGAACACCGTCGTAGCGACCGCTAGCGTCGCCGCGGCGGGAACCGTCGCCATGGCGGCGGCAGCCCCCGCGCACGCCGACACCAGCGTCGTCAACTGGGATGCGGTGGCCGCATGCGAGTCCGGCGGTAACTGGGCCATCAACACCGGCAACGGGTTCTTCGGTGGACTCCAGTTCACGCTGCCCACGTGGAGCGCCAACGGCGGTGTCGGCATGCCACAGAATGCCTCCCGAGAAACCCAGATCGCCGTCGCCGACCGGGTGCTCCAGACTCAAGGCATCGGGGCGTGGCCCGTCTGCGGGAAACGCGCTCACGTCGGCAGCCCGACGCCAGCCCAGCAGGAAACGCCAGCTCCGCAGGAAAGCCCAGCCCCGCAGGAAACGCCAGCCCCGCAGGAAACGCCAACGCCAGGGGTAGCAGCGCCAGTGGGACCGACCAGCGCCTACACCGTGCGCGTCGGCGACACGCTCTCCTCCATCGCCGAGGAACACCACGTTGCTGGCGGCTGGAACTCCCTTTTCGCGCTCAACCGGCACATCGTGTCGGACCCCAACATGATCCTGCCCGGACAGACACTCCAGCTACCCCGCTGACTGCGGGATGCTTCGCGACGTCGCTCTCCCCATCGCCATTGTCCCCGGCATCGGCGCGGTCGCCCAACTACGAGCTTCCCCCGGACCAGCGGGACCGGTTTCGGCGTCGCCATGCACGTAGCCGCGTCGGCCAGACTCGGTCGTCGCCCCAGTCGGGCGTATAGCCGGTGAGGAGCTCGGGGCCCTTCTTACGCCACGGGGGTTCGATGTCGAACTGTTTGAGGGCGAACTCGCGAAGTGATCGGATAACTGAGCCGTAGGACTCACTTTCGGTCACCGCCATCGGTGAGCCCGTGCGCCACCTGATCGGCATCGGCTCCATGAACGGCATGAACATGTCCGGGAAGCCGGGCATAGTGCAGCCGATGCAGATACCGCCCACATTAGGGCACCCACCGACACCATTGATCCAGCCCCGCTTGGGCACGTTGCACTTCACCACCTGACCCCCACATCCGAGCTTCACCAGGCACTTCGGGGAGTCGTAGGTCTTGGCGAACTCGCCCTGTTCGTAGTACCCGGCCCGATTGCAACCCTCGTGCACCGTGGCGCCGAACAGCCACAGCGGGCGCAGGTGATCGTCCAAGGGGATCATCGGCGCCTGGCCGGCGACCTGGTAAAGCAGGTACAGGATCGTCTCGGACAGATTGTCCGGATGCGCCGGGCAGCCAGGCACACAGACGATCGGGATACCGGCCTTGGACTTCCAGTCCCAGCCCAGGTAGTCCGGCACGCCCATGGCGCCAGTCGGGTTGCCCGCCATGGCGTGGATACCGCCGTAACTGGCGCAGGTGCCGACCGCGAGCACGATCGTGGCCTTGGGCGTCAGCTTGTCCAGCCACTCGTTGACAGTGATCGGCTGGTCGGTGCCGGGGTGGCGGCCGAAGCCGGTGAAGTAGCCATCGCGGTTGATCGTCTCGTTCGGGATGGATCCCTCGACGACGAGCACGAATGGTTCCAGCTCACCCCGGTCGGCCTTGTGGAACCATTCGATGAAGTTGTCGCCACCTTGTTCTGGACCGCATTCGAAGTCAATCAACGGCCAGTGCAGCGCGATCTTGGGCAGGCCGGGGAGGGCTCCCAGGGCAATTTCCTCAATGCTGGGCTGGGTCGCCGCGGTCAACGACACCGACTCCCCGTCACAGGACAAGCCACCGTTGATCCAGAGGATATGGATCTGGCTTTCGTCGTCTTGTGCGGTGGGAGTGGCGTTGGGGAGAGTCGGTTTGTTCATGATCCTCTACTTTACGAGCGACCTCCGGTCGCTCCCTGGACTGGTAGTCTTTCTGATGTAAAGACGCCCCCGCGCGTTGTCGGTAGAGTAGGACGTCCGCGCCGCCCCGTCGACCCATCCGAGCAGATCGCACCACTCGGCCCAAGCAAGTAACCGTAAGTAGCCGTTCCGCGCCCCAGTGTGCTTGCCGCCAGCCGCCTCGTTCGCGTCACCCACAACGCCGCTCAACCCACGCCCACTGCCTCCGCGGACGGAATTTTTTTGACGCCGTCTGCGGATCGGGTGCGACGATGGCGTGATGCGGCTGTTTGTGGCGCTGACCCCTCCCGAGGAGGTTGTTCGGGAGCTCTTGGGTGTTGCTGTGGGGCTGCGGGAGGTGGCACCGGAGCTGAGGTGGACCCACCCGGAGCAGTGGCACCTGACGCTGGCCTTTCTTGGCGAGGTCGGCGATGACCTCGTTGACGAGCTGACCCGTCTGCTCGGCCGGGCAGCCGCTCGACACTCGCCGCTATCGCTGTCCCTGGGCGGCGGCGGTCGGTTTGGGCACCAGGTGCTGTGGACGGGCGTGCGCGGTGATCGCGACGGGCTGAGCGGACTTGCCGACTCGGTGGAGGCCGCAGCCCGCCGCAGCCGTGTGCCGGTGGAGCAGCGGCCGTACCGGCCGCACCTCACCCTGGCCCGGGCAGAGATGGAGACGGACCTGCTCCCGTTGGTCGAGCGGTTGGCACCCTGGGAAGGATCGCCGTGGCGGGCAACCCAGCTGCACCTGGTGTGCAGCCGCCTCGGCGCGGCGCCGGGCGAGTTCACGCTGCACGAACCGATCGCCGGTTGGCTCCTGGCGGGAGCAGCGCGGGTGGATCAAGAATAGCGGTGGAAGCACTGAGACAGAGAGGACAATTCTTCATGGTGAAGGTGCTGTGCGTTCTTTATGACGACCCGGTCGATGGCTACCCTCCCTCGTACGCACGCGAGGATATCCCTCGTATTGAGCGCTACCCGAGCGGGCAAACCGTGCCCACGCCGCAAGCCATCGACTTCACCCCTGGTGAGCTGCTCGGCAGCGTGTCCGGAGCTTTGGGCCTGCGGTCTTTCCTCGAAGATCTCGGTCATGAACTGGTGGTGACCTCGGACAAAGACGGCACGGGGTCAGAATTCGACCGCCATCTCCCCGACGCCGAGATCGTCATCTCCCAACCATTCTGGCCGGCCTACCTGACCGCTGAACGTATCGCGGTGGCACCCCACCTCAAGCTCGCGATCACCGCAGGAATCGGGTCCGACCATGTCGACCTGGACGCTGCCGCCGCCCACGGCATCACTGTCGCGGAAGTGACTTACAGCAACAGCATCAGCGTCGCTGAGCACGTGGTGATGATGATTCTCTCGCTGGTGCGGAACTATCTGCCCTCCCACCAGACCGTGCGCGATCGAGGGTGGGACATCGCCGACTGCGTGGCCCGCTCCTATGACCTGGAAGGCATGCACGTGGGCAGCGTCGCGGCTGGCCGGATCGGGCTTGCCGTATTGCGCCGCCTTTCGCTGTTCGACGTGCGGCTGCACTACACCGACCGGCACCGGCTGCCGGCTGACGTGGAGCGCGAACTCAACCTCACGTTTCACCCCACCACCCAGGATCTGGTGCCGGTGTGCGATGTCGTGACCATCAACGTCCCGCTGCACCCAGAGACCGAGGGCCTCTTTGACGACACCCTCCTGGCCAGCATGAAGCGCGGCGCGTATCTCATCAATACCGCCCGCGCGAAGATCTGTGACCGCGACGCCATCGTGCGCGCACTGCCAGACCGGCCAACTGGCCGGCTACGCCGGCGACGTCTGGTACCCCCAGCCAGCACCCCCGGACCACCCCTGGCGCACCGCCCCGCACCACGGCATGACCCCACACATCTCCGGCTCCTCACTCTCGGCGCAGGCCCGCTACGCGGCCGGCACCCGAGAGATCCTGGAAAGCTACTTCCAGGGCCGCGCCATCCGCGACGAGTACCTCATCGTCGACGGAGGCAAGCTCGCCGGGGCCGGTGCCCATTCCTACAGCGCGCGAGTATCAAGGAAAAATTAGTGCCGTATCAGGTCGCCGTCTGCGGGCCGGGCCACGATTGCACTGAGGAAGACAGGGCCAACGCCCATCGCGTTGGCCAACTGCTCGCCGAGCGTGGCGCGGTCGTGTTGTGCGGTGGAGGCGCTGGTGTGATGGCGGCTGTGGCGTCCGGAGTGCGCTCGAAAGACGGCGTGGTGGTCGGTATCCGACCGAACGATACCCGCGAAGGAGCGTCACCCGATCTTTCGGTAACTCTCGTGACTAATATGGGCCAGGCGCGCAACGCCATCATCGTGTGGAGCGCTGACGCCGTCATTGTGGTCGGCGGTTCCTGGGGCACGCTGAGTGAAGTGGCGCTGGCGAAACGCCGAGGTGGCGTGCCGGTCATCTCACTCGGTGGCTGGCAAATACTCGACAAAGACGGCCGGCCAGTTCCTGGAATTGGGCATGTTGAGACGCCGGAAGAAGCCGTAGCGAAAGCGTTTATGCACCAATCAGGTACTCGGAGCCCTTGAAAGCCGCAGCCGCCCGCCGGTGATCACCCCGGCTGCGCTCGGGTGCCGGTATTGGGGTCGAGGATG
>JBDTAX010000017.1:0-11396 GCA_039924425.1 Pseudonocardiaceae bacterium
GTGCCGAAGAGGGCGAGTGAGCCGGTCAGCGCGAGCAAGCAGATCCAGCCGGGGATGTGCGGGATACTCGGCACCAGGGCGGCGCGCATGCCCTCGCTGACGTAGGTGATCGGGTTGGCGGCGGTGAGCACCTGGAACCAGCGCAGGCGCGCCAGCAGCGGCCAGGGGTACTGGGTGGCGCTGGTGAACAGCAGCGGAGTGAAGATCAGCGAGAACGCGAGGCTGATCTTCGCTGGGGGCACGAACGTGCCGATCGTCATGCCGATGCAGGCCCCGAGCAGGCTGCCGAGCCCCAGCACACCGGCCAGCAGGCCCAGCCCGGCGGCCCGGAAGGGGACCGAGCCGAGCACGCCGATGCCGATCGGGAACATCACCGCGGCGGTGGTCAGCGCCTGCAGCGCGGCGAAGAGCACTTTCTCGGCGGCGACGGCGCAGAGCGGCAGCGGGGCCAGCAGCCGGTCCTCGATCTCCTTGGTCCAGCCGAACTCCGCGACCAGCGGGAACGCCATGGCCTGGATCGCGGTGACGGTCGCGGTCAGCGCGACCAGCCCGGGGAACAGCAGACTGGCGTAGTGCGGGCTGACATAGCCCAGTTCGGTGAGCAGCTTGCCGAACACGAACAGGAAGAACACCGGTTGCAGCAGCACATGGGCCAGGAACCCGGTCGGTGCCTTGGCGAGGACCACGATGTCGCGGTGCAGCACCGAGCCGAACGAGCGCAGCATCAGCGCCCCCGAGGGCCCCCGCACCGTTTCTGCGACACGTTGGGTACCCGATGCGGTGGTGGTCACCGCAGTCTCCTTCCAGTCAGTTCGAGGAACACGTCCTCCAGGCTGGCCTCGCCGACGGCCGCCCCGGTGGGCAGTGCGCGGATCAGGGCGGCGGGGGTGTCCAACGCGAGCAACCGGCCGGAGTCGATGATGCCGACCCGGTCGGCGAGTGCCGCCGCTTCGTCCATGTCGTGGGTGGTCAGCACGATCGTCACGCCGGTGGCGCGCAACTCCCGGATTCGGTCCCAGACGAACAACCGGGCGGCGGGGTCCAGCCCGGTGCTGGGTTCGTCCAGGAACAGCACCTTCGGGTCGTGCATCAAGGCCCGGGCGATCATCATCCGTTGGTTCTGCCCGCCGGAGAACAGCTCCGGCTTGTCGTTGGCCCGCTCGGTCAGCGCGAACTGCTCCAGCAGCGCCTCGGCCCTCGGCTTGCGGACCTTCGGTGGTACGCCGTGGTAGGCGGCGTGGAACAGCAGGTTCTGCCGAACCGACAGCGACCGGTCCAGGTTGTTGTGCTGCGGGACCACCCCGAGCAGCCGGTGCACGGTCCGCGGCTCGGCCACCACGTCCACCCCCGCGATCAGCGCCCGCCCACCGGTGGGCCGGACCCGGGTGGTCAGCACCCCGATCGTGGTGGACTTCCCGGCCCCGTTCGGCCCGAGCAACCCGAAGATCTCCCCCCCGGCTACCGCGAAACTCAACCGGTCCACCGCGTCGGCCCGCGCCTTCGGGTACCGTTTGACCAGCTCTCGAACCTCCACAGCAGTCACCGCAAGCAAAAACAACACCCCCCGACGCCCCACCCAGCTCACCCAGGGTGGCCAACCTCATACTGTTCCACAAACTAACTGGTTCGTGAACCTAGTTACCCAGCGCAACCGTCCGGGTCAGTCCTCGCGGGAGCGCCGGACGAGCGCGACGAATTCGCGTTCCGGGTCTTTGACGACGGCGTGCACGCTGATCACCACCGGGCAGGGCCACGCCACCGAGCAGACTTTGCAGTCCCCGCGGGGCTGGCGCCGGTGCTCGATCAGCAGCCCGCGAATGACGAGGACCAGGTCGTTGATCAGTCGGCGCGCGTGGTCCATGTCCTCTTCGGACCATTCGCGGTCCTCATCGGCCAGGTATTCCGCCTCGTCCAAGTGGCCGCAGAGATCGTTGCGCAGCAGGCCGAGCGCGTCGGCCAGCAGGGGTGTGCTCACTGGGTGTCTCCCCGGAGTAGGGCGAGGCCCATCGCCTCGCTGACGTTCAGGGAACCGGTTCACCCATGGTCATGCAATGGATTCACCATTGGTGAATTGAACCAGCAAAATTGAAATTTCACGCAGGCGTGACCTATGATCTTCGGCCGGGGGGTGGAACTATGCCACATCGTGAGCCGACGATCCGCAGTCGGGAACTGGGTGAGGGCCTGCGCCAGGCCATGGACAACGCCGACCTGACCGGCAAGCAGACCGCCAAGCTGCTCGGCGTGTCACCGAGCATGGTGTCGATGCTGCTGACCGGCAAACGTGGCGCCAGCGAGGTGGACATCGCGGCGTTCCTCGGGGTGTGCCGGGCCACCGGCCCGGAGCGCGAGCGGCTGCTGGCGCTGTGCCGTGAGCAGGACACTCCGGGCTGGTTCCAGCAGCACGGCTCCCGGATGCCCAAGCAGCTCCGGACGCTGATCGAGCACGAGAACAAGGCGGTCGCGGTCAACGACTTCGAGGTGACATTCGTGCCCGGCCTGCTGCAGACCGGCGAGTACGCCCGCGCGGTGATCAGCCACAACGTCAACGTGCCACCCGGCGAGGTGGAGGACCGGATGGCCGCCCGGCTGGCTCGGCAGACCCTGTTCAGCCGGGACCGCCCGGCCGCCTTCACCTTCTACCTGCACGAGTGCGCGCTGCGCACCCCGGTGGGCGGGCCCGCAGTGATGGCCGAGCAGCTGCACCACCTGGTGCGGATGTCGACCCGCTCGTACCTGACCCTGCGGGTGGTGCCCTTCGCGGTCGGCGCGCACGCGGCGATGACCGGGGCGTTCCGGCTGATGGAGTTCACCGAGTTCACACCGGTGGCCTATCTGGAAAGTGAGACCTCCTGCCTGTTCCTGGAGCGGCCGGAGGAAATTCAGGCCTACCAGCGCATCTTGCGGGCGCTGGCGGACACCGCGCTGAGTGAGGGACAATCACGACAGCTGATTGCCACGCTGGCAACCAGGCTCGATCCGGATGGAGAGGACCATGACAACCGCGCCTGAGCCGGGCGGCATCGTCTGGCGCACGAGCAGCTACAGCGGCGGGAACGGTAACTGCGTCCAGGTCGGCTGGCGCACCAGCAGCTACAGCTGCGGCAACGGCGACTGCGTCGAGGTCGCGCCCGCCCGGGACCAGGTGCTGATCCGCGACTCCAAGCACCCCACCGCCCTCACCATCCCCACCCCCGCCTGGCGCGCCTTCCTCACCACGCTCGTCCCCTGACACCACCGCCATTCGGAGCCGAATCGCGGTCCCAGCCACCTCGTCAGGCGTCATTCGGAGTCGAATGGCGGTGGGCGACAGGTACCCGGGCGGCACGGGCTTGGGCGCGACCGCCTAGCCTGTCACTGGATGCGACGCAACGCGGCGTTTCGAGCACGGACAGTCAGCAGCGGCCAGAAGTCCGGTAAGCCAGAAGTCCGGTAAGGGAGTCGTGCAGTGGAGGACACAACAGTCGAGGACACCGCGGCGGGCAGCGGCGTGGGCACCACGGTGCGCAACCTGACCGTTTTCGACGGTCTCGCCCTGGTCATCGCCCTCACCCTGGTCGGCGTGGGATTCCTCATCGGCACCGCCGGCAGCGGCCAGACCGGATCGACCACCTCGGTTGCGCTCACCGTCACTCCCGACAACGACCTCCGCAGCCTGCCGCCCGGGGCGACCAAGAGCTTTCCGCTCTACGTCAACAACACCAACAGCTACGGCGTTCAAGTGACCTCGATCAGCGCGGGCAACTCCAACGCCACCCGCGGCGGGTGCCCCGCCGGCACTGTGACCAGTACCCCGGTCGACGCCCCGGTCGGCTTCATTGAGGCGGGGCGCACCCGGGCCTACGAAGTCTCGGTGACCATGGCGGCCACCGCGAACGCCAGGTGCAAGGACCAGTCGTTCACCCTGCCGCTGACCGTCACACTCGCCTCCGCCGCCGCCGGCCGGCACTTCTCGTTCGGGAGCTCATGAGCCAGGTGCTCACGCACAGCTCTTGACCGCCCACCGAACGGCCACCTACTCTGGCATCTGGTCGGGGGCCGGTACTACCGAGGTAAATTTGGCTTGATTCCTGGAAGGTCGAGCCGAGGGGGTCTTGGATGGACGTCGGTTGGGTGCGTTCGAATGAAATTCTGCTTGCCTTTCTGGCAGCCGCCATTGCGGCCGTCGGTGGGCTGACCGTCCTGGTGGTGCATCAACAACAAGACCAGACCACCGGCTATGAGCAAGCCAACCTGTACACCGGCACTTCAGCGGGAATTGTGCCCAATGCGGGACCACCCGCTCCCGCCAAGGCACCGGCTCCCCCAGCGGCTCCGGCGGCAGTCTCAGCACCCCTGGTAGCCCCCGCACAGGTAAACCCCGCACCCCAAGTAATCCAGCCCCAAGTAATCCAGCCCCAAGTAATCCCAGCGCCGCAGGTAATCCCAGCGCCGCAGGTAAACCCGGCACCACGAGCAAACCCGGCACCCCAGGATAATCCCGCACCCCAGGTAGTCTTGGTGCCCCAGAAATCACTGCCGCAGGCGCATCCGCACAAGCTAGTAGTCCCGGTCGCGCCGCCGCGCCGACCAGCCCCGATACCCCCCGCAATCCCGGCACCCGCAGCCGACGTACCGGGAAAGGAGCTCCCACCGGATTCCGACTATCGCCTGCCCGACCCCGACCCCGACACAAGCAGAACCCCCGACACAAGCAGAACCCCCGACACTTCCGAAACAGCCCCGGTCGCGGCCGCACCCGTTCACGCTGGCGTACCCGCCAAAGCGATCACACCCGATTCCGCCGGCAACCAGGTTCACGCCATCTCGCCGACAAACCGCGACGAACCCGCATACCCCCGATGGGTAGACCATCAGTCACCGGACCCACGCGATGAGGGCAACGACCCCACCGCTGGCGACTGACTCTGACCAGTCGTTCAGTACACGTCGCGGACGTAGCGTTTGTCCGTCGCGAGCTGTTTGACGTATGCGGCGGCCTGGTCGTCGTCTAGGTCGCCGTGGGTCGCCACGATCGTGCGCAGTGCCTGGTCAACGTCTTTGGCCATCCGGTTGGCGTCGCCGCAGACATAGAAGTGGGCACCGTCCTGGAGCCAGGACCACAGCTGGACGCCGTGTTCGCGCATGCGGTCCTGGACGTAGATCTTGTTCCGCTGGTCACGGGAGAAGGCGAGATCCAGCCGGGTCAGCACACCGTCGCGGTGTAGCGCGTCGAGCTCGTCCTGGTAGTAGAAATCGGTGGATTGCCGTTGTTCGCCAAAAAAGAGCCAGTTACGACCCCGATCGCCACGCACGCGACGTTCGTCGAGGAAACCGAGAAACGGTGCGATGCCCGTTCCGGGACCCACCATGATCATTGGCGTGCCGGGGTCTTTCGGGGGGCGGAAGTGGGTTGAGCGCTGGACGAAGACGGGCACCGGGGCGTTCGGGGGACCGTCGGCCAGGTAGGTTGAGCACACTCCCTTGCGCGCAGTGCCGCAGTGGTTGTCGAATCGCACCACCGAGACCGTCAAGTGCACCCGGTGGGGGTTGACCAGCGGGCTGGACGATATGGAATAGAGCCGGGGTTGCAGGCGTTTGAGAACGCTGGACCATTCGTGTGCCCTGGCGCGGACGGGGAATTCACCGATGACGTCGAGGGCCTGCCGGCCCCAGATCCATTTCGCCAGCTCGCCTTTGTTTCCCGGACGCAGGAGCATGGTGAGGTCACGATCGCGGGAGCGTTCCGCGACGAACCGCAGCAGATTGGGAGTGACCTTGGTGATCTCGAGGTGTCGGTGCAGGGCCGCACCGAGCGGAATGGGGCCGAGCTTGGGGATCTCAACGATGTCGGATGGATTGAGACCGGTGACGGCCAGCCACTCCATGACGAGTTCGACACAGTTCACCGGCAGCACCCCGAGCGCGTCGCCGGCCTCGTAGGTCAGTTCGCCGTCAGTGGTGTCGAAGGTGAATTGCCGTACCTCTTTGACCGAGCCGGGCAGGCTGAGCAGCCGGTTGCCAACCAGCGTCGCGGCGGCCGGTGCAGCCGCGCTGGGGCGGGCCGGCGCTGGGGGCGCGACCGGGGGTGAGGCACTGACCACGCTCGTTGTGGTGCCGCTGGTGGCTTCGGCTGCCTCGGCGGAGTCGGTGGAGTCTCCGGGGGTGGCCACGACGGGGAGCACGCGATCCAACCACTCGAGGGCCTGCTCCTGGTAATCAGGCTCGCAGTCCACCCGGGGCGCCAGCCGGAGAGCACCGAGTTCTTCGAGGCGCTGGTCGAGCCGCCGTCCGTGGCCGCAGAAGTCGTCGTAGCTGGAGTCGCCGAAGGCCAGCACCGCGTAGCGCACGTTCTCGAAGCGCGGTGCGCCGGGTTCGGTGAGGGCCTCCCAGAAGCCGGAGCCGTTGTCGGGGGCTTCGCCGTCACCGAAGGTGCTGGAGATGACGAGCAGGTCCGCGCCGGCCGACAGAGTGCCGGGTGCGCAGTCGGCCATGCTGAGGACGGTGGGGGTGCACCCCGCGTCGGCCAGGCGCCGCGCGCTGGCGGTGGCGAAGTCCTCGGCGTTGCCGGTCTGCGAGGCCCACAGGACGACGACGTCACGTCCGGGCGCTGAGCGCTCGGGTGCGGCCCGCGCCCCGGTCCTGGTAGCCGGCGCTGGTGGGGTAGCAGGCGCGCGGGAGAACATCCCGGCCAGCGCGCCGTTGATCCACAGGGCGTGGCCGGGGTCGAAGGGGGCATGATCAGGCAGCACTGGCACGGCCGTGTCAGTGGATGGCAGCTCTCCAAGTCCGGCCAGGAATCCGGCCAGGTAGTGACGTTCCCGGTCGGCGAGCGCGGGCGGAGCGAGATCGGTGAGCCCAAACAGGCCAGCCAAGGCCGCAACGCCAGCCGGCGCAGGCGCGGTGACCAACGGGGACATGGCAACCGACGGGGGCATGGCGGCCAACTGGGGCATGGCAGCCGGCTCAGGCGCGGCGGCTGGCTGGGCGGCGACCTTGGTGAGCGAGACCGCGCAGGCCTTGAATTCAGGTTGGAAGGAGATGGGGTCGACCGCGTCGTTGGTGACGGCGTTGACGCTCAGGTACTCGCCGAACAGGTCGTTCCAATGAAACGGCGCGAAGCAGTTCCCCGGCTGGACCCGGTCGGTCAGGACAGCGGGGAGCACCGCCATGCCGCGCCGGGAGGAGATCTGCACCGAATCGCCTTCGCTGATGCCGTGCGCGGCGGCGTCCCGGGGATGGATCTCGACGAAGGGTCCGGGGTTGAGCTTGTTGAGTTTCGCGACCTTGCCGGTCTTGGTCAGCGTGTGCCACTGATGTTGCAGCCGGCCGGTGTTGAGCACGAAGGGGTAACTGTCGTCCGGCAGCTCGGCGGGGGGCAGGTGCGGCCGGGGGAAGAAGACGGCGCGGCCGCTCGCGGTGGCGAAGACGAGCCGCGGTCTACTGCCGTCGGGCCGGGTGAGCGGCGACTGGCTGACACCGTCGTTGAGGTAGCGGACCGGATGTCGGTCGGTGTCGCCGCCGGGGGGGCTGGGCCACTGGGCGGGGGTGTCGCGCAGCCGCTGGTAGGTCACGCCCCGCAGGTCGTAACCGGTCTGGGGGTTCCACGCCCGGGTGATTTCCTCGAACACCTCCTGCGCGCAGGTGTAGGAGAAGGCCCGCTCAAAACCCATCTCGCAGGCGACCCGGGCGATGATTTGCCAGTCCGGCAACGCCTGCCCGGCGGGCTGCACGGCCTGCTGGAGCAGGGAGAGGTTCCGCTCGGAGTTGACCATCACGCCTTCGGTCTCGGCCCACAGGGCGGCCGGCAGGACCACATCGGCGTAGGCGTTGGTCTCGGTGGCGGCGAAGACGTCCTGGGTGACGACGAACTCGGCCGTCTCCAGTCCCGCGATGACGGTCTTGCGATTGGGCACGGTGGCGATCGGGTTGGTGCAGATGATCCAGCACGCCTTGATCCCGCCCTCGGCCATCCGGGCAAACATGTCGACGGTTCCCTGGCCGACGTCGCTGCGCAAGGTGCCGGGCGGCAGACTCCACAGCTCCTCGGTGAACCGACGATCCTCATCGACCAGCACCGAACGCTGCCCCGGCAGCCCTGGGCCCAGGTAGCCCACCTCGCGCCCGCCCATGGCATTTGGTTGACCAGTCAACGAAAACGGGCCGCTGCCCAGGCGGCAGATCGCCCCGGTCGCCAGGTGCAGGTTGCACAGGGCGTTGGTGTTCCACGTGCCATGCGTGCTCTGGTTCAGCCCCATCGTCCAGCAGCTCATCCAGTCGCCGGCCGCACCGATCCACCGGGCCGCCTGCCGGATGTCCGTCTCGGGGATGCCAGTGAGCTCGGCGACCTTCGCGGGCGGATAGTCCCGCAGGAACTCGGGCATGGCGTCCCAGCCCTCGGTGAACTCGGCGATGAACTCCGCATCACTGTGCCCATCGGCGACCAGCAGGTGCAGCAGGCCGTTGAGCAGGGCCAGGTCCGTGCCCGGCCGGATCTGGAGGAAGAGATCAGCCTTGGCGGCGGTGGCGGTGCGCCGAGGGTCGACCACGATGAGTTTGGCGCCCGTCTTCACCCGGTCCATCATCCGCAGGAACAGGATCGGGTGGCAGTCGGCCATGTTCGCGCCGATCACGAAGAAGACATCGGCGTGGTCGAAGTCCTGGTAGGAACCCGGCGGGCCGTCGGCTCCCAGGGACAGCTTGTAGCCGCTGCCCGCACTGGCCATGCACAGCCGCGAGTTGGACTCGATCTGGTTAGTGCGGACGAAGCCCTTGGCGAGCTTGTTCGCCAAGTACTGCGCTTCGATGGTCAGTTGGCCGGACACGTAGAAGGACAACGCGTCGGGTCCGTGCGCGTCCAAGAGTTCGCGTAGTCGGCGCGCGGTCGCTGTGATCGCCGCGTCCACCTCAAGGGGTTCAGCCGCGCCACCGCGGTCGGACCGAACCAGGGCGGTCGTCAGGCGCCCCGGTGCTTCGAGCATGTCGACGCTGGTCGCCCCCTTGGTGCACAGTCGGCCGAAGTTGGCCGGATGGGACTTGTCACCGGAGACTTTCACCACCCTGCGCCGCCCGGCCGCGTCCTGAGCGACATCAAGAACCATCCCGCAACCGACACCGCAGTACGAGCACACCGTCTTCACTCGCTCGGTCACTGCCCGCGGGTCCACCGCCATGACGGGGCCCTCTTCTCCCCAGTGGCCTCAGCGCGCCATCCAGCTCATGGCGCCAGGCACCGCTGCCCACCGCGCGCGGGTCCAACACCCACAACATAGGAAATCCGCGTTACACACGAGTGACACACGCTCGTTCGGTTGGGTTACATCCACCCCACACCTGATCCACCCGCATGTGAGCTGGTTGCGCGAGCAAAACAGTGTGGAGTCTGGCGGCTACGCCATCGAGCGGTGACAATCTGCATGAACCCCGTCACCGCGAAAGGATTTGCCTACTTGTCCACCGCATCCACCGTGAGGCACCACCCGACCAGCATCGCACTCGTGCTACTGGTCGGGCTGGCGGGAATCCTGATCGCGCTGGTGCTGCCGTTCGCGCCGGTGACCGCTACCCGGATCATGGTGACCTGGCCAGCTCACGGCCAGCCAGTCCGGTCGAGTACGGCATTGTTCGCGCCGTACCGTCCAGCGGAATTGACCGCGACCGTGCCGTGCTCGGCGATTCGCGCCGCCGCGGGCCAGCCCCGCGCCGTCACGGTGCTGGCGACCAGTCCGAGCGGGGACGGGCTGGTGCTGGTGACCGAAGCCGGGGCGGCTCGGCTGCTGCTGGGGCGCCGGGTGGTGCGCAGTACGCCGGTGTCCGGCACCACCACGGACTGCCGGACGCGGGTGCACGCCGGCCCAGCCGGTACCGCGATCACCATCGGGGACGCTCCGACGATCACCCTGTCCGGTGAGCCGGTGCCCAAGGTGTTCGCGTTTCACACCGACCTCGATCCCCGGCAGGCGGCGGGAATGATGGTCACCGCCCGCACCGCCAGCCCATTCGCCACCAGCCCGACCAGACTGAAGACCCTGCTCATCGCCGTGCAACTGCTCGCGGTGGTGGCGGCACTGGGTCTATTAACGGCACGGGGTTTCCTGACCGCACTGGGTTCGCCCACCGGCTTGGGTTTGATATCGCGTAGCCGCACCAGTCGGTGGTGGCGCACCGTCGCGGTCGATGTCGGCGTGATCGGGGTGCTGGCCGGCTGGGCGGTCATCGGTCCGCTCACCGACGACGACGGCTTCGCCGCCACGATCGCCCGCAACGTCGCGCACACCGGCAACGCCGGCAACTACTACCGCTGGTGGAACGCCTCGGAGACGCCGTTCGCGCTGGATCAGCAACTGCTCGCGCCACTGACCGAGGTCAGCCTGGCCCCGCTGTGGCTGCGGTTGCCCAGCACCGCGCTGGGCATCGCGACCTGGTTCGTGCTGAGCCGGGGGGTGCTGGGCGTAGCACTTCCTTCGGTGGCGGGCACCGTCCGGATCCGGCTGCTGGCCGCAGTGTGCCTGCTCGCCGCCTGGCTGCCCTACGACCTCGGAATGCGCCCCGAGCCCTACGTGGCCTTCGGCGTCACCGGCGTGCTGGCACTGCTGTGGCGGGCTCGCGGGCTCGCCGCGCTGGGCGTCGCCGCGCTGCTCGCCGCGCTGACCGTCCCGTTCAGCCCGATCGGGCTGATTGTCGCCGCCCCGGTCGCGGTCTTCGCGCCCCGCATCGTCGCGATCGTCCGCGGCGCGGCGAGTGGGCGGGCCGAGGTGCTGGTTCGCGTACTGTTGCTGGGCGCCGTCGCCGCGGTCAGCCTCACGGCGGTCTTCGCCGACCAGACCTGGAACGGCTTGGTGGTCGCCACCCGCTGGCACACCTTCTTCGGGCCCGCGCTGCCCTGGTATCACGAGCCGGACCGGTACCGGTTCCTGCTCGGTGATGACGCGGACGGCAGCGCCACCAAGCGGGTCCCGGTGCTGCTCACACTCGCGCTGCTGCCGGTGGTCGGTGCTCTGCTGGCCCGCCGCACCGAGCCGGGTGGTGCCGACAGCTCGGCCGCGCGGCTGGCCGGGGTGGTGCTCACCGCGCTCGGCCTGCTGTGGCTCACGCCATCCAAGTGGTCGCATCACTTCGGCGCACTAGCGGGGTTATTCGCGGCGTTCCTCGTGGTGGCCGTGGTGCTACTGGCGCAGCAGGTCCGCACGCGGGTCGCGGACCGAGTAAGTCTCGGGATCACGGTGGCCGGCGTCGCGCTGGTGGCCGTGGCGGCCGGACTGGCCTTCAGCGGCCCGAACGCCTGGTGGCAGCCAGCGGTCTACGACGTGCTGTGGGCGGCTGGCCCGGTGCATCCATTCGGCCTGCCGCTGGAGTGCCCATTCTTGTGGGTCGGGGCGGGGGTGGTCGCAGCGCTGGTCGCGCTGCGACCCGTGAGT
>JBDTAX010000018.1:0-13715 GCA_039924425.1 Pseudonocardiaceae bacterium
CCGCCGTTACCGCCCTGGACGAGCCCGGTGCCGCCGGCGCCGGCGGCACCGCCGTTACCGCCGTTAGCGCCGGCACCGCCGGCACCGGCGGCGCTGTTGCCACCGACGCCACCGCGCACAGCCCTGCCACCGTCGCCACCGTTACCGCCCTGGACGGTACCAACGCCACCAGCGCCACCAGCGCCACCATTGCCAGCGACACCGCCGACGCCACCGGTGCCATCGGCGGTGTTACCGCCCGGACCACCGGGGTCCTCGGCGCTGCCGCCACTGGGAGTGGTGGCGAAGCCACCGGCGGTTCCGTTGCCGCCAACAACGCCACCAGAGGCACCAGAGACGCCAGCGGCGCCATTGACGCCAGGGGCGCCGGGTGTGCCGGGCTGGGCGAAGGCGGTACCCCCGGCGGCCAGCACTAAACCGGTCGCCAGAACAGCGGAGGAGGCGAAAACACCGAGCCGCCGCCGCATGATGTTGCGATCCATGAAAACCTCCGTAGTCATCACCTGACGTGACCTGGCTGGTCACAGTCATCCGCGAGCCCAGGTCCCACACCGATCACGAACATCACTCAGACGATCTTCACTCATAAGAGTTAACTCGATCGAGAAGGATTGACCCGCAAAGTAGCTATCGTGGCGTGCTAGGCGACGTAACTAAACTTAGGATAGTCTACCCTAATAGAGTAATTTCCTTCGATCGAGTTACAGTTCGCGCACTGTCCGTTAGTCGCGTTGGTTCGCGCGACCAGCGGATCGGAGGTGACCTCGCGTAGTTGATTTCTGGTCGTCAGGTCATCACCGCCGGTCGGCGTAGGTCCGTCCGGCCCCTCGTCAGCTCAGGTCGCGGACTGTGGCGGCGACGAACACGGCGGGATCATCAGCCTCGACGGCGGAGATTCGAGTGACACCCCAAGTTCGGGCACGCGCCGAAGATGTAGCCGGTGTCACCGACGCGGTGAAGCCGGACGGGTGACAATGGGCTGAGCTCTATTCGACGTCGTAACCGGCGCAACAGCCGGTCAACAGCGCCATGCGGTGCTCCATGGGCGCCCCACGCCGCATCCACCAGCGCGGTGCGGTGCACGACCTGACCCGGGCGTGCCATGAGAACGCTGAGGACGGCGGCCTCGCGGGCAGGAAGATGCACGACGTAACCGTCGACCTGCACCCGCCGCCGCGGGCCATCGAGCACCACCCCGTCGGCCTCCAGAACCCGCCCGTGGGTGACGCTCGCCTGGGATCGCGAGAAGCGACGTGGCCGCGGGCTTAGGTTGTCTTCGGTCGTCATCGTGCGCAGGAGGCTAGGTTCACCGTCACCCCGGCTACGGGCTCAGATATCTGCCCGGTGGCCAGGTAGCAAACCTGCCGCGCGATGGCCACCGCATGGTCAGCGAAGCCCTCGTAATAGTGGCCGATCAGGGCGGCGTCCACGGCCTGTTCCACGCTGTGTGACCAGCCCTGGGCGAACAAGATATCAAACAAGTGACGGAGCAGCGCGTCCACCTCGTCGTCCGCTATCGCCAGTCGGTAGCCGGACAGCGGATCCTGGTACTCGATCGCGGTCGCGGCGTCCTCGGCGAGCTGGCTGACGAGCAAGCTCATCCGAGCCAGCACCGGACGGACCTTGCCCGAGATCATCGGATTCGGGTGCTTAAGCCGAGCAACAATGGCGATGTGCCGAGCGAGATCGCCCATTCGCCTCACGTGACCCACCGCGCGCAAAACCGCAACCACCACCCGCAGATCGCCAGCGACCGGGGCCTGCAGCGCGAGCACAGTGACGCAGCGCTGCTCGGTGTCATCAAGCATCGCGTTCATCTGGTCACGGTCAGCGATGACCAGTTCAGCGAGCGCAAGATCAATCTGGTGCAGCGCGATCGACGCAGTGGTCATCATCTGACCGGCCAGCCGGGCCATCCGCGCGAGGTCAGCCATCAGCTCATCCAACTCGGCACGGAATGTGACCCGCATGACCCTCACCTCCTTGTTTCACGCATGCGGATTCGAATGCGGGAGAACCCCGTCGCAGAGGATGTAGGTCTCCGGCCGACACGCCATGGGTTCGCATGGAAATTTGCATGGCCTTACCCTACATTAGGGTAGCCTTACCTTCCATGCTCTGTTTTCGCCTCAGCGTGCCTCGCTGACGTCGCATACAACGCAGCGCAGGCCGGTTCTGGCCACAATCCGCCTCGGTGGCCTGGGCGATGACGGCTGGTCGGCTCGGGCGCCACGGCTTGGCACCTGAACGGCCGGCAACCACCCTCGGCGTACTCGCCAGACAATCCAGGAGACGCAGCGCGTCAGGGCAACTCAGACGACATGGATCTGCGGGTGTCGCCCGGAGGCTAGCGGTCCGACGTCGCGAGGATCTTGCAAAGCATGATGTTGACATCGGTGAGGGCCTGGACGTCAACCCGGCGTCGGCGCTGCGTCAACGCTTATTCAGGCGACGCAGAGCGTCGCGCGCTTGGGTAGGACGAGCCGCACCAGGTAGTCGGACACCGCGTCGTCCACGCACGTCACGCCCTGCAACACGACGGTGTGCCGGTTGCCCTCAAAGGTGACCAGCTTGCCGCGAAGCTGGCGGGCCAGCTCCACGCCAGCTTGGTAGGGCGTGGCCGGGTCGCCGGTGGTGGAAACCACCAGTACCGGCGGCAGCCCCTCGACCTGCGCCTCGGCGGGCTCACCGGTCGGGGGTACCGGCCAGAAAGCGCAGGCGTCCCGGGCCGCCGACGGCGGGTGCCCGTCATCGAGGAAGGGCGCGGCCTGCCGGTAGAGCCGGTCGGCCTCCCAGAACACCGCCGGATCCGTCACCGGGGGGTCGTCGACGCAGCGGACCGCCTTGAAGGCGTCCTGACTGCCGGAGTAGCCGTGCGCGTCGCGCTGGTAATAGATGTCGGCCAACCTCAGCAGGGTAGAACCGGTCCCGCTGGCCAGCTCGGTGAGGCCCCGATTGAGCACTGGCCAGAGCTGATCGGTGTACAGCGCCTGAATGGTGCCGATGGTGGCATCGGTGTAGGAGAGCTTGCGGTCGCCGACCGGCAGCGCCGCGGTGGTCAACGGCAGCAACAACTGCTGGAAAGCCTGATTGGCCTGGTCCTTCGGGATAGCACCCAACCAGCAGTGGGACTGCGCGAGACACCAGCCGACGAATGTGTCGAACGACTGCTGGAACCCCGCGCCCTGATTCACCAGGCTGTCCACCAGGTTCTCGTTGCGGCCCAGCACGCCGTCGAGCACCATCGCGCGCACATTGCCCGGGAACTGCTCGGCGTAGGAGGTACCGATCCGGGTGCCGTAGGAGTAGCCCAGATAGGTGAGCTTCTCGTCACCGAGGGCGGAGCGCAGCACGTCCATGTCCCGCGCGACATCCCTAGTGCCAGCATTGGCGAGCATATTCAGGCCCACCCGCTGGGCGCACAGCGCGGCGTAGGCTCGGTTCGCGCTCTCGGTGCGTGCGACGCCGGCCGGCGAGGTGTCCAGGTTGAGGTCGAGCCGCTCGGCATCCTCCTCTCGGGTGTTCCGACAGAGGATCTTCGGCTGGCTCGCGCCGACGCCTCGGGGGTCGAAACCGACCAGATCGAAGCGCTGGCCCAGATCGGTGCCGGCCACCGCCCCGGCTAGCGACGCGACCGCGGTCATCCCCGAAGCACCCGGCCCGCCGGGGTTGACCAGCAGGGAGCCCAGCCGCGCCAGCTGGTTGGCGGCGGGGCGGCGGAGCACCCCGATCCGCGCGGTGCGCCCATCGGGGTGGGCGTAGTCCAGTGGCACCTCCACTCGAGTGCACCGCAGCTGAGGATCCGCGAAGGACCGGCGATCGTGGTCGGTGGTCGCGAAGTTCGCGCAGCCGCTCCAGGTCAACCGCTGGCTGTAGAACCGCTCGAGGCCCGGGGGCACGCGCCCCGCGGGTCCCGCCTGGTACTGGTACACGCTGGCGTCCGGAGGTGCTCCGGCGACGTCAGTGGACTGATGGGTGCCCGAGGTCGCGGCGGTGCACCCGCTGAGGGCAAGCACTATCGCCAGCATGGTGATGTCCAGCACAGCGGTCGGGCACAACAGGCGCGGCATCCGGCAGATCCTAGGCAATGATGGGGAGCATGCCGCAGCTGCGCCTGGCCCTGGCCCAGGTGAACCCGTGCGTGGGTGACATCACGGGCAACGCGACGATGATCGCCGAGTACTGTCGGGAAGCCACCGCCGCCGGTGCGCACCTCGTGGTGTTCGGCGAGATGGCGCTGACCGGTTACCCGGTGGAGGACCTGGCGCTGCGGGAGTCCTTCGTCGCCGGTTCGGTGCGCGCCCTGCAGGCGCTGGCGGCGCGCCTGGCGCGGGAGGGCTCCGGGGAGCTGGCCACCGTGGTCGGATACTTGGACTCCGACGACGGCGGCCCCCGCGACGCGGTGGCGGTGCTGCACCGAGGGCGGGTCCTCGCCCGCCAGTTCAAGCACCACCTGCCCAATTACGGGGTGTTCGACGAGCGCCGCTACTTCATCCCGGGCACCACCTTGACCGTGTTCCGGCTGCACGGCCTGGAGATCGGGATGGTGATCTGCGAGGACATCTGGCAGGTGGGCGGTCCGATCACCGCGCTGGCGCGGGCCGGCGTGGACCTGGTGGTCGCGCCCAACGCCTCCCCATACGAACGGGACAAGAACGACACCCGGCTCGCGCTGGTGGCCCGCCGCGCCGCCGAGCTGGGGGTGCCGCTGGCCTACGCCAACCTGGTGGGCGGCCAGGACGAGCTGGTCTTCGACGGTGACTCGATGCTGGTCGACGGGCGGGGCAAGCTGCTGTCACGGGCACCGCGGTTCACCGAGCGACTCCTGGTGCATGACGTCGAGCTGCCCGGCGGGTCAGCCAGGTCGGTGGGCCGGTACGCCGAGCTCGACGTGTGCCGGGTAACCCTCGCCGAGGACCCGGTGCCCGCCTACCCGCCGACGCCCGCCGCGCCCGCGGCCGAGCCGTTGTCCGCCGAAGCCGAGGTGTGGAGCGCGCTGATGACCGGCCTGCGGGACTACGCACGCAAGAACGGATTCGGTTCAGCGGTGCTCGGCCTGTCCGGCGGGATCGATTCCGCGGTGTGTGCCGCGCTCGCGGTGGACGCACTGGGTGCTGCGGCGGTGTACGGGATCTCGATGCCCTCGGCGTATTCCTCGCCGCACTCACGATCCGACGCCGCCGACCTGGCCGAGCGCACCGGCTTGCATTACCAGGTGCAGCCGATCGGGGACATGGTCGAGGTCTTCGTGCGCCAGCTCGGCCTGTCCGGAGTCGCGCGGGAGAACGTGCAGGCCCGCTGCCGGGGGGTGACCCTGATGGCGCTGTCCAATCAGCACGGCCATCTGGTGCTGGCCGCCGGAAACAAATCCGAGCTCGCGGTGGGGTACTCGACGATCTACGGCGACGCGGTCGGTGGGTTCGCGCCGATCAAGGACGTGCCGAAGACCGCGGTGTGGGCGCTGGCGCGGTGGCGCAACACCGTGGCCGAGAAGCGGGGTGAGACCCCGCCGATCCCCCCCAACTCGATCAGCAAGCCGCCCTCGGCCGAGCTTCGCCCCGGCCAGCTCGACACCGATTCACTGCCCGACTACCCGCTGCTCGACGAGGTGCTCGACGACTACGTGGAGGGGGATCGCGGTTTCAGCGACCTGGTGGCGGCGGGTTTCGCGCCGGAGCTGATCGAGCGCATCGTGGCGCTGGTGGACACCGCGGAGTACAAACGCCGGCAGTACCCGCCCGGCACGAAGATCACCCTGAAGGCCTTCGGCCGGGACCGGCGACTGCCCATCACCAACCGCTGGCGCGAGCGCAGCACCACTCCGGGTGAGAAGTAAGCCGAACGACAGTTCCCCTCCCACTTCGGGAGTCGCGCTTTTCGCTTTCAGAAATCGCTGTACCGGTGCACGATTTTGATCAGTTCGCGCAGCTGGCGCATTGTTGCCGGCGGGAGGGGGTCGGGGTTGAAGTGCATAACGTCATTGCGAATGTCCCGGACTTTCACTAGCCGATTGACGAACGTTACACGGTCCAGCCGCCAGTCAAGTTTCGCCCATATATCGGGATTCTCGAGCATCCGCCGGTAGTCGTCGAACGACATCTCGTCAGCGCTGGAGATTGCGTCGACCCCGGCGCGACACAAGGAATTAATTTCCTCCACGGAGAACACGGAAGAGATAATATTTCGCAGTGCGCGGTCCAGCTCGCCGATCAGAAGAAATGGCCCTGCCGCCTCCTCGTAGAGATCCACGACGTCGGCAGTTGCGACGATACCGTCGACTTCCCCGGTCGCTCCCTTCACGAAGACGAACCCCCTGTCCTGCACCAGGGGAAGGATCTCGATGAGATCCCTGTCGTATGGGACGAGGTCCGCCTCAACACGTGCGTCGCGCAGCGTCGCCCCGGGATTGGTGTGTCTGGCGTTGGCAATAGACTTCCAGGTGACCGCACCGCAGAGTTTGTACTTTCCGGCCAGCACCGCCAGCTGCGAAAAGTCGTCAAGCAGCATCATCGTGATCGCCTCCTCCAGCGGCGCGTCGAGCGTGACTGAGGCGAGTTCCCTGGAAGCCGACGGCGAAGCGGACGGCACGGTCCCGACAGTGCGCCTCAACTCAACCGCCTCCGCGCCGCTCTTCTCTCCTGCGTCTAACTGCCGTACTTTGACCGCAGCGCGCTCCAGACACACCTCGGCGTCCAGACCGACCTCCCGGTAGTCCGGCGATGTCGTCAGGTCGTGATTCACAAAATCATTTTCTATTTTCGAGCAGATACGGTACCCACGGCGGTTAGCACCCCAGTACGTAAGCAAGCCGCGGACAGTCACTCGCACAGGATCGTTGTCATGCGCCTTCTGCCGTGCGTCATTGAGGAACTGGTACCGGCTCAGCTCCAAGTAGCGCTCCGACGCAGCGACTTGTTCAAGGTCAGCGCTCTCCCCGCCGTGAATTTCCTCTTCGAACGTTTGCCGTTCGGCGAGATTGGCGAGCAGCTCCTGGCGTAGCGCGTCTAGTATTTTTCCCGACGATTCAACCGTCCAGACATTCCAGCCCGCAGTCGACATTCCCGCGACCGCGTCACCGGCGCCCGATGGAGTCTTGAATAACCTGCCATCGTCAAGCTTCAGCTCCCCCGCCTCGGTCACGACCGCGCTGTGGTTCTTCCCCAGAGTCGGCTGGTCGAATCCCAGCTTCGCCCCTGGTTCGAGCAGGTTGGCATCGATGAGGTCTGATACCCTCACACGGCGCCCGTTAAGCAGGAACTGGGGTCGCTTGATCCGGGGAACCTCATCGATGAATTCCACCATTTTGCTTCCCTGTCGCGAGACTTATCACCTTGTGGACGCCGATACTTCTCACCACTTCGGCGGTAGTTCAATCCCAATCGATCACGAGGCTAACAGTGTGGTCCATGCACTCCCGGGTGACGTGTCGGCGTGTCGCCATGGTGGTTCCCTCCGCCCGGTCTCAGCAACGGCCCATGATCGACTGTATACAAGATCGGGAACGGTCCGCACCGTGGTCATCACGGAGTCGAGGCGCTTCTGCTCGTACCGTCCTCCGAGCAGTAGCTGTGAGTCGCGTCGCACGCAAGTGCCAGCTCCCCCAATCGGTGTCAGGCTTGTACCATAACAATCCGGCATGACCCGGGGACCGGCGAGCTACGGCCGGCCTTGAGGGAGGACGGTCAACGATGACCGCAGCTGCTGCCCAACCCGCGCTGTACGGCAGACTGGTGGAGCCCGGCGAGAAGATCAGGAGAGTCCGCGTTCAGGATCTCGTGGCGGCCAAACGCCGCGGCGAGAAGTGGGCGATGCTCACCGCGTACGACTACTCTACCGCCGCGCTGCTCGACGCCGCCGGCATCCCCGTGCTGCTGATCGGCGACTCAGCGGCCAACGTCGTCTACGGCTACGACACAACGGTGCCGGTCACCGTCGAGGAGCTGGTGCCCCTGGTGCGCGGCGTGGTCCGCGGCGCCCGCCGAGCGCTGGTCGTCGCTGACCTGCCCTTCGGTTCCTACCAGTCCTCCCCGCGCCAGGCGCTGAAGACCGCGGCCCGTTTCCTCAAAGCGGGCGGCGCGCACGCGGTGAAGCTGGAAGGCGGTCGCCGAGTGGTGCCGCAGGTCGAGGCGCTGGTCGCGGCGGGTGTGCCGGTGATGGCCCACCTCGGGCTCACCCCGCAGTCGGTGCACGCGATGGGCGGCTACCAGGTGCAGGGCCGAGGCGAGCAGGGTGAGCGCATGGTGGAGGACGCCAAGGCCCTCGAAGCGGCCGGAGCGTTCGCCATCGTGCTCGAAGTCGTCCCCGCCGAGTTGGCTGCGCGAGTCACCGCGGCGGCGGGTGTGCCCACCATCGGGATCGGCGCCGGGCCGGACTGCGACGCGCAGGTCATGGTGTGGCAGGACATGGCGGCTTTCCATAATGCCGCTGGTCCCGTGCCGAGGTTCGTCAAGACCTACGCCAAGCTCGGCGACGGGCTGCGCAAGGCCGCACACCACTTCGCCGAAGAAGTCCGCTCAGGCGTCTACCCAGGTCCCGAGCACACCTACCACTGAGCGGGAGCCTCAGACACCGGTGATCCGGAGCCCGGCGTGGGTGTGGTGTCGCCGGTTGATCGCGATGAGGTTGGCGGTGAGCGCTTCGACCTGGCTGGCGTTGCGCAGCCGCCCGCCGTAGACGCCACGCACGCCGGGCAGCACCTCGGCCAGGGTGCACACCAGATCAGTGGCCGCCCGATCGTCGCCCAGCACCAGCACGTCGAGGTCCAGGCTGCGCACCTCGGGGTCCTCCAGCAACACCGCCGAAACATGGTGGAACGCGGCGATCACCCGGGACTCGGGCAGCAGGGCCTGGGCCTGCTGGGCGGCGCTGCCCTCCGGCACCGCCAGCGGATACGGGCCCTGGTTGTCGAATCCGAGCGGGTTCACGCAGTCGATCACGACCGTGCTGGCCAGCGGTGCGCGCAGTGAGCTAAGCAGTGCGGCGTGGCCGTCGAAGGGCACCGCCACGACGACCAGGTCCGACTCGGCGGCGCAGCCGGCGTTGTCCGCACCGCGCACCCGCTGTGAGCCGGCCCGTTCCCGCAGCGCGGCCGCGGTGTGCTCGGCTCGGTCGACGTCGCGGGAACCGATCAACACCGACAGCCCGCCGAGTGCCCAGCGGTAGGCGAGGCCCCGGCCTTGCGGACCCGTACCGCCGAGCACTCCGATGGTGAGCTGCGATAGTTCAGCCTGGGTCACGGGCTGATGGCGGGCGGGCGGCGGGGTATCGGATCCAGGCAGGACACCAAGACCTCCCTGGACTGCGGGTCGGACACCACGGCGTCGTCGCGGTCCCGGTACACCAGCTCGCCGTTGGCGTCGATCTCCAGCAGATAGCCGGCCTCGGCGAGCTGACCCTCGTCCAGGTCGACCAATCGTTCGACGCGGCTGGGCACCACCCGGTAGACCGGCCAGGACAGCTCGCCGTAGGTCTGATGAAACTCATCAATGAGGTATGCCATCTGCTGCTGCCAGGGCAAGGGCATCTCCTCGGCCAGCGACCGAGGCAACACCACATAGCCCTCGTCGACTCCCAGCTTGGCCAGCTCGAGGTGGTCCCGCAGCGGGGTGGCCGAAGCCGGTCGCCCGGCCGGCCGCGGGATCGGATCTGACGCGTACACCTGCACCTCCGGATGTCAGGCCTTCGCGACCGGCACACCAGGCCGGACCGCGAGCGGCATCAATTCGTGCTCATCGAAGCTCACAGCCCGCTGGCGCAGCGGCACTGTCTCATTCGCCGCCTCAACGATGCGGCCGTTGCCCAGGTACATCGCGACGTGGTGGATGCTATCCGGGTTCGCGGTGTCGTAACCCCAGAACAGCAGGTCCCCGGGTTGGGCCTGGCGCAGGGGCACCTGGGTGCCGGCCCAGTACTGCTGTGCCGCCACCCGGGGCAGGGTGACCCCGGCCGCCTGGTAGGCCCGCAGCATCAAGCCCGAGCAGTCGTAGGCGTTGGGGCCGGTGGCGCCCCAGACGTAGGGCTTGCCCACTTCGCCCAGCGCGAACTGGATGGCCCGCCCGCCGACCTCGGAGGCTTGCCCCGGTGGGAGTGGCGCGTCGCAGGACACCTTGGTGTACTGCGTGACGTCCCCGCCCACCGCGCTGATCGCGTCGACGGCCAGCGGTTCCCACTGGTGGTAGCGATCCGGGAAGGCCGACCGCTCGATGTCCTGCGCGGAATCGCCCGGCCGCTGAGTTTCCCAACCAGGGACCTTCAGCATGACGTCGTAGAACTTGTTGATCTCATAGCCGGTGTCCGTGACCTGAGCGGCGGTGCCCCACCCCTGCGAGGGGCGCATCTGGAAGATGCCGAGTGAGTCCCGGTCGCCGTAGCGCAGGTTGTGCAGCCGGGACTCGGTCATCCCGGCCTGAATGGCGATCTGCCAGGCCCGCGGCGGCAGCTGGCGCTGCTTGCCGATCGCGATGATCTGCTCGACGATCCCCCGTTGCTCCGCGTCGAGGTCACCGACCCGCACGGCCACCCGGGGCGCTTCCTTCGGATCGGTGGACGCGAGAACCGAGCCACACGGCGCGCCGAACATGAAGTCGCCGGAACCGACGCCACCGAGCAGCACGGAGATCGCGGCCACCGCGATGAGACCACCGAGCAAGCCGACAGCCAGCAGCCCGACCAGCCAACCCCGCATTGATCAACCCGCCCGCTCGTAGCTGGCCACCCGCCAGCCGGCGGGAGTGGACACCAGCACCAGCCGCAACACGACCGCGGTGGTGGGCACGTCGACCTCCGCGGAGCCCGCACCGGCGCTGATTGTCCGCGGCGCCTCGATGATCTGGGCGACGGGCACGTTCGCCGGGTCGATCGACTGAAGTTGGGGGAACAGGTCGTCGGTGGTGTAGGGCCGCAGCTGCTCGACCCACCGTGCCGAGGTGATGCCCTTGGGGACGGTGAGAAACGCCTGCACCCAGGAGGTCGCGACGGTGAGCGCGGCGGCGGGAGCCGGGATGCTGGGGACCACGATCCGAGGGCGGGGGGCGCTGCCGGTTTCGGCCGGAAACGCCAAGGGTGGCGCTGGGGCGAACGAGCTGGCCCGCAGCCTGTTCACCGGCGCCGCGGGGGCCGCGCTGGCCCGGGTCGTCCCGGGCAGTGCCCGCTGAGCTCCGATGACAACCACGACCAGCGCCAGCACGGTTGCCGCGAGGTGCTTGGGGGAACGCACCGGGGCACCCCAGAACTTGCGGTAAACGGCTGCGCGGCCACGGTGGGTGCGGATCGGCACGGTGATGTCCCCGGTCAGTCCATGGTCCGGGCGCTGTCAGTGGCAGCACTGTCCACGCCGACTTCCAGGCCGGCTGAGGGCCGGTACACGACCCACACCGGGCGCCCGGCCACCTCTTCGAGGTCGGCTTGCCGGGGCGTGCCGCGAGCATCGCCGAACGCCGAGGGCACGTAGACCGGGTCCTCGACGGCCCGGGCGCGGTCGGTCGTGTTGACGCTGAACCCGGCGGGCAACGCCGCCACTCGGTCCGGCTGCGGGGTGCCCTCGCCCAGACCACTGGGACCGGGTGCCGGGATCGCCGCCCGCGTGCTACCTGTGCGGTTCAACGACTCAGCACCGCCTCGGCGGTCCAGGCGCTCGGCCGCGACCAGTACTGGCGCACTAGCCTCCGGACGCACGCGAGAACCAGTCGGCGAGTCCGCGCTCGGTTCGCTCGAATCGGCCTCGGTGCCGCGGGCCTCCTGCCAGAACCGCTCGGATGCGGTGGCCTCGACATCAGGCTTGCGCCGCCGCAGCCGGGCCAGCGCACCCGGTGGCGCCGCGGGCAGCGCCCCACCCACCGCGGCGACCGCGAGTTCCGTCATCTGCCACATCCGCCGGATCGGGCGAGCCAGCAGCAACATCACCAACGTGATCATGCCGGCGAGCAGCATCTGCGCGAGCACCGACATAGAGCGGGCCGGGTCGAACACCCACACCAGCACCAGCGTGTGCAACGCGGCCAGCGCCGAGAGCACGACGATGTTGAGCAGCGCGGCGCCGACCGCGCGGCCGACCCCGCGCAGCAGGTCGTGATGCAGGATCGCGATCAGGCCGATGACCGGCCCGAGCAGGATCACCACCCGCAGCAGCACCTGGGCCAGCAGCAGCGCGGCCTGGGCGAGCAGCTGGAACAGCCCGAACATGACCGCCTGCAGCGCGGCCAGGAACCCCACCCCGATCCGGTTGCCGTCCACCCCCTGGAAGTAGCCGTAGGCACTGCCCGTCCGCTCGGCGATCGCCTTGTACTCCTGCTTCTTGCGATCCGCGACACCGGATTTCGGGTCGTCCGCACCGGCCGCGATCTCCTGCTTGGTGTAGGCCTGCGCCCGGAGCAGGTCCCGACCGAGCTGGGTGGCCTGCGGGCTGTCGGGAGAACCGAACTCCCCCCGCAGCCAGTTCCGGTAGATGATCTGGTCGTGCAGCAGGGTCGGCAGCGCGTCCCGCTGATCGATGCCAACCTCGTGCAGGAAGCCGGAGCGCACCTGGTTGCTGCCATCGACCAGGACCCCGTCCAGCACCTGGGTGTACAGCAGCGGGGTCAGGTAGGTGGCGGCCGCCAACCAGATGCCGGCCAGCGCCCACGCCGCGCGCTTGCTGACCGTCGCGAGGTCGCCGCGCCAGATCGATCGGAACAGCACAATCGCCAGCAACACCGCGACCAGCCCGAACCACGGCGCGTACACACTGTCGTACAACGCGACCGTGCCGGAGACGATCAGGTCGTTCAACGGCGCCAGAAGACCGCCGTCGGCGAGCGCGTAGTGCAGCCCGTTGGTGGCGCCGATGATCACTTTGCCGACATCGAACAGCAGGTTGCCGGTCCAGGTGTCGATCACCGCGTTCGGGTTGCGCAGTCCCGAGGGGCCGCAGCCCAGGTCGTAGGTGTGCCACACCAGCCCGGCGTAACCGACCTCGGCGTACACGCTGTTCGGCGTGCCCGCCCGCAGCGGTGTGGGGTCGAGGGCGCCGACCATGCCGGAGCCGGGCCGCTCCGGGTTGGGCGCTTGCTTGCAGTCATCAACACCCGGGACCTGCGCCACAACCGTCGAACCCAGCGCTGGTGCACCCCATGCTGGTGAGCACAGCGCGGCCTGGACGCCGAACACCGCGACGAGCACCATGAGCAGCGCCGGGATCCTCCCGCCGCGCGGCCTCCGGATCCTCATGCTCCCGCCCTGACGGCGGCCGCCGGACCAATCCCGTTGCGCGCCGAACCGTTGCGCGCCGTCGGCGCGGCGCCGGGCAGCTCCGCGTTGGGGACTTCACCGGGGACCTGGCCGCGCAAGGCGTCCGGTGTGGTGTCCATCGCGGCGCACAGATGCTCCAGGTGCGGACCAGAGAAATCGACCCGGATCCGCTCCACCCCGCCAGCGCCGTCACCGAAGATGAACTGCCGAGGTGCCCGGTCCCGCTCGGTGGCCATTCGGTCACCACCCGGGCGACGCCCCAGCGAGGCCACCACCTGCTCGTATCCCACCCCGATGGGGACCTTGAGCAGCCGCAGCGCATCGGCCTGCGCGGGGGCGTCGTCCAGCCGCCCGACGAAGACCGAGTCCAACAGCGACACGAAGCCCTGGATCTTGAGGAAGTCCGCCGGGATCTGTGAGGACAGCAGGACCCGCACATTCCACTTGCGGGAGTCCCGGGCGAAACGGTTCATCAACACCCGCCCGGTGGG
>JBDTAX010000019.1:0-20782 GCA_039924425.1 Pseudonocardiaceae bacterium
CCAGCGGCGTGGTGCGCGGCATGGAGCTGGACATCAACCCCAACTGGGTCAGCGGCGCCTACTTCCATCCCGCACCGGATGGCCCACCGCACGCCTTCCAGCTCTTCCCCGGAGAGCAGGTCGCCGCCGACCACTACCTCAGCCCGTCCAGCCGCGACTGGTACGCCTTCTACCTCAGGTGAGAGCGATGCCCTCCAGGCCGTTGATACCCGTGAGGGTGACGATCTGGGCGAGCGTGCCGTCGGGCTTGATGTGGAAGCCGTCGACGCCGCCAACGCCGCCGACCTCAACGTAGAGGAACTGCCCATCGGAGGTGCCGGCCAGATCCATCGGGTTCGCTCTGGTCGGGGTCCGGGTGAACACGGTGGGGGTGCCCGCAGGGTTGATGTGGTAACCGGTGACGGTGTTGCTGCCGATGTCCGCGACGTAGAAGTTCCCCGCCGCGCGGGCGACCCAGCACATGGCCACTTGCCCGTCGGCTTGGGAGGCGATTTGGGTGATGTCGCCAGCGGGGTTAATGGTGTAGGTCGTTAGCGTGCTGGCGTTGGCATCGGTGACAACCAGGTGATCGTGGTCATCGAAGATGAATCCGAACCGGTCGGCGGCGCCGGTGGGGTTGGTGGCGCTTGGGGGGTCGGACACGGGGTTGGCCACGAAGGTGTCGGAGGGCCGCCCGTCGGGTCTCACGGTGAAGACGTCGATCTGGCCGTTGTTGGCGGGTGTGGTGACGACCAGGTGGTGCCCGTCGGGGGTGAAGCCGATCTGGTGGGGCAAGGACGCCGGGGGGAGCTTCAAGGAGCGGGTGGAGTCCTCGATCGGGTGGAACTGGCCCTCGGTGACCCGGTATCCGGTGATGGTGCCGGTGCCGTTGACGTTGAGCACGTAGAGCAGGTCACCGTGGACGGTGACGCTGACCGGGAAGGTTCCCCCTGAGGGCAGCACCTGGCGCAAGCGCAGGTGGTCGTCCTCCAGCCCGAGCACGGACACGGTGTTGCTGCTGGCGTTGACGGCGATCAGCACTCGGTGGTGGGGGTCATAGACCAGTGCGCCTTGGGAGTTCAGCGGATCAGGGCCGGGGCCCGCCGCGCTCACGCCACCATCCCCGCCGGTGTCGACGGTCTCGGTGAGCGTGAGGGTGCCGTTCCCAGCGCGGTTGTAGACCTGGATCTGATTGCCTGCGGCGTTGTTGGTCTGGATGAATACCAGCTGGTTTGTCATGGAATGTGCTCCAGAAAATCTCGTCGGTGAGGTGATTTCAGGGTTATTCGACGACACCGGCGAAGCGCAGCAGCTCGGCGATGCCGAAGCGGCCCTCGCTGTTGGCGAGGGTGGGTGTCCAGATCGGGTAGGTGGACCGGTAAGAGATGGGATCGGCGGCGAGGAGCCCGAGCAGCACCTCGGTGACGATCAGGGCGCCGACCGGGCCGAGCCGGCCGCCGTTGTGCCGCAGGTCGGCCTCTCGGAGGATGTAAAACCACAGGTAGATCGGACCGGTGGTGCCCAGCTCGGCGTCGGTGAGCGGAACCTCACCGATCTTGCGGGCGATGTCCTGGCCGGAGGGCAGCTCCTGGGCTTCGCTGCGGAGCAGGTTGCGCACCACCAGCGAGCGCAGTTGCCTGGCGATCTCCCGGGGCACGTCAGTGATGGGGGGCAGGTCCAGCAGGCGGCGGTTGAGGCTGGCTTGAATGCGCCTGGCCCGCTGCGGGGGGCGGTTCTCGTCGATGGCGAAGAAGTGGGTGAAGTTCACCGCGAACTCCGGCACTACCGGGCCGCCCCGCAGGTCGACTCGCATGGCGGGCGGTGGGAGATCCGGGAGCGTGCCGTCCGGATTTGCCAGCGGGAACAGCGGGAGCGTGTGCTTGTCGTTGATCGTGTAGTTGGAGCGGATGGTGGGGTGCATGAAACGGAACGCGGCGACGGCGAACTCGACTGGGATGAACGGGTCGCCGTCGGGCGCATAGAACTGCAGCCCGTCGCGGTCGACCCGGTCCACGCTGTCCTGGCCGACGACCAGCGGCAGGTACTCGTGGACGATGATCCACTGGTAGTGCCAGCGCACGATCTGCTGGGCCTTGTCGAACAGGTCGTCGTAGTAGGTCCGCACGGCGAGCAGCTGGTCGATGGAGGCGTCCGGGGGCGGCGGGGTGGGGTTCGGAGGGGGCGGTGGCGGGAAGAAATCGCCGAACACATCGGTGATCTCTTGGGTCATCAGGGCGTCCACGACCCGGTTGTGGAATTTGATGAACGACAGGTGGAGCTGGTTCAGCAGCAGGTTCTCGTCGTTGCGTGGGTCGCCGATCAGCGCCACTCCATCGGAGGTGCGAGCGAAGTCCGCCCCATCGGAGGAGAGCGACAGCTTGGTGTTGTGGGTGAGCGGGTCGTTGGAATACAGGTAGGGGTTCGCCACCGGGCCGGATCCGTAGAGGTGGTCCAGGTCCAGCAGGGGCCGGCGGAAGTTGGTCACCGCCGTCGGGTCAACCTGGCGGCCGAGGTTCCCGGTGACGTCGAAGGTGATGTTGTGATCGATGAACTGCCCCAAGAAGGTGAATCCCGCATCCAGCGTGGGGCTGTCTTGCGCGTCGGTGGTCTCCCCGCCGTCCATCCGCCCGGTGAAGGGCAGGCCGAACTCCTCGGCCATCGCGAGGCCGGTCGGCGGCCGGGGGTCCAGGGTGGGGAACAACCGGCCGAACCGCCCCTCCGGCGGGTTGGCGCCTCGGGGGACGTCCAGGCCACGGACGTCAAAGCCATGCCGTGCTTGAGTCATGATGCCTCCTAGACATAGACAGGTAAATTTCGTCATGGGTAATGCTCGCCGCCACTCGTGGCGTCGATGTCTCGACTTGCTCGCAACCCGGACGCGCATCCAAGCCAGCAACACATAAGAGGATCAGCGGCACCCAGTAAGTACGCCACACTTGTCCCCCGATCGGGTGAACTTGGCTTGGTCAGGGCCGCCCTGGGTAGGCACTCCTCCGGTCGGCGTAGTGCTGTCCTTATTCTTCGGGGCACCCGGAGAAAACCGGCGGCAGTGCCTCCTCCGCGACCACCGATTTTCAGGGTGCGTCCCGATGACACCGGCTTGGCCTGCCGCCCACACTGAATGGCATGGACCACTCCCCAAGAAATCCCTTGGAATTCACCCCCGTGGAATTCGCCACTGCCGGGTCCATCCCGCAACCTCGTTCCGCAAGGAGGATGAGCATGTCGACTGACACCCGTCCGCAAGAAATGGCATCGCCGGTGGGTCTGGGCCCGGTGGATTTGGGCCCGGTGGATTTGGGCGCAGTCGCGCAAGACACCCATACCGGCGTCGTTCGTCGAGAAGATCGCGTCGCGCTCAGGCTGCTTGCCGCGGTCGAGGCACGAGAGATCACCATTCACCGTTGGTTGATGCGCTACAGCATGACCGCATTGCGTATCAGTATGGGGGTGGTGTACTTAGCGTTCGGTATCCTGAAGTATTTCCCCGGGGTGAGCCCGGCCGAAGACCTTGCCCTGGCGACCACGCACCTGCTGACGTTCGGGCTGGTCCCCACCGTGGTGCCCAACATTGTGGCGATGGTGTTGATCGCGACACTGGAATGCACCATCGGGCTGTTGCTGATCACTGGGCGGTGGCTGCGCCTGACCCTCTCTCTCCTGGCGGGTCACCTGTTCGGCATCTTGTCTCCGGTTGTGATACTGGCCGGAAGGATTTTTGCCGGACCTCACCACATGCCCACGCTGGAAGGCCAGTACGTCCTCAAGGACGTGGTCCTGGTGGCCGTGGCGATGGTGATCGCCACCACGGTGCGCGGCGGTACCATCACTGATGGTGGGCACCGTTCCCTGCGGGCCGAGTAATCGTGGGGGCGAGCCCGACCCTGCTTCCCAGACAGCGAGCGATTGTTGTCTGGGAAGCAGGGTCATTCATTATTACTGGTGTCGAGGCTGGTGCTCTTGAGATCCCAACGGCTGCGGATGCCGAGTTTGTGATAGATGTGTCCGAGGTGGGTTTCCACTGTCTTGATGGAGAGATGGAGCCGCTGGGCGATCTCCCGGTTGGTTCGGCCGGCCTGAGCGAGCTGGGCGACGGTGGTTTCCTGCGGGCTGAGCTCGTCGGGTTTCCGGCTGCGGGTGCGCCCGCCGGCTCGCCGCCACTCGGCCCGCGCGCGGTTGGCATGCCACCTCGCTCCGCATGCCTCAGCGATGCGCAGCGCCTCGGCGAGCGGCACCCGCGCCCGGGCGATGTCCCCGCCCCGGGTCAGGAAGGCGCCGTAGTCGGTCAGCGTCTGCGCCCGAGCCAGTGGCATCGGCAGCTCGTCGTGGAGCTCGAGCGCTTGGCTGAAACAACTCTCCGCGAGTGCTCGGTCCCCGGCGCGCTCAGCGAGGGCGGCTCTCCCGGTGGCGACGACGATCGTGGGCCACCGGCTGGGCAGAACCACCGCGCTCCGCTCGACCCAGTCGATCACCTTCCGCGCGTCGGTGTCCCGGCCGCAGGAGAGATAGGCGGCAATCGCATCCGCCGCCCAGGGCAGGAACGACGGGTCGACCTCACCGGTGCGCTCAGCCCAGTCCTGCAGCTGGGTGAACAGTGCGCAGGCGGTCTCTGTGTCTCCCTGGCGGTGCGCGAGCACGCCACGCACGTGCAGTGTCAACCCATCGGCAAGGTGCATGCTGTGCTGGTGATGGATCCGGGCCGGCAGCTGCGCGCAGCGCAGCGCCGCCTGCTCCAGGTGCCCCTGCTCCAGGAGCACCAACGCTCGGTAGGTGATGGCCAGCGGAGGCAGGTAAGGATCAAACAGCTCGGCGAGCTCAATGAGGCGATCGACGTGCGTGAGCGCCTCATCCAGCCGGCCCAAGCGGCACAGGCCGTCGATCCACGCGATCTCCGCCTCGATCAGAGTGAACGGTTCATATCGATGTTCGGCCGAGCTCAGGATCTCGGTGAGCAGCCGTTCGGCGTCGGTGAACCGCTCCGCGTGCACGGCCAGGATGGCGTAGCTGAGCGCGGGATGCCGGTACCTGTGCCGGTCCATGGACCGCGCGGTGGGGATGACGTCCGCGTGGGTGGCGGCGGCGGTCGCCGCCGTCACCAGGCCGTCGGGGTCACCGCAGCGATAGGCGATCTCGCCCCAGAACGCCCGCGCCGAGGCCTGCAGCACCCCATGAGAGGTGGCCAGCTCGGCGGCTCGGTCAGCCCACGGCAGGGCGGCCCGGGGGCCGGACAGCAGCCGGTGGTGGAAGGCCTGGTCGAGCAGGACTCCGATGGCGAGTGCGGGATGCTCCGGTTCGGCCAGGGCCACCGCCGACTCATAACACGCGGCGGCACGCTCCACCTGGCCGGTGCCGAAACTGGCCTGCCCGAGTTCGCGCAAGACGGCGATGCGATCCGCGGCGGACAGCCCCGGGAGGTTCAAGAGCCGTTCGTAGATGGTTGTCGCCTCCTCGCTGGCGCCGTCCGCGACCAGGGCCGCGGCCAGGTCGAAGAGCAGTTCCGCCGGTGCGTCATCACCAGCCAGGCGCAGCCCCGCCGCGAGGTGCGCTCGGGCGGCGCGGACCGCGCCCACCCGCAGCGCCGCGCGCCCCGCCCGCACCACCGTGTCCACCGCTGCGGGGTCACCGGCCAGGTGAGCGGTCACCGCATGCTCCGCGGCCTCGGCCGGATGGGCCCCGGCGGCAACCAGAGCACGGAAAGAGGCCGCATGCAGATCCCGGCGCACCGGCGGCGCGATATCCTCGTACACCTCCTGCCGGATCAGCGCGTGGGTGAACCGCGCCCACCCGTCGTCAGCCTCGTGCAGGATGCCGCCGCGGAACAGGCCATCGATCTCGGTAGCGGCCTGGGTGGCGGACAGCCCAGCCACGTCCGTCGCGACAGCGGCCCGGAACCGGGTGCCCAGCACGCTCGCCGCCTGCAGATAGCGCCGCCCGGCCGCACCGACCCCGACGAAGCGGGACAACCCGACTTGCCCCTCGGAGAGCCGCCCGCTCCGGCGCAGCTCGGCGGCGACCTGCTCCACCAGCAACGGGTTGCCACCACACAGGTCGACGGCCTGGTCCACGAGCGTGGCCCCGACCTGCTCGCTCACCCGGGAACACAGCAGCTTTCGAGCGGCCGCGGTGCTCAGCGGAGTCAGCGGCTCGATCTCGGCCAACCCTTGGGCGGCAAGATCCTGCGCCGAGGTGACCGCCTCCATCGGCCATGGCCGCGTGGTGGCGATCAGCGCCACCGGCAGACCGGCCAGGCGACGGCAGAGCAGATGGATCACAGTCAGCGAGTCGGGATCCGACCAGTGCAGATCGTCGAGGGCCACCAGCAGCGGGCGGACCGCGGCCTTCCGCACCCCGCGGAGGATGTCGTAGAAGCGGGCCTGGGCGGAGATGTCGGCGGCCTCGCTGCTGTCAGCGTCCATCCTCAGACCGTCATCGGGAAGTTCCCCGTCGAGGAGCTGCGTGAGCGCTTGGCCGATCAGGCCGAACGGCAACATCGCCTCCACCTGGTCTCCCCGCCCGACCCCGACCGCAAACCGCGGCTTTGCCACGGCGATCGCGTGCTCGAGCACCGTGGTCTTGCCCAACCCGGCTGCCCCCACGACGAACAGCGCCCCACCCCGGCCCTCGCGGGCGTCAGCGAGGAGCCGTTCCAGCGCGTCCAGCACGTCACCGCGCTCAGTCATTCCAGTGGTGGCCCGCCGACATCCACCGTTGCTGACCATGGCCTAGCTCCTTTGGGTCGTCATCCAGGGGCCGGTTGACCTGGCTCCTCGTGAAACGAGGCCGAGCGCCGCCCGATAAGTACACTCTGCTTATACCCGATCGAGTGAAGTACGCAACGTTAAGTGACTGTTGAACGATCGTGCCGGTAGGCGGACGCTGTCTTTATGGCCTCGCCCAGCGCACCCCTCCGGTGTGAGCTCCCCCAGGATCACCCAGGCTTCAGCGATCCGGCGTATCGCGAGCGCCGGGCTCGGATCGCTGCGGTCGGCGCCGCGTATCGCCGCGGCGATCCGATCCTGGACGTCACCTACACCGCCCAGGAGGACGACGTCTGGCGGGTGGTGTCCACCGCGCTCGCCGGCAAGCACCGGGAGTACGCCTGTGCGGAGTATCTCAGCGGCGCGGCCCGACTCGTCCTGCCGCGAGAGCGTGTTCCGCAGCTGCGCGAGGTCGACGAGCGGGTCCACGGCCTCACTGGCTTCCACATCAACCCGGTACCCGGCCTCGTGGCGACTCGAACCTTCTACGGGTCGCTCGCGCGGCGGACGTTCCTGTCGACGCAGTACATCCGCCATCACTCGGCGCCCTTCTACACACCGGAGCCGGACATCGTTCACGAGATCATCGGGCACGGCAACATGCTGGCCAGCCCAGTGTTCGCCGAGCTTTACGAGCTGGCCGGGCGAGCATCGCTGCGCGCCACGACCGACGTCTCGCTCGATGTCTTCAGCCGCGTCTTCTGGTTCACCCTCGAGTTCGGCGTGGTCCACGAGAACGGCGCGGTGAAAGCCTACGGTGCCGGCCTGCTGTCGTCCTGCGGCGAGATCGACGCGTTCCGCGATGCACAGATCCGGGAGTGGGATCTTCGCGCCATGGCGACCCAGGAGTACGACATCACGCACTACCAGCCGGTGCTGTTCGCGGCGGTGTCGATCGAGCGGATGCTGTCGGACCTCCACGCGTTCTTCTCCTCCTGCGACGACGAGGCCTGTGAACGGTTGCTCATTCAACGGTAACGATCCCCGCGCATGCCGCGATCAAAGGTTAGATGTTTACCTCAGGGAAACCAAAACGTCAGTTGGTTCCGACCTGAACCGCACCCTGCCCCATTGCGTATTTTTCTCACTCCCAGCTTTCGCTCGTTTCCGGAGAGTCGATTCCAGTCGTTGTTGACATCGACTTGGGTACTGTCAGTTTTCGCTCGTTTCCGGAGGGTCGATTCTGGCCGCAGTTGACACCGACTTCGGTGCGCACTTAGCATCTCGCCGTGTAAGCCTCACCTAAGCCGGTACCGCGCAAACGTGGAGAAAGTGTGATGTCGCCGCCGATGTGGCGCGCTCGCGCGTCATTCCGTGCCGCGTGTCGCCTCTCTCGGCTAAGTCAAACAAGGCGGATGAGATGTCCTATATGAATAGCGAAATAGGGGAGCGGGAGATTGTGGTGACGATGACCGAGGCTGCCATGGCCGCCCAGATGCGTCGGCGCGAGCTCGTCATCGGGGTGAGCCCCTTTGGTGAGCCGAACGCTCGGTTGGTCGGTGCGGTCTGCCGTGGCGGGGGGCTGGGCGTGCTCGACCTGGGTGTTGGTGACCGCCAGGCGAGCCAGGCGCGAACCGCCCTGGGGCTTGTCCAGCGGTGGGCTCCGGGATCTTTTGGTGTCCGGGTGGCGGCTGGCTGCGCGCTGCGGCCGGCGGACTTGCCGGCCAAGGTCGATACCGTGCTACTTGGCCCGGGGCTACTGGGCGCGACCTCGCCGTGGGGGCCCGTGGACCTGTTGGGGCGCTACCGGGTCTTGGCCGAGATCACCGGCGTGGAGGAGGCGCTGCGGGCGGCGCGGGAGGGCGCCGCGGGACTGGTCGCCAGAGGGCACGAGGCCGGCGGGCGGGTCGGTGAACTGGGATCTTTCGTGCTGCTCCAGCGGTTGCTCGCCGAGCCGGGGCTGAACCTGCCGGTGTGGATCTGCGGCGGTGTCGGTCTGCGCACGGCGGCCGCGGCGGTGATCGGCGGGGCGGCCGGGGTGGTGTTGGACAGTCAGCTCGCTCTGTTGGCCGAGTCCGAGCTGCCCGACGAGGTGTCCTGCGCGATCGCCGCGATGGATGGTTCGGAGACCGTGGTGCTCGCCGGTCACCGGGTCCTGATGCGGCGCGCTCCGATCGCGGCGCAAGCCGACCCGCTCGAGACTGAGCTTGCAACCGAGGCCGGGGTGAGCGCCCGGCTCGGAGCCCACGACCTGCGCACCCAACTCCTGCCGATCGGCCAGGACGGCTGGCTCGCCAAGCGGTTCGCGGACCATTTCGGCACGGCCGGTCGCGTGGTGCGCGCGGTCCAAGAGTCGATCCTCGACACGCTGCGTGACGAGAATGCCGCGGCTGCGTTGCGCGCTGGCGCGGCCGGCTCCCGCTCGCTGGGCACCGTGCTCCCGGTCGCCCAGGGACCGATGACCAGGGTCAGCGACCAAGCCGGGTTCGCCGCCGCGGTCGCCGAGCACGGCGCGATGCCCTTCGTTGCGCTCGCGTTGGCCAACCGGGAGCAGACTCGCACGTTGCTGAACCAGACCCGGGCCGCGCTGGGCGAGCGCCCGTGGGGCGTCGGCGTGCTGGGTTTCGCGCCGGAGGAGACCCGTCTCGCCCAGCTCGAGGCCATCCGCGAAGCGCGGCCGGCTTGCGCGGTGATCGCGGGCGGGCGGCCGTCACAGGCGGCCGCGCTGGAGGAAGTCGGGATCAGCGCCTTCCTGCACGTCCCCTCCCCGGTCCTGCTCGAGCAATTCCTCGCTGCGGGCGCTCGCAAATTCATCTTCGAGGGCTCCGAGTGTGGTGGCCATATCGGTCCCCGGTCGAGCTTCGCGCTGTGGGAGGCCCAGCTCACCGTGCTGGCCGACTACCTTGATGCCCAGGGCCACTTGGACGCCCAGGGCCACGACGAGGAGTTGCCCGGTCAGGTCCAGGTGCTGTTCGCCGGCGGGATTCACGACGCGCGCTCCGCCGCAATGGTCGCCGCCCTGGCCGCGCCGCTGACACGCAGGGGTGTTGATGTCGGCGTGTTGATGGGCACCGCCTACCTGTTCACCGAGGAGGCGGTCAGTCGCGGCGCCATCGAGCCGCTGTTCCAGCGCCAGGTGGTGCGGGCCGAGTGGACTGAATTGCTGGAGACCGCGCCCGGGCACGTCACCCGCTGCTTGCCGAGCCCGTTCGCCAAGGGCTTCCAGGTCATCCGAGACGATCTGCGCGCCCGCGGCCTCCCGCAACAGCGGGTGTGGGAGGAGCTGGAGCTGCTCAACCAGGGTCGGCTGCGGATCGCCAGCAAGGGCATCCACCGCGTGGGCGCCGAGCTGGTCGCGGTCAGCGAGGACCAGCAACTGGCCGAGGGCCTGTTCATGGCCGGCCAGGTCGCGGTGCTGCGCTCGGCCACCACCACGATCGCCGAGTTGCACGCCGCGGTCAGCGACCAGGCGGCGAGCTGGCTCACCCGGCATGCCGAGCGGCTGCGAGCACAACTGGGAGTCGCCGCCGCTGAGAAGCGCGAGCCGACCGATCCGCCACCGCTGGACGTGGCGATCGTGGGCATGGCCGGCATGTTCCCCGACGCGCCGGACCTCGCGAGTTTCTGGGCGAACGTGGTCGCCGGTGCGAACGCGGTCACCGAGGTCCCCGCCGAGCGGTGGGACGCCGAGGTCTATTACTCCCCCGAGGCCACCGGCCGCACGGCGGGCGCGATGACACCGTCGAAGTGGGGAGGGTTCCTACCCAAGATCCCATTCGACGCCCTGCGCTACGGCATCCCGCCAGCCTCGCTGACCAGCATCGAGCCTGTGCAGCTGCTCGCGTTGGAGGCCGCGCGACGGGCGTTGGCGGACGCCGGCTACGAGCACGGCGACGTCGACCACTCCCGAACCTCCGTGGTGTTCGGGGCCGAGGCCGGCGGCGACCTGTCGAACGCGATGACGCTACGGACCCTGCTGCCCTCCTATCTCGATGAGATCCCCCCGGAGCTGGCTGCCCAGCTACCGCCGGCGACCAAGGACTCGTTCCCCGGGATGCTGGCCAACGTCGTGGCCGGCCGAATCGCCAACCGGCTCGACCTGGGTGGTGCCAACTACACCGTGGACGCGGCGTGCGCGGCTTCGCTCGCGGCGGTCTACGCGGGGTGCCGAGAGCTGGTCACCGGCACGAGCGACATGGTGCTCTGCGGCGGTGCTGACCTGCGCAACTGCATCAGCGACTATTTGCTCTTGGCCGCGGTGCACGCGCTGTCGCCCACCGGGCAGTGCCGGACCTTCGACGCCGCCGCGGACGGCATCGCCATCGGCGAGGGTGTGGCCTGCGTGGTCCTCAAACGCCTCGCGGACGCCGAGCGTGACGGCGACCGCGTCTACGCTGTGATCAAGGGTGTTGGCAGCGCGAGCGATGGGAAATCGCGCGGTGTCACCGCACCCCTCCCCGAGGGGCAACGCACCGCCTTGGCGCGAGCTTACCGCAACGCCCGCATCTCACCCGCCGCCGTGGGGCTCCTCGAGGCGCACGGCACCGGGACGGTGCTCGGCGACAGCACCGAGCTGCGCGCGCTCACTGAGCTGTTCACCGAGGCGGGCGCGGTGCCCGGCAGCTGCGCGTTGGGCTCGGTGAAATCCCAGATCGGACACACCAAATGCGCGGCGGGCGTGGTGGGGGTGGTCAAGGCGGCGCTCGCGTTGCACACCGGAATCCGACCGCCCACGCTGCACGTGACCACACCGAACACCGAGTGGCAAGCCGCGTCCAGCCCGTTCTCCTTCTCCCCGGTGGCGCGACCCTGGGCGGCGCTGCCCGCCGAGCGGGTCGCGGGGGTCAGCGGCTTCGGCTTCGGTGGAACCAACTTCCACGTGGTCCTGCAGGGCTACGACGGCACCGCGCCGCCGCGCCACGGCCTCGACCAGTGGCCGGCGGAGCTGCTCATCTTCCGCGGCGCCGACCACGCTGCGGCCTGCCGGCCGATGGAGCGGCTGCGGGAGCTGGCCAGGGCCAACGACGACGCCGGCCGCCCGTGGCGGCTGCGTGACCTGGCCAAGACGGCATCGAGGTGGGCGGATCGGTCGGACGAGCCGGTGCGGGTGGCGATCGTCGCGAAGGATCTCGACGAGTTGGCCGACCTGCTCGGCGACGCGATCGCGGGTGAGCACGACGCGGCACGTGGCCTGTTTCTGGCCGGGTCCAGCGAACCGGGGCCCAGCGAACCGGGGTCCAGCGAACCGGGGTCCAGCGAGCCGGGAACCGTGGCCGTGTTGTTCCCCGGTCAAGGCAGTCAGCGTCCGGGGATGCTCGCCGAGCTGTTCGTCGCCTTCCCCGAGATCGGCTACCCGCTCCAGCTGGGCCGGAGGTGGGCCGACACGCTGTTCCCACCAGCGGCGTTCGACCTCGACGGCGCCCGCCAGCGTGAGCTGCGGCTGCGGGACACCCGCGTCGCGCAACCCGCGTTGGGCATTGTCGGTCTCGGCGTGCACCACCTGCTCACCCGGTTGGGCGTGGTGGCGGACATGTTCGCCGGGCACAGTTACGGCGAACTGGTCGCGCTGTGCGCCGCTGGTGCCTTCGACGCGGCGGCGCTGTTGGAGTTGAGCGAGGCCAGGGCCGAAGCGATCCTCGGGGCGGCCGGCGACGACCCGGGCATGATGGCCGCGGTGTCGGCCTGCGCGGTGCAGGTCGAGCCGGTTCTGCGGGCGGCGGGCCTGGCCGAGCAGGTGGTGGTCGCCAACCACAACAGCCCTCGCCAGGTCGTGATCTCAGGGCCGACCGCGCTGGTCGAGCGCGCGGTCACCGAGCTGACCGCCGCGGGCCATCCCAGCAAGTGCCTCCCCGTGGCGTGCGCGTTCCACAGCCCGCTGATCGCCGGTGCCTGTGAGCGGCTCGCCACGACGCTGGCCGGCCATGAGCTGCGAGATCTCAGCACACCGGTGTGGTCCAACCGCACCGCGTCGGCCTACCCCCAGCAGGCGGGCGGCGTTCGCGCGGAGCTGGCCGCGCAGGTGGGTGCGCCGGTGCGGTTCGCGGAACAGATCGAATCGATGTACGCGGCAGGCGCCCGGGTGTTCGTGGAGGCCGGCCCCGGGCAGGTGCTGACGGGGCTGGTGGGAGCGATCCTGGGCGAGCGTCCGCACGTCGCCGTGGCCTGCGACAGTCAGGCCGCACCGGGACTTCCTGGCTTCTTGGCGGCGATGGCCACGCTCGCGGTCGCCGGGGTGCGGCTGCGCACGGGGTGGCTGTTCAGCGGCCGCGACGCCAACGATGTGGCCAACGCCACGCCACCGCCCCGGCCTGGCTGGACCGTCGACGGCCACCTGGTCCGCACCGCCGACGGTGCCTGCCTGCCTGGTGGTCTGGCTCCCGCCCGGCGGGTTCAGCTGGCTGGGGCGGTGCCTGGCACCAGGACCGCCACCGGCGACGGCGAAGCGTTGATCAGTGAGTTCCTGCGCGCGAGCAAGGAGATGGTCACCGCGCAACGCGACGTGCTGCTGACCTACCTCGGCGCCGAGCCCGGCGCGCGACCAGCCGCGCCGCCACCGGTTACCCCCCGGCCCGCGCTGCCGGTCGCGGAGCCGGCGGCGGCCCTCGCCGCCGTTCCCGTTCCCGCTTCCGCTCCCGCGTCCCCAGTCGCACCCAAGGACACGCTGACCAGCGTGTTGGAGATCATCAGCCAGCGCACCGGGTACCCGATCGACATGATCGAGCCGGACCTCGACCTCGAGTCCGACCTGTCGATCGACTCCATCAAGCGCACCGAGATCCTGGGCATGCTCACCGGCCGCCTCGATGAGCGCGCCGACGCCACCAAGCTCACCGACCCCGAGATGGACGAGCTCGCGAGGGCGCGCACCGCGGGCGCGCTCGCCACGTGGCTGGACACCCGCATCGGCGCCGCGACACCGGGCGTCCAGCCACCGGGCGAGCCCTACGGCGTGGCGCCCACCCGGTTCGTGATCGAGCCCAGCCCGCTCGGCGACGCTGATCCCGTCGACGGCTCAGTACTGCGCGGTTGCCAGTTCGTGGTTGTCGGCGGCGGCGTCCTTGGTGCTGAGCTGGCCGCCCAGTTGGGCGGGCACGGCGCCTCGGTCCGCGACTGTGACCCGGCCGAGCACCCAGACAAGCACCTGGACGAGCACCTGGACGGGCTCATCTGGCTTGACGCGCTCAAGGCCGACGACGACCCGTTGCTGCCCGAGGCGTTCCTGACCTTCCAGGCGGCGCTGGCGCAGCGCCCACGCTGGCTGCTGGCCGCTTGCCCGATCGGCGGGAGCGTCCCAGCCGCCGGGTTGCGCGGTTTCTTCCGCACCGTGGCCAAGGAGTACCCGGACACCCGGGCGACACTGGTCGAAGTCGATCCGGCCGCGGCACCCGCGGCGATCGCTCAGCTGCTCGTCAGCGAGCTCCTCGCGCGGCAGGGCGCCCCCGTCGTGCGGTACGCGGAGGGGGCCAGGCACGCCTTCCGCTTGGTCGAGGCACCCCTGATGGTCGAGGCACCCCTGATGGTCGAGGCGGCCCTGGGCGAGGGGGCCTGGGGGGACGCAGCCCCGGGGAGCGCCATCGGGCTGGAACCCGACTCGGTGGTGCTGCTCATCGGCGGCGCCAGGGGGATCGCCGCTCGGTTCGCGGCGAGGTTTGCCCGCGAGAGCGGCTGCCGGATCGAGCTGGCCGGCCGCACTTCACTGCCGACCGAACCGGAGGATCCGACGATCGCGGCGGCCGGGGACCGGCCAGCGCTGCGCGCCGCCCTCGCCGCACTCGGTTACCGGTCACCGGCCGAGGTGGAGCGCGCGGCGAGCGAGATCGTGGCCCAGCGCGAGGTCGAGGCCACGCTCGCCGAGCTGCGCGCGCTGGGTGGCTCGGTCCGTTACCACCGCATTGATGCGCGAGATCCCGATGCGGTGCGCCGGCTGGTCAAAGACGTCCACGCCGAGCACGACCGGATCGACGGCGTGGTCTACGCCGCTGGCGTGATCGAGGACCGGCTGATGGCCAGTAAGAACCTGGACTCCTTCCGTCGGGTGTTCGCCACCAAGGTCGATGGCGCCAGGGCGTTGCTGGGCGCGCTGGAGGATCTCCCCGAAGGGCCCCGGTTCGTGGTGCTGTTCGGCAGCGTCGCGGCAGCACTCGGCAACCCGGGGCAGGCGGACTACGCGGCGGCCAACGATGCGCTGGAGTCCCTCGGCGCATCGTGGTCGGCCCGCACCGGCCGCCGCTTGGTGACCGTGCACTGGGGCCCGTGGGCGCCCAGTGACACGCACGGCGGGGACACGCACGGCGGGGACACGCACGGCGGGATGGTGACGCCCGAGCTCGCGCGGGAGTACGTCCGGCGCGGCATCGGGTTGATCGACCCCGAGGAAGGCATGCGCTGCTTGCTCAGCGAGCTCGCCTGGGGCGCGCCGTCGGTGCGCGCCGTCGTCTACACCGCCCAAGGATGGCCGGCGTGACGGCGACCCAGCCGCCGGTCGCGATCGTGGGCATGTCGGTGCTGCTGCCTGGCGCCGCTGATCTCGACTCGTATTGGCGGAACCTGGTCGACGGGGTCGACTCGATCACCGAGGTCCCCGAGCACCGATGGGAGGCGAGTTTCTACGACCCCGCGGCGGCGAGCGGCCCACCGCGGGTCGACCGGATGTACTGCCGGCGAGGCGGCTTCGTCGACGATCTCGCCGAGATCGACCCCGCCGAATTCGGCATCATGCCCAACTCGGTGGCCAGCACAGAGCCTGATCAGCTCATCGCGTTGAAGGTCACCGCCGCCGCCGTCGCCGACGCGGGTGGGCGCGAGCGATTGCCCGAGCGGGACCGGATCGGCGTGATCCTGGGCCGAAGCGGTCACTTCACCCCGGGAATGGTCCGGCTGGAGCAGCGGGTCCGCACCGCGCACCAGCTCGTCCGCACCGTGAGTGAGTTGGCGCCCGACCTGATGCCGGAGCAACTGAACCAGATCAAGGACACGTTCACCGAGCGGCTCGGCCCCTACGGGCCCGACGCGGCCATCGGCCTGGTGCCCGCCCTGGCGGCCTCCCGCATCGCGGCCCGGCTCGACTTCCGCGGCCCCGCCTACACCCTGGACGCCGCCTGCGCGTCCGCCCTGTTCGCGGTCGACCAGGCGGTCGGTGAGCTGGCGCGCGGGCGCTGCGATCTGGTGCTGGCCGGTGGCGTGCACCACTGCCACGACATCCTGCTCTGGAGCGTGTTGACGCAGTTGCGGGTGTTGTCGCCCAGCCAGCGGATGCGGCCGTTCGACCGCGCCGCGGATGGCCTCTTGATCGGCGAGGGCACCGGCGTGGTCGCGCTCAAACGGCTGGCTGACGCCGAGCGTGACGGTGACCGGGTCTACGCCGTCATCCGCGGCACCGGGGTGGCCAGCGACGGCAAGGGGGCAAGCCTGTTCAGCCCTGAGCCGGAGGGCCAGGCGCTCGCGATCCGGCGCGCCTGGCAGGCGGCCGGTCTGGATCCCGCCGAGCCTGGCTCGATCGGTCTGCTCGAGGCCAGCGGCACGGCCACCCCCGCCGGGGACCAAGCCGAGCTGACCGCGCTGGCGCGGGTGTTCGGCCCACCCAGCGTGTCCGGTTCACCGAGGGGCGAGCGGGCGGTGATCGGCTCGGTCAAGTCGATGATCGGGCACACCATGGCCACCGGCGGTGTCGCCGGGCTCATCAAGGCCGCACTCGCGGTGCATCGGGGCGTCCTGCTGCCCACCCTGGGCTGCGACGATCCGCATCCCGCGCTGGCCCGCACCCGGTTCCGAGTGATCGACTCCGCCGAGCCGTGGGAGCCCGGCGACAGCCAGCGGGTGCGCCGCGCCGCGGTCAACTCGTTCGGCTTCGGCGGCATCAACGCGCACGTCGTGGTCGAGCTACCGGCCACGGTGCCCGCCCCGCCACGGCGCCGGCCGGTCATGGTCAACGAGCCCGAGCGGATACTGCGGGTGGCCGCCACGACGCCGAGCGGGCTGGCTGAGCTGCTCAACCGAGACGATACAGTCGCGCTGCGCGCGCTCAGCGGTGTTGAGCCTTCAGCGGGGCACTGCCGGCTCGGCGTCGTGAACCCGACCCCGAAACGCCTCGCGGCGGCCAGGCGGGTAGTCGCCCAGGGTGCGGCGTGGCGCGGTCACAGCGACATCTGGTTCAGCCCGCGACCGCTGCTGCGGGCGCCGGCGAGCGGGCGCATCGGGTTCGTCTTCCCCGGTCTGGAAGCAGAGTTCGCCCCCAGCGTGAATGATGTCGCCGACCACTTCGGTCTGCCTCGGCCGGAGATCTCGCTCAGCAACGCCGGCCGGCACGGGATGGCGGTGGTGACCGTCAGCCGGCTGCTGGACCGGGCACTGCGGCGACTGGGGGTGCGGCCCGATGTGGTGGCCGGTCACAGCGGCGGCGAGTTCACCGCGATGATCTCGGCGGGGATGGTCAGTGACACCGAGGTTGACCAGCTTTTCGAGTCCCTCGACCCCGATGCGCTGCGGTTCCCCGATGTCGTGTTCGCCGTGCTGGGCTGCGGCGCCGACCGGCTCGTCGATGCCCTCGCCGAGCGCCAGGACATTGTGCTCTCGCACGACAACTCACCGAACCAGGCGATCGTCTGCGGGCCGGGCGCCGCCGTCGACGAGCTGGTCCGGGCGTTGCGCGCGCGAGGCGTGCTCGGCCGAGTGCTGCCGCTGCGCTCGGGCTTGCACACCCCGATGATGGAGCCCTACCTGACCCCGACCCGGGAGGCGGTCAGCCGCCTGCGGCTGCACCCGCCGACCGTTCCGATCTGGTCGAGCACCCTCGTCGCCCCCTACCCGGCCGACGAGGCTGAGGTCAAGGCGCTGATGGTGCGCCACCTGCTGGAGCCGGTGCGCTTCCGGCCGCTGATCGAGGCGATGTACGCCGCCGGCGTCACGGTGTTCGTGCAGGTCGGGGTGGGGCAGCTCGGTTCGCTGATCGATGACACGCTGCGTGGCAGAGAACACCTGACCGTGGCGGCCAACTCACCGCACCGCAGCGGGCTGGACCAGCTGCGCCGGGTGGTCACCGCACTCTGGGTGGAGGGCGGCTCGCCTGAGTGGCCCACCACCGTCGGCCGCAGCCGTCGCGGGCAACCAGTCAAGCTCGACCTCTCGACAGGGCTGGTCAGTCTGGGCGGCGCGGCGCCGAGCGTGCTCCCCGGACTTGCGGCGTCGTTGTCCCAGTCGCTGCCCGGGTCGCCGCTTTCTGGATCACTGGCCAGGTTGGATCAGCTCGCGGCGCGGCTCCCGCTCGTGGCCGAGCTCACTGGGTTGCTGCGAGAAACCGCTGACGCCGCAGTCGCGGTGATCGGTGCTCACGACAGCCGCCCAGCGAGCACCGCAGTCGCGCCGCGAGAGCTCGCCTCCGTGCTGCGGGTGTCCACCCAGACCATGCCCTACCTGCGGGATCACTGCTTCGTCCGGCAGCGTGCGGACTGGCCGGACGAGCGGGACCGCTGGCCGATCGTGCCGGGCGCCACGTTGGTTCAGCACATGATTGATGCCGCCGAGCGGGCCGTGCCGAGCCGGCTCGCGGTGGCCGTGCACGACCTGCGGCTGAACCGTTGGCTGGTGGCGGCACCCGCGGTGGACGTGCCCGTCACCGCGGTCATCGAGGGGTCGGCCAGCGTCGAGGTCAGCGTCGGGCAGTACGCGCAGGCGACGATCGAGTTGGGCGAGCGCTACCCCCATCCGCCGGTTCCCTGGCCGGTGGACACCACCGCCGAGCGGGCGCCGGATGTCACCGCCCAGGAGTTCTACGCCCAGCGGTGGGTCTTTCACGGCCCTCGGATGCAAGGCATCACCGACCTGAGCGCCCAGGGTGAGCGCCACGTGCGTGGCGTGATCACGACACCGGCGGCGCCGGGCGGTTTGCTCGACAACCTGGGGCAGCTGCTCTGGTACTGGACCATGTCGACGCAGACCACCAAGCGGGTGGCGCTTCCGGTGCGAGTGGAGCACATTCGCCTTTTCGGCCCGCATCCCGGCGCTGGCACCGCGGTGGACGCCACGGTCCGATTCCGGTCGGTCACCGACGCGGCGGTGCGGGCCGACATGCAGGTGGTTCACCGGGGGCGAGTGTGGGCGCACATCGAGGGCTGGCACAGCCGCCGCTTCGACAGTGACCTGGAGACGGAGGCGGCCGAGCGGTTCTCCGAGCAACACACGATGTCCCGGATATCGCCGCAGGGCTGGGCGGTGCTCTTCGACCGGTGGCCCGATCTCGCCTCACGCGACTTGGTCATGCGTGAGTACCTCAGCGCGGGGGAGCGCGCCGACTACGACCGGTGCTCCCCTCGCGCCCGGCGGCCGTGGCTGCTCGGCCGGATCGCGGTGAAAGACGCGGTCCGCCGGTGGCTGTGGGACCAGGGTTGGGGACCGGTGTTCCCCGCCGAGGTGCAGGTCTCCCACGATGAGCGTGGCCGGCCACGAGTCTCCGGGTGGCCCGGCGCGACGTTGCCCCCCCTGGAGGTGTCCTTGGCGCACTGCCAACGGGTCGGGGTGGCGATCGCGCAGCCGCGTAGCGGCCCCAGTGTTCACAACGGCGGTGGTGTCGGCATCGATATCGAGGAGATCACCGAGCGCGACGACCGCACCCAGGACGTCGCGTTGTCACCGCGGGAGCGCGCTCTGCTCGAGGCGTGCCGCGCGGAGACCGGTGAGTCGGCGGCGGTGTGGTTCACCCGGTTCTGGACCGCCAAGGAGGCGGTGTCCAAGGCCGAGGGCACCGGGTTCGGTGGTCGCCCGCGGCGCTTCGCGGTGGTCGAGGCCAGCCGAACCGAGCTCAGCGTCCAGGTGCGGCCTGACGAGAGCCCTGAGGAGAACACAGCCGGTTGTTCGGGCACCTATCGGGTTCGGTGCGAGCGGCTGAGCAATTGTGAAGATCAACAGGAGCGACACTACGTCGTCGCGTGGACAACCGGCCCAGCGACCCGAGCGGGAGGGACACAGTGAAGACCAGCAAAGCATCGGATGTGATGTTGCGGGAGTTCAGCGGCATGCTGCGGGAGGTGCTCGGTGGGTACGAGCTCGGCGCTGATTTCGAGATCACCGCGGATACCACGTTCTTTGGGGATTTGGAGCTGGAGAGCATTGACCTCGTCGTGCTCGCCGGTCACGTGGAAGCGCGGTACGGCAGCCGGGTCAACATCGCCGAGTTCATTGCCACCCTGGAATTAGACGAGATCATCGGGCTGACTGTTGGTCGGCTCGTCGACTACGTTCTCGACTGCCTGAGCACGACCTCGGGGAGCACACAGCCGTGACGCGAATCCTGGCCAACGGTATCGATATGCACGCGCTGCGGCTAGGCGTGCCCGACGCTGATGGGCAGCACCCGACGGTGGTGCTCGTCCACGGCTTCGGCGCCGACAGCCTGGCCAGCTTCTACTTCACCCTGGCCGCTCCGCTGGCCGCGAACGGCATTGAGGTGATCGCCTATGACCTGCGCGGTCACGGGCGCAGCGCCCGACCGGACACCGGGTACCGACTGAGTGACTTCGTGGCCGACCTGGCGGGGCTGCTCGACGCGCTGAATGTGTCGGGACCGGTGCACCTGGTCGGCAACTCGTACGGCGGGACGGTGGCTTTCAGCTACGCGGTGGCGCATCCCGAACGCGTGGCGAGCCTCTGCTTGATTGAGGCGGAACCGGCGACCGAACTGTGGTCGCGGAAGATGTCCATTCTGCACGACAAGTTCCGCCCATTCGAACACCCCGATGAGTTGGATCGGGTCACGGCGCAACTTGGCCCGTATGCGACGCGGCTGGTCGAGATGACCAGCCACAAGGTGCGGACTACCACCATGGTGCAGGACACGTTCAACGGCCCATGGCTGAGCCGCGAGCAGATCCGGTCAGTTCGGTGCCCGATGATGGAGATCCTCGGCAGCGAGTCGGATGTCGTGGACCGGGCCGAGCTGGCGGTGTTGCTGCCGCACTGCCGCACCGTGGTCGTGCCCGGGCAGCGGCACTTGGTGCTCATGAATGCACCCCGCACGGTGCTCGGCCTGGTGCTGTCCTGGATCGCTGAGCACCACCGCGCACCCCGCTCTCCGGCAGAGGCCGGCCGGGGATGACCCGGTTTCTGTTTGTCGT
>JBDTAX010000020.1:0-14061 GCA_039924425.1 Pseudonocardiaceae bacterium
GGTGGTGTTCAGCCCGGATGGGCGCACCTTGGCTGACAGCGGCGAGACGATCGTGCGGTTGTGGAATGTGACCGACCCAGCCCACCCCACCCGGCTGGGTCAGCCCCTGACCGGCCACACCAACGCCGTCGAGACAGTGGCGTTCAGCCCTGATGGGCGGACTCTGGCTACCGGTAGTCTCGATGAGACGGTGCGGTTGTGGAATGTGGCCGACCCAGCCCACCCCAGCCCGTTGGGACAACCCTTGACCGGCCACACCAGCTTCGTCAATGGGGTAGTGTTTAGTCCTGATGGCCGCACCCTAGCCAGCGGCGGCGACGATGGCACTGTGCGGCTGTGGGAGATAAACGTCGACCAAGCAATTCAGCGGATCTGTGCCACCACCAGGAACGCCATCACTCACGAGAAGTGGGACCAATACGTTTCGAAGGACCTGCCTTATCACCCGCCCTGCACATGATATGCCAGCGATACCGCACGTCACCACAACAATTCTCTTGTCAGCTTCATGTCAACCCGAGAGACGCAAATCGGTCGTCGAGGGTGCGGACGGCGAGGGTGCGCTGCCAGGGTTGCAGGTCGGCGCGGGCTTGCTCCAATCGGCCGACCAGCCGAGCGGAGCTGTGGGTCGCCGCGATGTCCCCGGCATCGCCGAGTAGACGCGCCGCTTCGTCGATCTCATTGCACCGCACATGCGCCTGGCCGAGGTCGACGAGAGTCATCGCCACGTCCCGGGTGGATATCCGATCCATGACCTTGAGAGACTGCTGCGCATAGGAAATAGCGTGGTCAGTCTCACCTAGCGTGAGGTGGCACCCGCCGCGAATCGAGATGTGTGCCATTTCGTTATACGTTGTATAGCTCGGGGCTTGGGGATCGGCCGCCGTGAGCAGGGTGTGGGCGGTGTCGAGGGCAGCCAGGCAGGCGTCTCGCTGCCCGTCGGCGGCATACGCTCGCCCGGCCACGTCGGCGGTGTAGGCCCGTAACCGCAGGTCATTGGTACGATTGGCCCACTGCCCGGCCGCGACGGCGTGATCGATGCCGATGCGCGGCATGCCCCGCCAGGTCGCCAGGTGGCTCATCTCACACAGCACGAACCCACCGAGCCCGGCGTTCTCGGCATCGTGGGCCAGCGCGCGGGCATCCTCGTAGTAGTATCCGGCGTGGTCGAACTGGTTCAGATCGAACGACAGCCAGCCGGCCAGACGCGAGGCTTCGCTCAGCGCCGAGAGCATCCGAGGCCGCAGCTCAGCCGGACAGCCGGGTCGTAGCGCACGAACCAGGTCACGCTGGGCAAGGACAGTGTCCAGGACGGCTTGCGGGCCCAGTGCGTGATCCTGCCGCCGACAGTGCCACAGCACCGCCTCAATGTGCTCGATAGTCTGCGCGTCAACCCGGATCAGCCCGGTGAGCGCTGAGACCACGCGCTGGTGCTCATCACCGTCGAGGGCCAAGGGCAGGGACGCGGTAGTCGCTGCCCAGCGCAGGGCACGAAGCATGTTGCGACGGTCCATGCTGTGCGCCCAACTGCGGAGGAACTGGACAAGCTGATGGTACGCCTGGTCACGGTCACGGGGCGTGCTCAGCACGTCACGATCAGATGGCGCCACTGATCCGAGGTGCTTGGTAAGTGATGCGACAAAGTCATCTGACAACAGGAGACCGGTTGCTGTGTCCGGTGCGCCCGCCACGGTATCCAGGTGCCGGAAGTCAGGCAGGTCAGCGAGCAAGTCACTGACCGCGCACTGGTACAGCTCCGCCAGTTTGGCGAGATTGCCAAACGACTGGACGTGCCCAGTCCTGCTCGGCCACTGCTCCCAATACGAGAACGATTTGAAGGTCTTCAGCTCATCGGGCCAGCGCCGGTTCCACTCGTCGGCGGCCTGGCGCTGGCTCCAGCCATGGGCATAGCGCAGCGCCACTCGGGCATTGAAGCGGTATCGCCGCCGGAGCACCTCGGCCACGCCCACTCGCGACTTGCCCTCAGTCCGCAGTGAATGCACCAACTGCTCGCGTCGCTGCTTGTGACTGCGTGGCTCACCCACGGCGCTTCCTCGACATCGCGGCGCCTGCCTCCATTGCCGGCTTTCGAACGTGACAGCGGAACGCTACCGGCTGGGTACTCCCCCGCCAACTCGATACCGAAGCTCCCCAAGTGATCAGGATGCCGGTTACCAGAGATCGCGACCACGCAGGGTGAGCCGTCACCGGAAACGTGGGCACAGTTGTCGCCAGGCCCCAGGTCCGGGACGACGAGACACCCCGGCGCGCGGTTGGTGTCCTTGCCAGTGAGTCGCGCGCTCCTTCTTCCCGCGCGGACCACAACACTGGCGGGCACCCAACCCCCGAGCCGCGCGCTACTCAAGGAGAACTCGCCCCGGCCCTGGGCGCCGCCCACGCGGGGGCACGACAGGCCGGCGATCACCTCGACGGGTGATTTAGTTGGGTAAGTGCCAGGTCGGCGCGTCGCGTGGTTCGTCGAGCCAGATTGTCTGGCTTTCTCCGTTGGCGGTGAGTCCGTAGCGTTCGCGACCGGGTCTGCCCCAAGCTTGCCACTGCTGGTAAAGGTGTTCGACTTCGTTCCAGAGGGTGCGGGGGCCGAGCTCGGTGACGAGGAAGGCGCCGTTGCCGGTGTGGTCCAGGCGAGCGGTGGACCCGGCGTTATCGGAGATGGTGAGGTTCTCCCACTCCGGTCCGTGTTGGCCGGTGGAGACATCGGGGAAGGCGACGGTCAGCAGGAACCGCAGGTGATCGTCGTAGAAGGTTTGGCGTGGTCCCAGTTCAGTGGCTCGGGGGTCGCGCCGGGTGCCGGTGTGGTGGGCTTGTCCCGCTGCTTGGTGTCTCGCAGGGGCATGAAGAACCCGCCGGGCGCGAGGAACCGGCCGCTGGCGTGACCTGGGCCGGTGACGTCGAGTGCGATGAGGCCGGTGGCCAGGGGGGCGACGATGCGGGCGCCGGGCACGGTGTGGGCCAACCAGTCGACTGGTATGCGCCGGAGGGCGCAGGTTGCGAGGATGGCGTCATACGGGGCGTTGGGCGCGTACCCCTGCGCTCCGTTGCCGGTAACCACGGCCGGGGCGTAGCCGAGGTGGTCGAGGCGGGTGCGGGCGGCGTTGCTCAGGTCGGGGTCAATGTCGACGGTGGTGACCTTGCTCGAGCCGAGGCCTTCGCAGAGCAAGGCGGCGGTGTAGCCGGTGCCAGTACCGACGTGCAAGACGTTGTCACCCGCGTTAATCCTGAGGGCGGTGAGCATCGTGGCGAGCAGTCCGGGCATGGTGCCCGAGGAGGTCACGTCGGTCGTGGTGATCTGGGTGACCAGGGTCGTGTTCGAGTAGACCGCTTCCCACCAGGCTGCGTGGTCGTCGGGGTTGACGCTGTCGATGACAGTGCCTCCAGACCGCCCAGGGTGAATGCGCCGCCTCATAGGCTCGCGAGGATTTTGGCGACCAGCTGGCGCGCGTCATGGCCATAGATGGCCTGGTCTTGCAGCTGGTTGAACATCGCCACGTAGAGCGAGATCTCCTGCGGTCGGGTTACTTTGATCGCTGCGGTGGGGGTTTCTAAGGCGACGGCGTTGTTGTCAAAGATCCAGAATCCGATGGTAGCGATGGCGTGCCGCTGAACATCGGCCGGGATGACGCCGAGGGATATGAACGGCAAGCGCATGAGCGACAGCAGGTGGGTGAGCTGGTCGGCGTGTTCGGCGGGTGTGCCGCGGAGGGTGTGGAGGGCTTGTTCGCCGAGGACAACAGCAATGCGTTTGGCTGGGCGCAGCGCGATGGCGGTGCGCTCGGCTTTCATCGCCACAGTGGCGTCCGCGTCGTCGGGGGCGTCGAGGAACGCGTACCAGAAGGCAAGCATCCGCCGGATGTACGCCTCGGTCTGGAAGATGCCGGGCAGCACGATCGGCTCGTGGATGCGAAAGGTCGTGGTGCGCTGGTAGGTGGCGATTGAGTGCAGGTCTCCCAGCCGTTTCATGCCGGCCCGGGATTGCCGAGCCCACTCCAGGTAGGCGGTCTCGACCGACTGGGCGGTCGCGATCAGATCAGGGATCTGGTCTTCGGCGCCACAGGTGGCGCACCAGTCGCGGATGTTGCGCTCGGTGGGTGCCTGGGCGCCGTTCTCGATCCGGCTGACGCGGGTGAAGTGCTGGCCGGTGGCATCGGCGAGAGCCTGACCGGTCAGCTCCGCGGACTTGCGTAGCTGACGCAGCCGAGCGCCAAGTTCCCTGCGCGCTTGGGCGACGGAGCTACTCGGGTTGGTATTCACCAAACGGCTTAGCGAGGTCCCAGATGGTCTCAAACACCTCCCGGCAGGTTCGCACCGTCCGCGGGTTCTCGGTGATCTGGAATGAGGCGTTGGTGCCGTTGCCGGCGTAGTGCAGGAACAGGACAAGCTCGTCGTCGAAGACGTAGAAATCTCCGCTGCCGGGCACAACGACAGTAGCCAGGTGGGGGCGGGGGAGATAGCGGATGTCCTCGCCCGCGTCGAGGAACATCGTGGCGTGGCTTCGCGTCCACCGCTGGTAGTCGCTCAGGGGCTCGGACACGACCCGGGCGCGGCGGCACGTTCGGCCGGCAGCGTTGTGGACGCGGAGCATCTCCAGCCACCAGCCCAGCCACGCGAAATCGTCGGACTCGCCGCGACGCCATTGCGCCATGTGCGGCAGCTCGACCTCGGTGCCGTACGCGTCTCGGGTTTCCAGGTGCACGAACGACTTCTTGATGCCTCGACACAGGTCGTTGAGCTCGTCGTAGCTGGCCGAGCGCATCACTGGTGCTGTTGGAAGAACGTGATCAGCCGATCCGGGATCTCCACGCATGTCTCGCCTTCCGGGATGTCCATCGCCGCCAGCGCGTCCGGGTCGGTGACCACCGAGCCCTGCACCACCCACGATCGGCGGTCGGTGCGGTAGAGCGTCGGCGAGCCGCTGGGCTCTGAACTGGGATCTTTGGCAACGAAGGTAAGTTCCACGCCAGCCTCCTGGGTAGGATTTTGCGGCAACTTGCGGTGACGTCATCCTCGCGAACCGTGCGGCGTCGGTCAATCTGCAAGTTTCCGCAAAGTCATAGAAGACGACCTCACGCCGCTTCTATGTTGCGTTTCGGTGGGCGCCCTGCCCGCTGAAAGGGCCACCTGGCCACGATCTCTATCCGCAACGACAGGAGGTTCTGCCATGACTGCCGAGCCGCTGGAGCGGCCCGTCGCCGCGAGCACCGTCGACCTCGACCTGGACGTCAAGATCGTCACCGCCGGCCCCGTGGTGGCAGCGCTGCTGAGCAGCACCGACAACGGATGCAACACCGTGCGGGGCAGCGACTGCTGAGGTGCCCGTGTGACCGTCTCCGGCGAGACCTCCTGCCGGAGACGGTCACAGAGCTTTCTTGATGACAGTCGTTGTGACCGACGGGAGGCCTCAAGATGAAGGCACCGGAGCGTGTGATGTGGTACCGGCACATTGATGCGGCGGTGCTGCGGGCGAGTGTGCATACCGGCGACGTGGTTCCCCGGTCGTGGCCTGACCTGGACGACGATGTCGGGATCGAGCAGTGGTGTGGGTGGGTGGCTGGCACAGGTCTGGGCACAACGGCCCGTGGCGGAGGCGGTCGCGGTGGCCAGTCCGGTGCTGGCCGACCGCATTGAGGCGGTGTGCGCAGGGCGACGGCCCGGTGCTGGGCCGGTACGGCGCCTGGTGATGGCGCTGGCCCGGTATCTCGTCCGGATGCGCGGTCGTGCCACACCGTTCGGAGCGTTCGCCGGTGTGACCGCGCTGCGTTTCGGCCAGGAAGTATCGGTGTGGTGGACCGACTGCCATCAGACGCGGACTCGGGCTGACGCGGTCTGGTTGACCGACGTGATCACCCGACTCGAATCATGCGTTGCGCTGCGACGTCGCCTGCCGGTCATGGCGAACGATCTTGTGGTGGTGCGTGGTGAGCGGCTGGTGGTGTCCTGGCAACCGCACGCTGGCGACTTTGGACGCGGTCCGTCGGATGAAGTGTCGGTACGGTACATCCCGCCCGTCCAGACGATCATGCACCTGGCGCGCTCACCCATCCAGGTCGGTAATCTGATCGACAAACTGGCCGCCGAATTCGCCAACACGCCAATCCCGGCGCTCGACGCCATGGTGGCGCAGCTTGTGGCACGTGGCGTGCTGATCACGAGCCTGCGTCCGCCTTCGACCACCACTGATGGGCTCGCTCACGTCCTGGGTCGGCTGCGGGAGGTGGACGCGGACTCGGTGCCGGAGGCGAAGCCGCTGGTCGGGGAACTGAGCGCGATCCACGCGCAGTTACAGGCGGCCGACCGCGCGACGAACTGGGTCGACGGACAGGGCAGGCGTGCGACCGCCGCGCGAATGCGGGCACTGTCGCGCGCCGCGGAGCAGTCCCTGATGGTGGATCTCCGGCTCGGGTGCACGGTGGTGCTGCCACCGCAGGTGGCGATCGAAGCCGCATCGGCCGCCGAGGCGTTGCTGAGGCTGACCCCGGTTCCCGCCGGGAACCCGGCGTGGCGCGAATATCACAGCGGGTTCTTGGACCGATACGGACCTGGCGCTGTGGTCCCTGTCCAGCAGCTCGTTGATCCCACGGTCGGGCTCGGGTTTCCCCGCCACTTCGGGGACAAGGAGCAGGCTGCACTGACTGGGGAGCTGTCTGAGCGCGATGAACGGCTGCTTGCGCTGGCGCAGCAGGCCACATTGGACGGCGCTCAGGAAGTCGTGCTCGATGACGATGCCCTCGATGCCCTGGCTGCGGTCGGGAGGGATGAGGCGCGGTCCATACCGCATGTGGACGTGTGGGCCGAGGTCCGCGCGCCCACGACGACGGCGCTGACCGAAGGCGTGTTCACGTTGGTGCTGTGCGGGATCGGCCGGACAGGAGCCGCAGCCGGCCGGTTCCTCGACCTCTTGCCTGACACCGATCGGCACCGGATGGTCGGCCTGTACGGCCAGCTGCCAGCCGGGGTCGACGGGGCGCTCGCCGCGCAGTTGTCGTTCCCGCCGAAGCATCCGCGGGTGGAGAATGCCCTCCGCGCCCCCCTCGTTCTGCCGGATGTGATCTGTCTGGCCGAGCACCGCGACGGCCTACATGGTCGCATTCCGGTGCAGGATCTCGCAGTCACCGCCGACTGTCACCGGCTGTATGTGGTAACGCTGTCACGGCGGCGCGTGGTGGAGCCGGTCCTGCCGCACGCGGGAGCGCGGCAGACGATGCCGCCCATTGCCCGTCTGTTGTTCGAGATTCCGCGAGCCGGAGGCGCCGCGGTCTCGCTGTTCGACTGGGGCGCAGCCGCGTGTCTGCCATTTCGGCCGCGTGTCCGCTACGGCCGCAGCATTCTCATCCCGGCCCAATGGCGTCTGCGCGTTGCTGAACTGCCCGGCTTGACCACATCGCGGCACGAGTGGATTACGGTCATCGCGGCGGTGCGCGAGCAGCTGCGGCTGCCCGCCAGCGTGTCCGTCGGTACCGCCGACCGTCGACTGAGGTTGAACCTGGACGATCCCCTGGACCTGACGTTGCTACGCGCTCACCTGGACGCAGCCGACGACACCGTCACGGTCGTGGAGGCACCTACTGCCGCAGATCACGGATGGTTCGCCGGACGGGCACACGAGATCGTCATCCCGCTGGCCGCCACCGCGCCACCCGTCCGCGCTCCCGCCGTCATCACCAGCTCGGCGCCGCTGCCGCTGATCGGGCGCGAGCAGGACGCGCTACCTGGCTCGGGAGTCCTGTTCGCGAAGCTTTACGGCCACCCGGACGTGTTCGACACGATCCTCACCCACCATCTATCCAAACTGCTGAATGCGTGGGACGAACCTCCGCCGTGGTGGTTCGTGCGCTTGCGCCACCCCGCACCGCATCTACGGCTACGCCTCCACATACAGGATTACGGTCAGGCCGCCGGCCACGTCGGGGCATGGGCAGCCGACCTGCGGCGGCGCGGCCTCCTCGGTGAGCTGACCCTCGACACGTACCACCCGGAGACCGGACGGTATGGGTCTGGGCCGGCCATGGCCGCCGCCGAAGCGCTGTTCGCCGCCGACTCCGTAGCGGTCCTCACTCAGCTCACAACTCTGGCCAGTTCGCGGGAGCTGTACCCACAGGCGCTCACCGCAGCGAGTCTGGTCGACCTGGTCTGCGCGATGACGGGCAGCCGGCAGGCTGGAATGCGGTGGCTCATCGACCGCCCCGCACTCGCGGGTGTTGCGGCCCTTCGCAACCGGGACGTGCTCCACCAGGCCCTCCGCCTGGCCGATGGGCCGGCGCTACACAGCATCCCGAGCGGCCCGGTGATCGCCGCTGCCTGGCATGCCCGGTCCGAGGCAGCGGCCCGCTACGCATCCTGTCTCACGCCCGAAGCCACCCACGTGACGCCGGCTTCGGTGTTAGTGTCCCTGCTGCACATGCACCACGTGCGCACACACGGGATCGATCCGGACACCGAAGCGGTGTCGCACCGGCTGGCGCGAGCTGTCGCCTTGTCCTGGAACGCCCGCCGGACCGTCCATATGAGAAACCCCCGATGACCGTGCTCGCCGACGCTCTGCCACTGCGCGGCGCCGCGGCGGTGGCCCATGAACTCAGCGACTCTCTGGCTGCGCCCCCACCGCCGGAAGTCGGCGACGACTACGGTCCGAGCAGCCCGCGCTGGAGCGATCAGTCACTGTCCAAGGGCGCCGCAGGCGTCGCCGTCCTGCACGGTGTCCGCGCCCGGGACGGCCTGGGCGGCGGGGACTCGATGCATGCGTGGCTTGCCTGTGCCACCCGCGAGGATCTCAGTGCCGGACGCGGCGCCGGCCTGTGGTTCGGCGCCCCCGCAGTCGCCTTTGCCATCGCCACCGCCGCACCAAGGCAGTATCCGCAGGCCACGACGATCCTGGACGCCAGCGTCGCCCAGCTTGTGCACGCACGCCTGGAGACCGCGTTCGCCAGGATCACCGCCGCGGTCCGCCCGTCCCTGTCCGAGTTCGATTTGGTGCGTGGGCTGACCGGGCTCGGCGCCTACCTGCTCCACCGTGATCCCCACGGCGACCTGGTCCGCCGCGTGCTGGCCTACCTGGTGCGACTCACAGAACCAATGCCGGCCGACGACACCGCAGGATCGAGCGCGCCGGGCTGGTGGACCACCGACATCCCTTCCGAACCATCAGATCCCACCTTCGACGCCGGGCACGCCGACCTCGGCATGGCGCACGGCATCAGCGGCCCGCTGGCGCTGCTCGCCCTGGCGATGCGACGGGGAGTCACCGTCGCTGGTCACGCCGCCGCCATCGACCGGATCTGTCAATGGCTGGACGCCTGGCGCCACGAGGCACCGGCAGGACCGTGGTGGCCCGAATGCGTCACCCTTGCCGAACTGCGCACCGGCCGGTCGGTGCAGGAAGGCCCGGCGCGGCCGTCCTGGTGCTACGGAACTCCCGGCCTGGCCCGCGCCCAGCAACTGGCCGGCCTCGCCCTGCGCGACCTCGCGCGCCAGGATGCTGCCGAACACGCCCTCGCCCGGTGCCTGTCAGACCCTGCCCAGCTCGCCCGCATCATCGACCCCGCCCTCTGCCACGGCTGGGCCGGATTGATCGCGACCGCGTGGTGCGCCGCCGCTGACGCCCGCTCGCCTGACATCGGTGCCCACCTGCCGCATCTGGTCGACACGCTGCTCGACCACGCCCGTGACGCGTTGCCCGGCAGGCTGCCCGGCCTGATCGAGGGCAGCGCAGGGATCGCGCTGACCCTGCACAACATTGCGACTGGAACAACCAGCGGCTGGCAGACCTGCCTCCTCCTCAACTAATCAACGACAAACGAGAGTGGACACGTGATGGGCGACCAGAACACCAGCACCGGGTGGTGTCAGGTGAACCTGTGGTGCGGCGACTGGCACGCCGCTGAACACATGGCTGTCACGCACCTCGGGCCGTTGCTGACCCAGGCCGAGCACACCGGTTCACTCACCTGCTGGTGGTTCGTCCGCAAGGGCGAATCATGGCGAGTGCGCTTCCTGCCCGGCGACGTCCGCGACGAGAATTCGGTCGCCTTCGCAGAGCATCTGACGACGACATTAATAGAACGAGGCGCGATTCACCGGGCGGTTCCAATCGGCCATGGCGAGGTCGTCTACGAACCCGAGATCCACGCGTTCGGCGGCGCCGACGCCATGGCGCTCGCACACAACCTGTTCCACGCCGACAGCCGCCACATCCTGCACCATCTCGCCCGCGCGCAGCCCGACGCAGATCACCGTTGCGAGGTGGGCCTACTGCTGGGCACCCGGCTGATGCGCTCCGCCGGACAGGACTGGTACGAGCAAGGCGACATCTGGGCGCGGCTCGCCGCACACCGCACCACGGAAACGCACCACGAGCCGTCACCGGCGACGCTAGCCGCCGTGCAGTGGCTCCTCGCCGCCACAGGCGACACCGGCGACAGCCCTCTCGCATTGGCGCCCGACTGGCCAGCCGCCTTCGAGCACACCGGTCAGGCCCTTGCCGACATGGCTCAGCAAGGCACCCTCACGCGGGGACTGCGGGCCGTTCTCGCCCATCACCTGCTCTTCGCCTTCAACCGCCTGGGCATCGCCGCCGAGCACCAACACGTGCTGGCCACCGCCGCCCGCCAGGTCGTCTTCCAGCGAGAAATCGGTCCCGACCCGCCCCTGAGCAGCGGCTCCGGGCGCCCTCACTCGACTACGGTGAGCGCGGTGACCACCACCACCGATCCGGAGCAGTTGCGGCAGGATCTGGTCTCCTTCATCGACGGCTTCGGAACGTTCCGCACCGCGCGGGTCAAGGACGCTTTCCGGACTGTGCCACGGCACTTGTTCCTGCCCGGCGTGGACCTCACGACGGCCTACGCACCGAAACCCGTGGTGACCAAACGTGCCGGTGACGGCACCGCTGTCTCCTCGGCCTCCAGTCCCCACGTCGTGGCCACCATGCTCGAACAGCTCGACGTCGCCCCCGGCCATCGCGTGCTCGAAATCGGCGCGGCCACCGGAATCAACGCCGCCCTGCTCGCTGAACTGGTCGGCCCCACCGGCATCGTCGTCACCATCGAGCTCGACGACGACCTCGCCGCCGGAGCCAGCGCGAGCCTGACCGCGACCGGATACGGCCAAGTCGAGGTGCTATGCGGCGACGGCGCGCTCGGCCACCCCGCCGGGGCACCGTACGACAGAATCATCGTTACCGCGGGAGCGTGGGACATCGTCTCCGCGTGGTGGCAGCAACTCGCCGTCGGCGGCCGGCTCGTCGTTCCGCTGCGCCTGCACGGCAGCGGCCTCACCCGCTCGATAGCGTTCGACCTCGACGAACCCGGCCGCATGATCAGCACCTGGGCAGCCGTGTGCGGTTTCGTACCCATGCGTGGCGCCGCGGAAATACGCGAACCTCACGTGCGACTCGCCGCCGACGTCATCCTCACGTTCGACGCTGATGACGTGCCCGACGAGGCCGGACTTGCCCAGGTGCTCACTCATCCCGCGGACGAGCACTGGACGGCCGTGCGGGTCCGCCACGACGAACCTGCCGAGCACCTCGACCTGTGGCTCGCCACGACCACCAGTGGCGCACGCTTCGGCCGACTCTCCGTAGCGCCCGCAGCCCGCGCCCTTGGCCTGCTCAACCCCGCAACGCGGTGGACCGGTGCGACCCTGTACGACGGCGGATCCATCGCCTACCTCACCGCTCGGCCGGCCAGCGACGACGCGATCGAGCTGGGCATCATCGCGCACGGCCCCGACAGCGGTAAGCTCGCTGGCCGGGCCAGGGAACTACTTCATCGGTGGAGCAGAGGACGCCCCGCTCAGCCCATCATCACGGCCTGTCCCGCCGGGACGCCCAGCGACACACCCTCATCCGGAACCCACATCAGGCGACCAGATACCAGCATCACCATCGGCTGGTGATCAAATGACGCGGCGAGCAGCATCAGGGGATCTCGGTCTTCCTGACCTGAGCCGCTGCTCTTTCGGCAGCGTCGGTGTGTCCGTTGGAGGGTGTGAGAATCGGCAGTCTGATCAGCTTCGAAGGGGCGATCTCCAGTGCGTTGACCAGTGCCACGATCTCGGAGAGGGTCACATCACGCTGTCCGTTCTCGATGCTGTGCAGGGTGGATTTGCTAATCCGGCCAGCGGCCGAAAGGTCAACCCGCATATCCGCGAGTTCTCCACCGAACTGGACCGCAGGCTAAGACTGGTCGCGTGACAAGGGCCACTGCCCCCTCACTGAATCTCGTTCTCTCCTCCCTCGACCTGGGGATCGAGGTCGAACAGGTCAGCGATGGCGTCATCGAGAACCACGCTCTCATTCACACCGGTGACGGTACACCAGGACCGGCGAGGAGGGCAGTGCGGACGATCATCCGAGTGTGCCGTTTGCGGATGACGACCTGACCGGTGGGCACGTCGATGGTGTCGACGGGATGAACCTCAATCCAGAGCTCGGGCATCGACTGGCGGTCATGATCCCAGTCCCGGATCCGATCAGCGACCCGATTCGCGAGCTCCCCGCTGTCAGGACCGTACGCGCAGACCCCCAGCTTGTACCGGGGCCACTGGGAACCGTCTGTTTCGCCGGTCGGGCTCAGGGTGAGGTAGGCGAACGTGCCCTGGTCGAACACCCCCATGCTTCCCCACCCGAACGCCGGTGCGACAAGCCCGCAGTCGACGGCCTGGCGCCCCGCGAGGAGCCGGCAGAACCCGTCCATGCCGGCCAACCAGAAGTCCAGATGACCGGTCACCGAGACCGTCACACCCGTCGACACCAGCGTTGCGGAATGGTCAAGAGCGGCGCCGAGGGCCTTCTCATCGGCTGGTTGCCCATCGTCGATCCGCAAGATGACGCCGGAGTCGCCACCCAGGTGGATGTTGCGTTCGGCCACGCCGCCCGCACCGCGCATCGGTATGAAGCCGCATTCCTCGATCGACCGGCTCCGCCAGTATCCGTCTTCGCGCTCGAAAGCGATCGAACGCGTCAGGCCCCGCATCCGCAGCGGGACGACCAGCCGGCCGCCGGGTGCGAGTTGGTCCACCCAGACAGGTGGCATGTCCCACGCACCCGCAGTGACGACAATCCGGTCATACGGCGCATGGTCCGCGTAGCCGAACTCACCATCGCCACAAAACACCGACACGCCCCGGTAGCCGGCGGCGGCCAGGCATTCGCGGGCCCCCCGGACGACTTCGCTGTCGATGTCGACCGTCGTGACCCGGCCTGCCGGGCCGACCAGATTCGCGAGCAGCGCCGCGTTGTAACCCGTGCCGGCGCCGATCTCCAGGACCCGATGACCCGGCTGGACGTCGAGCTGCTCCAGCATCCCCGCGACGACTCCCGGTGCCGAGGCCGAACTGACAGCTACTCCGTCAGCGTCGCGATGCGTGACGATGTTCTCGTCAGAGTAAGCCCTCTCGGCCGTGGCGTCAGGGACGAACAGGTGTCGCGGTACCGCACGCATCGCCGCCTCGACCGATGCCACGCTCACCAGCCGACTCCCCCGCAGCCGGTCAACCATCACGCTCCGCAGCTGTGCCGGGGTGGCGGCAGCAGCCGCGTCGATATCCATGCTCGAGAGGGTACGGCGGTCAGACCGCGCGTGAGGTCGGATCGCGGGGGCGGCTGTTGGGCTTCGCTCACCGGGTGTACGGAGCCAAGGACCCACGCGCCCGGGTACTGAGCCAGCTCTGCCAGGAGCGCGGCGCGCCGCGCTACGAGGTAGCGCTGGAGCGGGGCGCGGAGCCGCCGCGACGTGGCCGGCTGGGCCGAGATCGGGTGCCCCTGATTTCTTGAGCAGTCACCGCCGCAGCGCGTAACAGGCGAACAGCTGGCTGTGCGACTCCAGCAGCCACACCAGCTCCAGACCAACCAGCTCGGCCAGCGGCGCCCGCTCGACGATGGACAGCGACCCAGCGCTGCCGGCCAATGTGGGCGCGATGGACAGGAACAGCTCGTCCACCAGCCCAGCGGGCAGCAGCGCGGCGTTGAGGTTCGGGCCACCCTCGCACAGGATCGAGCGCACACCGTGCTCGGTGCGCAACCGGGCGAGCATCGCGGACAGGTCC
>JBDTAX010000021.1:0-5995 GCA_039924425.1 Pseudonocardiaceae bacterium
CGCTCCTCGGCGTGGGCGTGCAGCGCGAGCTCGAACGCGACCTGGTCAACGAGCACCCGCCGGTTGCCGCGACCCGCTTCCAGGAACTGGAACTGCCGCTCCACGACAGCGTGGTCGTCGGCGATGAAATGATCGACATCGCCGGGCAGGGTTGGGTAGGCAAGGGGCATCGTGCTGGCTCCTAGTGTTGTTGGTAGGGGTTTGTGGTCGCTGACCTGGTTCCCACCCCTGCGCGTGGCTAAACGACGGGCGCCGTAGTACCGTTCCCCATGCTGTCGTCTGGGCTAGTCGCGTCGGCCGAGCTTGACGCGCTCGGCTGTTCCATCACCAAGATTGACCAGCCGCTGGAGGTCGCCGCCGATTTGGCCGCTGCGGTCGATCAACACCGGCTCTACGATGAGGCCGACACTGGGTTCGCGCTGATGTTGGCCGCTGAGTTCAGTGAGCGTGGCGGGGATCTGGCCGCGGCCGAGGTGCTGGCCGGGCGGGCCGCCGAGGTGCACCACCTCTGGGGTGATGACGACCTCTACCCGCGAACGTTCCGCGGGGAGGTGTTGATGCGCCTGGGACGCGCGGATGAGGCGATGGCCGTGCTGAACCCGCTGCGCCCGTTGCTGCTCGAGGACACCGAGGCCTCGTCCCAGCTCACTTCCGCGTTGCGGGCGGGTGGGCGTGACGAGCTCGCGGAGCAGTGGCTGACGGACGCGTTGCGCACCGCGATGGCGCGCCGGCACGAACCGGGAGCGGACCACGAGCAGGTCGAGTCGGTTGTGTTCTCCCTGGCCCAGGCCCGGCACGAGCTTCGTCGCGACCGACAGCTGGCGGTCGATGAGCTCGATGACCTCGCCGAGCAGCTGCTGGGTGAGTTGCGCGCGGCACGGGGAGTCGCTCCCACGCTTGATGACGGTGAGTACCCGATAGACTGAACTGGTTGCGCCCACGTCTCGTGGGCCGTCTAGTAGGCGCTGAAGGGAACTCAAGCTCTGTGACCGAGATCATCCTGCCGTCAGACGGAGACCGTGTCGAGCCGGTCGACATCCAGCAGGAGATGCAGCGCTCCTACATCGACTACGCGATGAGTGTGATCGTCGGGCGGGCGCTGCCCGACGTCCGTGACGGGCTCAAGCCGGTGCACCGGCGGGTGCTGTACTCGATGTACGACTCCGGGTTCCGCCCGGAGCGGGGACCGGTCAAGTGCGCCCGCGTCGTCGGCGACGTGATGGGCAACTACCACCCGCATGGTGACTCAGCGATCTACGACACCCTGGTGCGGATGGCGCAGCCCTGGTCGATGCGCTACCCGCTGATCGATGGACAGGGCAACTTCGGTTCTCCGGGCAACGATCCGCCGGCGGCGATGAGGTACACCGAATGCCGGCTCACCCCGCTGGCGATGGAAATGCTGCGGGACATCGACAAGGACACCGTCGAGTTCGAGCCGAACTATGACGGGCGCACCCAGCAGCCCTCCGTGCTGCCCGCCCGGATCCCGAACCTGCTGGTCAATGGCAGCTCCGGGATCGCGGTGGGGATGGCGACGAACATCCCGCCGCACAACCTGCGCGAGGTCGGCGCGGCGGTGATCTACCTGCTGGAGAACCCCGACGTCGACGACGACACCTTGCTTGCCGCGCTCACCGAGCGGGTCAAGGGCCCCGACTTCCCCACTCGCGGCCTGATCGTCGGCACCGAGGGCATCGCTGACGCCTACCGCACCGGTCGCGGATCCGTGCGGATGCGCGGTGTGGTGCGGGTCGAGGAGGACGCCAAGGGCCGCACCACCCTGGTGATCACTGAGCTGCCCTACCAGGTCAACCCGGACAACCTGGTCGAGTCGGTTGCCGGGCTGTCCCGGGACGGCAGGCTGGGCGGGATCGCTGAGATCAACGACGAGTCCAGTGACCGCATCGGCATGCGCATCGTGATCACGATCAAGCGTGACGCGGTGGCCAAGGTGGTGCTCAACAACCTCTACAAGCACACCCAGTTGCAGCACACCTTCGGCGTCAACATGCTGGCGATCGTCGAGGGTGTGCCCCGCACGCTGCGGCTGGACCAAGTGATCCGGCACTACGTGCGCCATCAGCTCGACGTCATCGTCCGGCGCACCCGCTACCTGCTGCGCAAGGCACAGGAGCGCGCCCACCTGCTGCGCGGGCTGGTCAAGGCGCTGGACGCGCTCGACGAGGTGATCGCGCTGATCCGCCGGTCCCCGACGGTGGACGACGCCCGCGCCGGGCTGATGGGGCTGCTGGACGTCGACGAGATCCAGGCGAACTACATCCTGGAGACCCAGCTGCGGCGCCTCGCGGCGCTGGAGCGGCAGAAGGTCGTCGAGGATCTCGCCGAGCTCGAGCGGGAGATCGCCGACTACCTCGACATCCTGGACAAGCCCGAACGGCAGCGCACCATCGTCCGCGACGAGCTGGCGGAGATCGTCGAGCGGTACGGCGACGAGCGCCGCACCGTCATCACCGGCTACGACGGCGATGTGTCGAACGAGGACCTGATCGCCGTCGAGGACGTCGTGGTCACCATCACGCGCACCGGCTACGCCAAGCGCACCCGCACCGACCTGTACCGGGCACAGCGGCGCGGCGGCAAGGGCGTCATGGGCGCGGGACTGAAGTCCGATGACATCGTGGCGCACTTCTTCGTCTGCTCCACGCACGACTGGATCCTGTTCTTCACCAACAAGGGCCGGGTGTACCGGGCGAAGGCGTACGAGCTGCCCGAGGCCAACCGCAACGCTCGCGGCCAGCACGTGGCGAACCTGCTGGCGTTCCAGCCTGACGAGCGGATCGCCCAGGTCATGCAGATCAAGGACTACACCGCCGCGCCGTATCTGGTGCTGGCCACTCGTGACGGCCTGGTGAAGAAGAGCAAGCTGACCGACTTCGACTCCAACCGAACCGGCGGGCTGATCGGCATCAACCTGCGGGAGGAGGACGAGCTGGTCGGCGCGGTGCTGTGCACCGCCGAGGATGATCTGCTGCTGGTCTCGGCGCAGGGCCAGTCGATCCGGTTCTCCGCCACCGACGAGGTGCTCCGCCCGATGGGACGGGCCACGTCGGGGGTGTTCGGAATGCGCTTCAACGACGGCGACGAGCTGCTGGCCCTCATGGTGGTGCAGCACGGGCTGTTCGTTTTGGTCGCGACCGGGGGCGGCTACGCCAAACGGACTCCGATTGAGGACTATCCGGTGCAAGGACGTGGTGGCAAAGGTGTGTTGACTCTCCAGTACGACCGTCGGCGTGGCAAGCTCGTCGGAGCGCTCGTGGTCGATGTCGATGACGAGCTGTATGCCATCACCTCCACCGGTGGGGTCATCCGAACCACCGCCAAGGAAGTGCGCAAGGCCGGCCGGCAGACCAAAGGGGTGCGTTTGATGAACCTTGGTGAGGGGGCGAGCCTGGTGGCGGTCGCACGCAACGCCGAGCAGGCCGGCGACCCGGACGCCGATGACGCAGCCGCCCTCTTCGGTGTACCGACGGAGGATGAGTCGTGACGAGGCCGGAGAACACCGAACAGACCGAGGTCCAGGTGGCGTCGAAGGAACCCGGCGCCGCTGACGAGCCGGCTCAGCAGGATCCGGCGCCGAGCTCCTCGAGCAACGGAGCGGGCGCACCGCCGTGGCAGCGCCAGTGGGTTGCGCAGGATGATGCGCAACCCAGGGCGGTGCCGCTGCAAGTGGGAGCCCCCGAGCACGCCCGAAGCGGTGTCCGGGAGCCGGCCGATCGCCAGCCCACGGGTGGCCGCGCCTACGGTGTGGCCTCGGGTGCCGGCCCACCGGTCCCTGATCCGGATTTCTCTCCGTCCACGGTACGGGTCGGCGGATACACGCCTCCCGAACGGGTGTTGCCGGCGGGTTCGGGATCGGCGCCCAGTACGGGGTCTCGCTCGGGGCGGGTTCCGCGACGGACCAGCCTGCAACTGCAGCGACTTGAGCCATGGTCAGTGCTGAAGCTGTCCCTGGTGTTGTCGGTCGCCGGGTTTCTGGCCTGGATGGTGGCTGTCGGTGTGCTGTACGGGGTGCTCGCCGGAATGGGCGTGTGGGACCAGATCAACGGCACGTACTCCGACCTCACCTCGGCGAACAACGCTCAGGTGAGCACCGAGCTGGTCAGCGGTGGGCGGGTGTTCGGAGTGGCGCTGGTGATCGGTTTGGTGAACATCGTGCTGCTGACCGCGCTGGCCACGGTCGGGTCGCTGATCTACAATGTTGTGGCTGATCTCGTCGGCGGTGTCGAGGTGACCTTGTCTGAACCGGACTGACCCGCATGGTCACTCGGGTTGGGCCCCGGTTGTGCTGTGCGGTAGCCTCGCCGGGGTCAGGTAGGGGGCCTATAGCTCAGTTGGTTAGAGCGCATCCCTGATAAGGATGAGGTCGCTGGTTCAAGTCCAGCTAGGCCCACTGAACGTCGGACCCATCGAAGCACCATCCTAGGAGGCGAACCATCGTGAAGAAGATCATCACATTGTTGATCGTCGGTATGATCGCTTTGATCCTCGTCCAACGCCAGCGTTCCGCCAGGAGCGAAGCCGACCTCTGGCGTGAGGCCACCACGCCGAACGCCTGAGTCGCCACTGGCCTGAGTCGCTGCTGGGCGCGCTGGCCGCGCCTAGAGCCGGGGACGTAGCTCAACTGGCAGAGCACCGCCTTTGCACGGCGGGGGTTGAGGGTTCAAGTCCCTTCGTCTCCACTCAGCGACTGAGACGCTTAGGCCCAGGTCAGCGGGGTATTCTGGCTTTCCTGGGCCGTTCACGTCAACCGGTGATTCTCTCCGTCGTGCCCTTCACGTGCCCCATGCCCCTGGTTGCCTGGACGTTGTGGCTGATCGCATCCGCGATCTGCTTGTCTCGGGTCCGGCTGGCATGCTGGTAAATTATCGCGGCTCGCAGGGACGTGTGCCCCATCCGTGCCATCAGTTCTTTCGTGCTCGCTCCCGTAGCCGCCGCGAGGGTGTTACCGGTGTGGCGGAGGTCATGAAAGTGCACGTTCTCTTCCTCCACCTTGGCATCCGCCAGCGCCTTGGTCCAGAGCCGGTGGAAGTTGCGTCGCCGCAGTTGGCCACCGTTCGGCCCGACAAACACCAGGCCATTTGGTCCGGCTTCGGAGAACCGGTCGAGATGGTCCCGCAGGTCGGCGAGTACCACCTCCGGGATAGCGACCGAGCGTTTGCCCGCCTCGCTCTTCGGGTCCTTGATGATGGTGCGCCCGTGCTTCAACTCGGCTTGTGACCGGCGCACCCTCAGCTCACCGTCGTCAGCGTCCACGTCCCGCCGCCGCAGCGCGGCGAACTCCCCGAACCGCAGACTCGTGAGTGCACCGAGCAAGACGAGCATCCGGTAGCGCGGCTGGATCGCGTTTGCCACCGCGAACACTTGATCGACCGTGAGCGTGGGTCGTTCATCCGCTTTGTCTTGCCCAGCGCCTTTGATTCGGCACGGGTTCCGCCGGATGAGCAGATCGTCAACCGCTGTGGTGAACATGGCATGCACCATCCGGTAGGCCTTGGCGACAGTCGGCGCACCCACGCCGGCATCTTGCAGCGCTTTTCGCCACTGCCGAATAACCGGTTCCTTGATCTCGGCCAGCGCCCGGTCACCCAGGTATGGCTGGACGTGGTGACGGAGAATCCCCTCGTACCGCTCTGCGGTTGTCTCAGCGAGGTCACGTTCCTTGAGCCAGCTTGCGGCATACAGACCGAAGGTGGCCTTCCCCGCAGCCGGGTCAATCCACTCATCCCGGTTGATCTCCGCTCTCTTGTTGGCCAGCCAGTTCGACGTATCCGCCTTCCGCTCAAACGTCTGCGGCGCGGGTCGGAGTTTGCCATCCGGGCCCGGATACCGCGCTTGCCACCGACCCGAGGGCAGTTGCCGAATCCTTCCCCAATCCCGTTTACCCGCCATTACGCCGCACTCCGCCCCGTGATTGACTGGGCCGTCGGCTCAACCCGACCAGCCTCGATGAATGAATCAAGGTCAACCTTCG